>CALFML010000032.1 GCA_937879845.1 uncultured Myxococcales bacterium
CATTGCCGTCGCCGAGCTGGATCGCAAGGTCAATCTGAGCCCGCGAAAACTGCGCCGGCCGACCGTGCGCCACGACGAGGTCGATCTGGTGTTCAGCGCTCTTGAGCAGGCGCGGCGGCGCCTCGGTGGGCACCAGCTTGCCGTCGACCCTGGCCTCGGAAATGCCGGCACGGCTCGCGGCCTGAAAGACCTCCAGATACGTGCCTTTGCGACCCCGCACCGCCGGGGCATACAGGGTGTGCGGCGCATCCCCGAGCTGCTGAAACAGCATCGTCAGCGCGTCCGTCGAGGTCGCCTGCGCCGGCTCATCACACGTCGGACAGTACGGAATACCTACCTTGGCATACAGGAGCCGCAGGTAGTGTGCGACCTCGGTCACCGTTGCCACCGTCGAGTTGGCGCCGGCCCGACTGATGCGCTGCGACAGTGCGATCGCGGGTGGAACGCCGCTGACATGGTCCACGTCGGGACGCGGCAGCTGTGGCAAAAACTGGCGAGCGTAGGGCGACAGCGTCTCCATGTAGCGCCGCTGCCCCTCGGCATAGACGACGTCGAAGGCCAGCGACGACTTGCCCGAGCCGCTGGGGCCGGTGAGGGCGACGAACTGCCCGGCGGGCAGCTCCAGATCCACAGACCGTAAGTTATGAGTCCGCGCGGCGCGCAGACAGATGGGTAGCATCCGTGACAAAAAGGCACCTACCGAGCTGGAGTTTGAGACGGTGCGGGGGATCACCGCGCCGACAAAAATGCGGATCGTCTGGCAGATCGCACAACCGGGGAGGTTGCGCCACGAAAAACGACGCCCACCGGCGGGCAAATTACCGCCGGTGGGTCAGGGAGGGTTACGAGCTCGGCACTATCGAGGCGCTGCTGACGACGCCGGCATGCACCTCCTGCGGCGGCACCAGGCCCGTCGGGTCCGCCGAGCCGGGCGAGGCGAACAGGCGGCTGCCCGGCGTGCGCTCCAGCACCGTGTCGAGGACGACGCGGACGTTGTTCACCGGCACGAAGGTCAGCTCGTTGCGCACTTCCTCGGGGACCTCGATGAGGTCCTTCTGGTTGCGCTCGGGCAGGATGACGGTCTTTATCCCGGCGCGGTGCGCGGCCAGCATCTTGGACTTGATGCCACCGACGGGCAGCACGGCGCCGCGCAGCGTGATCTCACCGGTCATCGCGACATCCGGCCGCACCCGCCGTCCGGTCAAAAGCGACACGATGGCCGACAGGATGGCGTTGCCGGCCGACGGGCCGTCCTTGGAGATCGCCCCCTGCGGGACGTGCAGGTGGATGTCGAGCAGCTCGAAGAAGTTGGCGTCGATGCCAAGCTCCGCCGAGTGCGCCCGCACCCACGATAGCGCCGCCTGCGCCGATTCCTTCATCACGTCGCCGAGCTTGCCGGTGAGCACCAGCTTGCCCTTGCCCGGCATCGCTGAGGCCTCGACAAACAGGATGTCGCCGCCCACCGGCGTCCATGCCAGACCCGTGGCCACGCCCGGCATCGCCGTATGCTCGGCGATATCGCGGAAGAAGCGCACCGGTCCGAGGTGCTCGGTGACATCGGGCTTGTCCACCGTCTGCGGCGGCCGGTCGTTTATCGTCGCGACGTTGCCGCCCTGCTCGGCGATCTTCATCGCCACGCCGCGGATGATGTTGGCCAGCTCGCGCTCCAGGTTGCGCACGCCGGCTTCGCGGGTGTAGCGATCGATGACTTCGTTTATCGCCGCATCGGTCACTATTAGCTGACCGGGCTTTAGCCCATGCTCGATGATCTGCTTGGGCAGGAGGTGCCGCTCCGCGATCTTCTGCTTCTCCGAGATCGTGTAGCCGGGGATCTCGATGACCTCCATGCGGTCGAGCAGCGCGTGCGGCACGGTCTCCAGCGTGTTCGCGGTCGCGATGAAGATGACCTCCGACAGATCGAAGGCGACCTCCATGTAGTGATCCGAGAACGCATTGTTCTGCTCCGGATCCAGCACCTCGAGCAGCGCCGATGACGGATCGCCGCGGTAATCGGCGCCGAGCTTGTCGATCTCATCGAGCAGCATCACGGGGTTCTTGGTCCCCACGCGCTTCATCGACTGGATGATGCGGCCCGGCAGCGCGCCGATGTACGTACGGCGGTGGCCGCGGATCTCCGCCTCATCGCGCACCCCGCCGAGCGAGATGCGGTGGAAGTTGCGCCCGAGCGCCGTGGCGATCGACCGTCCGAGCGAAGTCTTGCCGACGCCCGGCGGACCGACGAGGCACAGGATCGGCCCCTTCTTGTTCGGAGCCAGCTTGCGCACCGCCAGGTACTCGATGATGCGCTTTTTGACCTTGGTGAGACCCCAGTGGTCGGCATCGAGGATCGCCCGCGCCGCCGCCAGATCATGCTTGTCCTGGGTCCGCTTGTCCCACGGCAGATCGCACAGCCACTCCAGATACGTGCGCTGGATCGACCCCTCGGGCGAGCCCTCTGGGATGTTGCGCAGGCGGTCGAGCTGCTTCTTGGCGACCTTCTCGACCTCCGGCGGCATGTTGGCCTGCAGGATGCGCTCGGCGAACTGCGTCAGATCCTTGTCGCTGTCGCCCTCACCGAGCTCCTCTTGGATGGCCTTCATCTGCTGCCGCAGCACGGCCTCCCGCTGGCGGCGGGCGAACTCATTTTGCACCTGCTTGTCGATGCGCTCCTTGGCGCTCATCACCTCAGCCTGACGCTGCAGCAGCGCCAGCACCGCGCCAAGACGCGCTTTGACATCCAGCTGATGCAGGAGCGTCAGGCGCTCGCTGATCGGCACGTCGAGGAGCGCGCTGGCCAAGTCGGACAGGAGCGTCGCCTCGCGCGTCTGCTCCAGCACCGGCATCACCGAGCGGGCGATGTCCGGCAGCTGGATCTGCGCCGCCAGCTTCTGCGCCGTGTCCTTGACCGTCAACGCCAGCGCAATGGTCTCCACGCTGTCGAGGTTCTGCTCCGCCACCGGCAGCGACCGGGCGATGAGGTAGGGCTCGGTGTGGACGATCTCGAACCGCCGCCGCCGCTCGCCCTTGAGCACCGCCGTCACTTTGTCCGGACCGGTGCGCACGACCTTCAGCACCTCGGCCTGGACGGCTATCGGGTGGAGATCCGCGGCTTGCGGATCCTCGGTCTGCGGATCGAGCTGCACCGTGACCAGCAGGGTGGGCGGGTGGTTTTTTACGACCGTTTCGAGCATGCGCAGCGAGCTCTTGCGGCCAACCTCGATGGGCATCGTGATGCCGGGCAGGAGCACGAGGTTGCGCAGCGGCAGGACCGGCAGCTCGGGAGCGGACTCGCTGTGACTGACTTTTGGTTCAAACATGGGTTCCTCACCGACCCCGCCGGCTGCTATCGCGCCGGCGGAGCCATTCTCGCCACGGCCTTGCCGGGCGGTTCATTTTTCCGAAGAAATCCCCAGATCGCGCGTTCCCGAGCTCCTTTCGCAAGGGGTGGCAACCGGTCGCTCGATGAAAGTGCAGTGCGCGGAGTGCCTCGTCTCTTATTGTACGATGCGGTCGCGCCCCGACCTGCTTCATCCCGGCGCTCCGGCCACCTGGCCGTCGCACCACCGAGCTCGTTCCCACCGAGGGTCGCACTATGGAGAAAGCTAGCCACTAAAGCGTCAGAGTCCCGGTCCGAATGAGGTAGGCCAGGTTGGCGCGCTGCTCCGGATTGAGCAGGGCGTGAATCCGGCCGAGCGCTTTGACCACAACATCCTGCAGCCGCTGCGTGCTCTGCACCCGCTGCGCCGCGGCCTGAGTCGCCCGCGCTTCTTCAAAGGTACCACCGGACACCGCATCTGCCAGCGCCGCCAGGGCCCGGCGATCATCGACATCGGCTTGCGCCCGCTCGGTCTTGAGTTCGTTCAAGATGCGGGCAAACTCTCCGACCTGCGAATCACTCAGCTGCAGCTTGAAGGCGAGAAACCGCAGCGGCCGCCGCACCCCGAACCCACCGCCGACCGAATCGCCGCAACCGTCAGCTGCCGACTGGCGCTCCGTGTGGCTGCTCCATCCCGGCCCCGCGGCACCGGCCTCCGCTCCGGCTCCGCAGCCAGCCCACGCTCGCTCCCCATGGGCCCCGTGGGCTTGTGAGCGATGCGTTTTGTTCCACCAAAAGATCAGTCCCGGATACATGTGTGCTCTCCTCTCGCCAGGGCGGTCGCTCCCAGCGGGTCTTGCTGGCGTGGGCACCATGCCTCACGCGTACTCTTCAAGCTAAGGGGGTTTTCCCGGCTGTCAATGCTGCAAGGTCGATGTTTCTTTGACCGCTGCTTCCGGCTCGGCGTCCCAGTCGAGCGGGATGCCGACCAGGCGCATCAGGCGCAAGGCATTGGTGGTCTGCACCGGGCCCGGCCGCAAGATGTAGTCAAAGACCATGGCGCCGTCTTGCACCGACTCCGTAAAGTGGACGTTTCGAACCGCCCCGCCGGTGTCCTGCTCCAGGCTGGCAAGGCTCAGGTCGTGCGTCGATACCGCCCCCGTGGCGCCGCGCCGGCACAGCGTCTTGACCACGAGCCGCGCCCCGAGCTCGCGCTCCCGCGTGTTGGTGCCGTGCAAGATCTCATCGAGGAGGTAGCACAGCGGTCCGCCGGTCGCAGTAAGGCGCGGATCGGCCTCGTCCAGGGTCTCTTTCAGCCGCTGCAGCTCGGCGTAAAAGTGCGACACCCCTTTGAGGACGTTGTCATCGATGCGCACCACCGTCCGCAGCCGCATCGGCGCCAGCCGCGCGGCGCGGGCGCACACCGGTCCGCCGGCCCAGGCCAACACCTGCATGAGGCCGATGGACCGCAAGAGCGTGCTCTTGCCCGACATGTTCGAGCCCGTGACCAGAAAGCCGCGGCCCAAGCCTGGAAGTTCGACATCGTTGCCGACCCGCCGCGCCGCCTGCAGCAGCGGATGGGATAGCCCCTGCGCCCACAGCGTCGCCGGCTCGGCGGTAAACTCCGGCCAAGCCCAGTCGGGATGATCGAAGTGCAGGCCCGCCAGGCTGCTGCGCGACTCCAGCTCCCCTAGCGCTTCGAGCCAGCCGCGCACCGCCCGGCCGGCGCGCTTTTGCCAGCGGCCGATGCGCAGAGCGAAGAACAGATCCCACAGCAGCAGCACGTTGGCCGGGAACCACAGCAAGACGTGGCGCCGCAGCTCCAGGTAGCCGACTAGATCGTGCAGCCGGCGCAGCTCGTGCACTGCGTCGCGGCCGTCGGTGACAAGCGCCGCCTGCAGCGCTTTGTTGGCCGGGGTCTGCAGCGGCGCCGCCGACAGCAGGGCCAACATGCCCGCATACTCCGATACCCCGCGCTCGCGCGTGGCCAGGATCTCGACCAGCTTGTTTACCGTCGTTCCCGTCGCCAGAAGGAGCAGCAGCTGCACCGCGAGCAGCCCCATCACCACATAGCCCAGAGAGTGCAGCGGATGCGCCAGCTGCACCGCCAGCGCCGGCACCGTCAGCAGCGGCAGCACGAGAGCCGCCCGATAGGCCGCCGGCACCACCTCCGGACCCGCCGCCCAGCGAGCGAACGGCTCCGGATCCGGCTTGCGCCCTTTGCGATCGGCAAGCAGGCGGCCACTGACCTCCAGCTCCTGGCGCAGCGCGAGCATCGGCGCAAGCTCCCGCACCGCCGCCTGCAGCTCCCGCGCCGCCGTCAAGTCCAGCGCCGGCGCCGCCGCCCGGCTGAGTGCCCGGCGCAGCGCATGCTCGCCGTAGCGCGTGGTGGTCGCGTCGCAGCGGTGCCACACCGATCCCGGCCCGAGGACGTCCAGATCGCGGGCATAAGGCGGACCCGGAGTCTCAGGCTGTGCCGGCGCCGCGGCCTCCGCCGGCGGTGGCAGGGGATCGTCGACCCAGGTGCCATCGAGCCGGCGCAGCCCGCGGCGGTTAAGCTCTGCCCGCACCGCCGCCCGGTCGCGCAGCCGCAGCACCATGTCATGCCGCAGGATGAGCCACACGAACGCCACGAGAGCCGCCGCCGCGAACAGTCCCATCCCCAGCGCCGGCACGCCCGCGGGAAACCCTTCGTAGGCGGCCGTCGCGGCGGCCAGGGCGGTCAAAAACGCCGCCAGCCGCAAGCTGCCGATGCGTCGCGCTTGCCCTTCGCGCTCGGCAACCTCGGCCAGGGCGTGGTCGCGGCGCTGGGTGTAGATCGGCGCCGGCCGCGACTCACCGGCCGGCGCCGCGGGCGCCTTATCATCAGATGGTGGTGCGGGGGCACTGAGCATGCGGCGCATCATGCCCTGCCGCAGCCGCGGGCGCACGCATGAACGGCGAGCGTACCGGCAGTGCCGCGGCGGCAAAGTTGCCACCCGCGGGGCCGCTGGCATGATGCGCAGCTATGTCTAGTCGCTTGACCTCACTTTCCGGGCAGACCGCCCTCATTACGGGGGCCAGCAGCGGGATCGGAGCCGCTTGCGCCCGCGCTCTGGCTACGGCCGGCGTACGGCTGATCTTGACGGCGCGGCGCACCGAGCGCCTGCGCGAGCTGGCGAGCGCGCTCGGGCCGCTCGGATCTCCGGCGGTGCACACGCTGCGGCTCGATGTCCGAGAGCGCGACGCGACCCTGGCCGCGCTTTCTGCCCTGCCGCCCGAGTGGCGCGAGGTGGACATCCTCATCAACAACGCCGGACTCGGACGCGGCCTCGATAAGCTCCATCAAGGATCGCCGGCGGAATGGGACGAGGTCATCGACACCAACGTCAAGGGCCTCCTCTACGTCACCCGCCACGTCCTGCCCGGCATGGTCGAGCGCCGGCGCGGCCATGTCGTCAACCTCGGCTCAGTCGCCAGCCGCCAGAGCTATGCCGGCGGCAACGTCTACTGCGCCACCAAGGCCGCGGTGCGCATGCTCGGCGAGTGCCTGAAACAAGACCTGCTCGGCAGCCCCGTGCGCGTCACCACCATCGAACCGGGCATGGTCGAGACCGAGTTCAGCGTCACCCGCTTCCGCGGCGACCGCGACCGCGCCGACAAGGTCTACCAGGGCATGACGCCGATGACCGCGGAGGACATCGCCGAGACGATCCTCTTTTGCCTGACCCGCCCCGCGCACGTCAACATCAGCGAGATCGTCATGCTCGCGACCGATCAGGCTGCCGCGGCCACGGTTTTCCGTCGCTCCTGAGGCGGCGCCGAGCGAGGCGCCCCCTCTTATGATCTGAGCGCGGCAGCGGACGCCTGAGCTTTCGGGCGCCGGCCTGGCCTATAGGCTCGCCAAAAAGGTTATGGGCGACGGTGATTTGCGCAGCTTTACTGCGCGGGGCGGCTCTGCTAGGTTGCGCCGCCATGACGACGCCGACTCCTGCAGACTGTCAGTTCACGTCCGTCCCTTACAGCCTCAGCGAAATCACTCACCGCTACGGCGAGGCGGTGCACATCCTGCGCGATCCCCTGTCGCTGTCGTTGCTCGCCAAGCTGTGCGCGAGCGGGACCATCCAGCCGGAGGTCAACCGCCTGGCGGTGGAGCTCTATCGGGTGCTGGTCCATGCGGTGGTCGCCGCCGAGTTCCCGCGGCAGAAATCGCGGGTGCCGACGCGCATGATCGACGCCACGCCCATGGGAATCTACCAAGGGGAGCTCATCGCCCGCACGACCCCGGCGGTGGTGGTCGCGCTGGCGCGAGCCGGCCTTTTGCCCTCGCAGGTCTCGTTCGACTTTCTCAATCAGGTGCTGGATCCGGCGGGGGTGCGGCAGGATCACCTGTCGCTCGGGCGGACCATCGATCCGGAAGGGCGGGTGACCGGGGCGGGGCTTTATGCGTCCAAGATCGGCGGCTCGGTGGAGGGGGCGATGATGCTCATCCCGGATCCGATGGGCGCGACCGGATCCACGGTGAGCCGGGTGCTCAACCACTACCAAAAAGAGGTCCAGGGGACGCCGGGGAAAGTGCTGGCCGTGCACCTGGTCGTCACCCCCGAATACTTGCGCCATGTTACGCGCCACCACCCCGAAGTGCGGGTCTACGCGCTCAGGCTCGATCGCGGGCTGTCGGATCCGGACGTGCTGGAGACGGTGCCAGGCACCCACTGGGAGCGCGAGCGCGGCCTCACCGAGCACCACTACATCGTGCCGGGCGGCGGCGGGCTTGGCGAAGTGATCAACAACTCGTTTGTCTAGCGGCCCGGCAGCCGGGTCGGCGCGAAATCTCATCTGACTGAAAACCCATTGCGGAGTGTGACCACAGATGCCGAGCGGGAGTTCTGCGGCCCTTATCGAACCCAATCTCAAGCAGCTGCTTTCGTGCGAACAGATCGCGGCGCGCAACGCCGAGCTGGGGCGCCAGATCGCAAGCGACTACGGTCGCAAAGACTTGACGGTCGTGGGGGTGCTCAAGGGCAGCTTCATGTTCGTCGCCGATCTGACGCGGCAGATCTACCTGGCGCAGCGCGAGCTCGGGCTTCCGGGCTCGACGATTTCGTGCGAGTTCCTGGCGGTGCAAAGCTACGGCGACGCGACGACGACCTCCGGGGTCGTCCAGATCACCGCCGATCTGACTAACCCCATCGAGGGCAAGCACGTGCTCATCGTCGAAGACATCGTCGATACCGGCCTGACCATGAGCTACCTGCTGGAGAACATGGCGACGCGGCGGCCGGCGTCGGTCAAGCTCTGCTCGCTCCTGCACAAGCCGGCGCGGACGCAGAAGCAGGTGCCGATCGACTACCTCGGCTTTACCATCGAAGATCTGTTTGTCGTCGGGTACGGGCTGGACTATAAGCAGCGCTACCGCAACCTGCCGTGGATCGCCGTGCTCCAGCCGGAGTAGACATCATGCCCTGCGGGCACCGCGGCGGATGAAACAGCCGCGCAGGAAGCGCGCGGTGGGGGGAGGCGCAGGCCGGCGCGGCCGGGCGCAGGGGGGGCGGGCAGAGCCCCCAGTTTCATAGTAGTTAAGAGGCACTTTCGGCCGGGGCGCCGTCCGGGGCGGTGGCTTCGCCGGATTTGGCAGCGGCGGCGGGTGCGGTCTCGGCGGCGGGTGGGTTGGCGGTGGACGCAACGGCCGGCGGGTCAGCGGCCGCCGATTTCGCCGGGGCATCCGCGGGAGGCTGAGCAGGCTTCGCGGCGGCGCCGCCCGGCAGCAGCGAATCGACGAAATCGGCGCCGGCCTCGCGGGCAACCCGTGCGGCACGCACGAAATCCCCGATCAGATCGTCAAGTTCCGCGTCCGTGAAGACTTGGTCGTCGCGAGTGATGCCGAACCGTGCATCGAGGAGTGGATGGCGGAAGGCAAGGCGCGGCATTGGAAGTATGAGAATTGTTGATGCGCCCGCAAAGGCGGTAAGCTCGCGTTTTTCATTTGCCGCGGCCTTCAATGTCCACTGAAAATTCCATTGCCACGCGATCCACGTTTGTCACGGTAACGGCCTGGATTTTCATCGTCCTGGCGGGCTT
>CALFML010000033.1 GCA_937879845.1 uncultured Myxococcales bacterium
CTACACAGGCGAAGACACTCTTTCCCTACACGACGCTCTTCCGATCTCCACATCGCAATCCTGCGGGCGCGGCTGCTCTTGGCCAGGGCGCTCGGCGATCTGGCCCCCTTTCTGGCCCCCTTTCTGGCCCCGTTTGGGAACGAACAAGGAGCGAGGTGACGCATGGGCCTGGTCATGGCTGCGCTGCGGCGCCCTTTGTCCGTTGTGGTTTTGGCGCTGTCGATCTTGCTGCTCGCGGGTCTGACGCTGCGCCGCGCCCCCGTTGATATCTTCCCGAGCCTCGGCATCCCGGTCGTCTACGTCGTGCAGCCCTTCGGCGGCATGGCGCCGACGCAGATGGAGTCCCAGATCGTCACCTACTACGAGTACCACTTCCTCTACATCGCCGGAATCGAGCACATCGAGTCGCAGTCCATCCAAGGCATGGCGATGCTCAAGCTGTACTTCCATGCCGGCACCGACATCGCGCAGGCGGTCGCGCAGGTGACGGCGATGGCCTTCCGCTCGACCGCCTTCATGCCGCCGGGGACGCTGCCGCCGTTCATCGTTCGGTTTGACGCCGGCTCGATTCCGATCGGGCAGCTCACTTTTTCCAGTGAGCAGCGCAGCGACGCTGAGATTCAGGATCTGGCGCTCTACCGCGTACGGCCTCTCCTGGCCACGCTGCCCGGAGTCTCCGCGCCGCCGCCCTCAGGAGGCAAGGTCCGCACCATCGTCGTCTACCTCGATCCCGCGCAGCTGCGCGGCTACCGCATCTCTCCGGACGAAGTGGCGACCGCGCTGGCTCGCGGCAACCTCACGCTGCCCGCAGGCAACGTGCGGGTCGGCGACTACACGACCATCGCCCCGACCAACGCCACCGCGCAGAAGCTCGCCGATCTGGAGCGGCTGCCGCTGCGCCCGGGCCCAGGTCCCACGGTGCTCCTGCGCGATGTCGGCCGTGTCGAGGACAGCGCCGACATCGTCTACAACATCGCACTCGTCAACGGCCGGCGCACGGTCTACATGCCGCTCACCAAGCGCGCCGATGCATCCACGCTCGACGTGGTGAACGCGGTCAAGGAGGCGCTGCCTAAGATGCAGGCGCAGGTGCCGCCGGATATCGCGCTCCGCCTTGAGTTCGATCAGTCCGTGTATGTCCGCGGCGCCCTGCGCGGGCTGCTCACAGAGGGCGCGCTCGGCGCGATCCTCACCGGCCTCATGGTGCTCCTGTTTCTGCGCGCCTGGCGGTCGGTCTTCATCGTACTTGTGACGATTCCGCTCTCGGTGCTGTCGGCGGTCGTGGCGCTGCGGCTCTGCGGTCACAGCATCAACATCATGACGCTCGGCGGGCTGGCGCTGTCGGTCGGAATCCTGGTCGATGAGTCCACGGTCGCGATCGAGAACATCCATGCCCACCTGTCCCGCGGCAAGCCGCCGGGCCGGGCGGTCGTCGATGCCATGGCCGAAGTGACGCTGCCGCGCCTTTTGGCCATGCTCTGCATCCTGGCGGTGTTTCTTCCCTCCCTATTCCTGGTCGGCATCGGTCGCGCGCTGTTTCCACCGCTGGCGCTGGCGGTCGGCTTCGCCATGGTCGCGTCCTATCTCCTATCGAGCACGCTGGTTCCGGTGCTCTCCGTGTGGCTCCTACGCGGCGGAAAGCACACCGCGAGTCCGCGCCTGTTTGCCCGGATTCAGGAGTCTTATGGTCGGCTCTGCGCAAGCCTTTTGCGCCGGCGGTGGCTCGTGCTGGTGCCGTATCTTGGGCTCTGCGCCGCCCTGCTGCCGCTCGGCGCACGGCTCGGCACCGAGCTGTTCCCGCGCGCCGACAACGGACAGCTGCAGCTGCGCATCCGCGCGCCCGATGGGACCCGACTTGAGCGCACCGAGGATCTGGTCCGTGCCGTCGAGCGGACCATCCGCGGAGAGGTCGGTGACGCCCGCGTGAGCATCACGCTCGCCAACATCGGCAATCCGGCGTGGTCCTATCCGGTAAACGGGGTCTATGTCTGGAACAGCGGTCCGCAGGAAGCGGTGCTGCTGATCGCACTGCGGCCCGGCCCGCGCCCGCCGATCGCCCAGCTGGAAGAGTCGCTGCGCCGCCGGCTGGCCGAGCAGTTCCCGGCCGTGCGGTTCTCGTTCGAGCCGGGCGATATCGTGTCGCAGGTGCTAAACTTCGGCGCCGCGACGCCCATTCAGATCAACGTCGCCGGCAACAATCTGGCCGAGACGCGCGTCTTCACGGAGAAGCTGGTCGGCAGGATGCGCACCCTCCCGATGCTGCGCGACGTGCAGATCCCACTGGCGCTCGACTACCCGACGCTGGATGTGACCATCGACCGCGAGCGCGCCGGTCAGCTCGGCACGACCGTGGACCGCGTCGGCCGCTCCCTGGTCACCGCCACCTCATCGAGCGTGCTCACGGTTCCCAACTTCTGGATAAGCCCAGTCAACGGCGTCCCCTATCGCGTCGCCGTGCGCGTGCCGGAGAATCAGATCGCCTCTGCAGAGGACGTGCGCAGCCTGCCGGTGATGCCGGACGCGAGCGCGCCGACCCTGCTCGGCGATCTGGCGACGGTCAGCGCCGGCAAGACGTTCGGCGAAGTGGATCACTACAACAGCCAGCGCACCATCCCGGTGGGCGCCAACCTGGCCGGCAACGACCTCGGCGGAGCCGCTGCCGCCGTCGAGCGTGCCATCGCCGACCTGGGACCCCCGCCGCGCGGGACCACGGTCTCGCTCCGTGGGCAGGCCGAGCAGCTGCGGCTGACGCTCGGCAGCCTGCGCGAAGGACTGCTTCTGGCCGTGGTCGTCGTGCTGCTCCTTCTGGCGGCCAACTTCCAGTCGCTGCGCGAGCCGCTGATGGTGCTCGGGGTCCTTCCCGCGGTCCTCTGCGGCGCGCTCCTCGGGCTGTGGCTGACCGGGACCACGCTCAACGTGCAGTCGCTCATGGGCCTCATCATGGCGATCGGCGTCTCGGTCGCCAACGCGGTGTTGCTCTTGAGCTTCGCGCGGGAACAGCGCCGGACGGGGAAGGCGCGGGAGGCCGCCGTGCAGGAGGCCGCGCAGAGCCGCCTGCGTCCGATCCTGATGACGAGCCTGGCGATGGTCGCTGGCATGCTGCCGTTGGCGCTCGGCATCGGTGAGGGCGGTCAGCAGAGCGCGCCGCTCGGCCGGGCGGTCATCGGCGGGCTCGTGGCCGCGACCGGTGCGACGCTGCTCGTGCTGCCGGTGCTCTATAACCTGCTCGGCAGCTCACGTCCGTTCCGCAATCCCTCCCTTGATCCTGATGATTCCGATGATGCCTCTGTGCAGGAGGAAGCGCGATGAAGTGCCCGATCCTGGGACTGACCTGCTGGCTGGCCGCCTGTTCGCCGTCTGGTCCGCAAGCGCCGCCGCTTGAAGCGGCCGCGAAGAAAGAGAGCGCCACGGCGCTGGAGACCGTTCCGATCGAGGCGAAGCTTCTCTCTACTACCGTTCCGCTCAGCGGGGAGCTTACGCCCTTTGAGTCCGTGGCACTTTTCCCGCGCGTTCAGGGCTTCATCGAGCAGCTCAGCGTCGATCGCGGCAGTCCCGTAAAGGCCGGCCAGATCTTGGGTCGCTTGTCGGCCCCGGAGCTCCTGTCGCAGCGCGCCGAAGCCGAGTCCAAAGCGCGGGCCGATGAGAGCACCTTCCAGCGCCTGCGCGCCGCCGCCGCGACCCCGGGCGCCGTCTCCAAGCACGAGCTCGAGCAGGCCGAGACCGCCGCCCGCGCCAGTCAGTCGCGCCTGCGCGCCCTGCACACGCTGGAGGAATACCTGGTGCTCAAGGCGCCTTTCGATGGCGTCGTGACCGAGCGCAGCGTCCACCCCGGCGCGCTGGTCGGCCCGCCGGCCGGAGGCAGCGCCGTGCCCGTATTGCGCATCGAACAAGTGGCGCGTCTGCGGCTGAACGTCGCGGTTCCGGAGTCCTATGTGGGGTCGATCAAGGAGAGCGCGCTCGTCGAGTTCACGGTGCGCGCCTGGCCGGGAGAGGCGTTCCGCGGCAGCGTGCAGCGCGTCGCCCGCTCCTTGGACCCGCGCACGCGCACGATGCCGGTGGAGCTCGACGTGGATAACGGCGCCGGCAAGCTTGCCGCGGGCATGTTCGTGGCGGTCAAGTGGCCGGTGCGGCGCGCCGATCCATCGCTGTTCGTCCCGATCACGGCCGTCGTGCGGACGACCGAACGGACCTTCGTATCGCGCGTCAAGGACGAAGCCCTGGAGCAGGTGCCGGTGCAGCTCGGTGCGACGATGGGGGAGCGACTCGAAATCTTCGGCGCGCTGCAGGCGGGCGTTCCGGTCCTCAAGCGCGGGCGAGAGGAGCTTTTGACCGGGACCCGCGTTCAAACGAAACCAGCAGCGGCGGTGGCGGGTGGAAAGTAGTTCCGACATCGCGGGCGACAAAGCGCCGCCAATCGGCTACAAACTACACGACCATGGCTGACTCGGACGCTGGCCGCTGGCTGCTCCTCATTCATCAAATCCCGCCCAAGCCGAACTACTTCCGGGTGAAGGTCGGACGGCGGCTGGCGCGCATCGGTTCTGTCGCGCTCAAGAACTCCGTCTATGTCCTGCCGGTGAGCGACTCCACGCTCGAGGACTTCCAGTGGGTGCGGCGAGAGATCGTCACCGATGGTGGAGACGCCACCATCTGCGAGGCGCGGCTCGTCGATGGCTTGACCGATGCGGAAGTCGAGGCGCTGTTTCACAAGGCGCGAGACGCCAACTACCAGGAGCTCGCGGACGAGGCCAAGGCCCTGCTGAAGAGCGCCCCCCACAAGACCCAAGAGCAGCGGGCCCAGCTCGGAAGCGACTTGACGCGGCTGCGCCGGCGCTTCACCGAGATCGCCGCCCTCGATTTCTTCGGCGCCACCGGGCGACTCCATGCCGAGGCGCTGCTGTCCCAGATCGAGGAGCGCACAAGGTCTGCCAAGGCGACGCCGGCCCGGCCGACCGCGAGCGCCTCCCAGTACTGCGCGCGGACCTGGGTGACGCGCAAGGGAATCCACGTCGATCGCATGGCCTGCGCTTGGCTCATCCGCCGCTTCATCGACCCTGCGGCGCAGTTCAAGTTCGTTCCCGGCAAGGACTACGCGCCGCAGCCCGGCGAGCTGCGCTTCGATATGTTCGAAGCGGAGTTCACGCACGAAGGGGACCTGTGCAGCTTCGAGGTCCTGCTGAAGCGGCTGAACCTGGATGACCGCGCCCTCACCCCCATCGCCGAGATCGTTCACGACATCGATCTCAAAGACGGCAAGTTCGGCCGCTCCGAAGCACCGGGCATCGCCAGCCTCATCGCCGGCATCGCCCAGCGCCACCGTGAGGATGAGGTGCGCATGACCCAGGGCGGCGAGGTCTTCGAGGCGCTCTATGAGCACTTCAGCCGCAAGCGGTAGGGTATGTGAGCCGGGATCACTGCGAACTATGGGCTGCCGCACTTCAGCCAACTCGCGTTCTTGCCTCCGATATCGTCGCTGGAAAAACCGAGTCTAGCGATTCTCAGCGGATACCCATGTTCCTGCGGCCGTTGCGGGATCAACCGGCGCAGGCCCTCGACCACATCGAACCAGGCATCATCGGCCCAGTCCCACGAGGCAACCGGCTTGCCGTTGCGAGGTAGCGCGTAAAAGCGCCCTATTCGGCTGCGGAGCCAGTCCACAGACCGCACGACCACCGGGACGATAATCAAGTGCCGCTTCTCTCGCTCGGCTAGCACAAGATCGATGTGCGCCTGGCTGCGCTCTTCGGCGAGAAAGTCAGCGCTCAGGAGAATCACTACGACATCGGCGCGGGCGAGCTCCGTTTGGAGCTTGACCGCGATCTCGTCCCCGCCAAGCAGAGAGCCTTCTCCCAGTCTTGCAGCAGACCCTCTTGCCGCAAGGAGCTGAGGTGCTTCTCCAGGGACTGGCAGAACGCCTGGTCCTGTTGGGCGTGGAAGTAGAGTAGACGTGCCCGTCCGATCATTGGGATGATCCTACTACTTCAATGGCATCCCGTAGACGATCGCTTCGCATGGGTAGTCTCTACGCTGGGCGGCGCGGCAGGGCCATGTCAGAGCGTCGCCGTTCCGTGATGTGAAGCCCGTAGGTCGGGTAAGCGCCGGCAAACCGCAGCTCCGCATCGAGGAGGCGCGGCGCTTCACCCAAGCGGCCCTGCTACTTTGAGGAGCGGCAGCACCCGCTGGCGATCGGTGCGCTATTGGCGCTGACGATGGGCCTGCGCGCGGGAGAGGTGCTGGACCGAGTCGTGCGCGACCTTGATGATGGAGCCCGCTATCTGTGGATCGATGCCGGAAAGACCGCGAATGCTCGACGCAGACTGGAGGTGCCTGAGGTCATCCAGCCCTACCTGAGCCAGCTCGCGTCAGATCGATGTCCGGACGACCGGCTGTTCAGGACCCGGCGCAGGGCCGGGCGATATACCCACCAGAGCATGTGGGAGATGGTGCATCGCTTGTGTGAGCGAGCCGGTGTCCCGAGCGTCTGCACGCACTCGCTGCGGGGGCTGTGGGCGACCCTGGCCGTGGAGTCGGGAGCCGCGTCGCACGCGGTGGCGGCGAACTTGGGGCATCACTCCTTCGCGGTGACGGAGCGGCACTATGCGCAGCGCGCCGCGGTGGCGAATGCGGCGACGGCGCGCGTGCTGGGGATGATAGAGGGAGACCGGTCTAGGGACCGTCACGAGGTCCAAGAGCAGCTCAAGCAGCTGGACGACAGCACGCTTGCGCGGCTCTTGGAGCTGTTAGAATCGGAGAGGAAAAACGGCGCGCCAAAATAAGCGTGAATCGTTCCGCAATCGTTCCCACGGGGTATAAGGAGGGATCGTCAGCGACGGGGAACGGATAGGTTGATCTTCACCCAAATAACATCATGCTCGCCCCTCTGCCAAGCGGCGATTCGATCGTGAAGGTCGTGGACTTCGGCGTGGCGCGGCTTGGCGAGCGGCAGCAGACGGCGACCGGAGAGCCGGTCGGGACGCGCGGCTACATGTCGCCGGAGCAGGCGGCCGGCGACTGTGAGCGCATGCATCCGAGCAGCGATGTGTTTGCGCTCGGCCTGCTGCTCTTGGAGATGTTGACGCTGCAAGTCTGCGCGCCCGATGGGACCCTGTTTGCCAGCATCGCCGTTCAAGAGCATCGCCAGCTGCGGGGGTTGATGGCGCAGCTGCGGCCGGACGTGCCGCGCGCGCTGTGGAGCGTGATCGAGAAAGCGCTTCAGCCCCAGGTCGCGCGCCGCTTCGAAGATGCCGAGATTTTGCGCCTGGCGACCCAGCACGCGCTGCGCAAGTCGTCACGACCGCCCGCCGCGGCGCTGCCGGGTCTCACCCGGTAGCGGCTCAGACCATTGCGCGCCGCGGCCGGCGCAGCGGTGTGAAAAGGGATTTCAGAGTCCGAGAAGACTGCGCAGAAGCGGGAGCCGCGGCTGTAGTTCCGTCTGAAGCGCGGCGATCTCGGAGTCGATCTGGGCGGCGCTCGGCGGGGGATCGGTGCCGATCGCCAGCTTGCGCAGTCGCGCCGCGGCTCCGGCCCCCGTCATTCCCATCTTGTCGCCAAGCTCCTTGAGCGCGCCCCAGTGGTAGGGCACAAGGACGCGCCGCGCCACGGCCAGGAACAGCAGGTCGCGCAGCCGATCGAAGTCCTGGCCCAGAGTCATCGGCAGCTCGGCGATCGGCTCGGCCGGCAGCGGTGCGGTGCTGCTGCCGCTGTGGGTGATCGGCCAGCTGCTCTGCCGCGCCTTATTCCAGTTCTCTTCAATCGAGTTTCTCTGATCTCGGAAGGTCAGAAAGCGCTCCAGGGCGGAGCGCAGCTCGCGGGCATTGCCCGGCCACTGGGCTTGCGCCGCAAGCCGGCTGAGGGTCTGCACCGTCTCCTCGGGGCAGCGCGGGAAAGCCATCGGTCTCCAGCGAATTACACAGATGCGGTACGAGCGCCGCCACATCGCTAGAGCGCAGGCTGGGCAGCTCCAGCTGCACCGCAACCAGACGGAATCGCAGATCGGCACGGAATGTTCCGGCCTGGACCATCTGCTCCAAGTGACGGTTGGTCGCGGCGATGATCCGGGCGCGCACCTGCCGCTCTTCGACATCGCCGACCGGGCGAAATACTTTCTGATCGAGGGCGCGGAGGAGCTTGGCCTGCAGGTTTATCGGCAGCTCCCCGATCTCATCCAGAAACAGCGTGCCGTCCTTGGCGCGCTCAAACAGACCGATGCGATCTACGGCGTTGGTAAACGCGCCGCGCTTGGTGCCAAAAAGTTCCGCTTCGATCAGATCGGCCGGCAAAGCGGCGCAGTTTACGGCGATAAAGGGCTTCTTGGCGCGCGAGCTGTGCTGATGGAGATCGCGCGCCAGGACTTCCTTGCCGGCGCCGCTGGGGCCATAAAGCAGCACGGTGCCGCCGGTTCGGGCGACGCACTGAGCGAGCTTGAGGACGTGCTTGCGCTCCGGCGAGGCGGCGACATATTCCCACGGCATCTCATCGCGCAGCGGCGGATGATCAGCCGGCGGGCCGCTGTTGAAAAGAAATACGCAGGCCTGGAGCCAGCGCTCCAGCGCCATATCGAACGTGGAGAGGCGCCAGGTGACCACCAGGTAGGCGTTCTCGCGGCTGCCCGGCTGCGCCAGAAGCGGCAGCTTGGTGCACAGGTTGTTTTCCCGCAGCACCTCCGGACTGTCCGTACCGACCACGCGGGCGCTGACGACGTAGTCATAAAGCTGCGAGTGTATATACGCGGCAAAGTCCGTCGCGGTGCCGAAGCTGCCGATCTCCGGGGTGGTCTGCCAGAGCGGGGTGCGCCGCTGCACGACCAGATCCTTGGCCAGAAGCAGCGCGAAGTTATCAGGCAGCTCCACATCCTGATGCGCCGGCAGGCGGAGCCACGTTCCATTGGCGCTCCCCAGATCCTTGACCACGAACTTGCCGCGCGCGGTCAGTTTGAGCACTGCGTGCTTTTGCGAAATGTAAGGCGACCGAGTAACGAACTGGCGCTCCCGCGGCGAGATCTCCGTGATCATCGAGACGCCGCTTTCCTCGTTGCGCACATCCCTTGGGTCTTTGAGCTCCTTTGGTTTGCCTGACTGCCCGGGCTCGTAACGACAGATGTACATTTCTTCGCCCTGACGCAGGAGTTGTTCGTGTTTCTTTGTTCCTTCGATGAGTAATACGGATGAATCGGTCATAAAGATATTACGGCGCTACGCGCTCCGATCGTCAATATGGTTGTTACTCCTACATTTTATCACCGGAACAATCCTTGAGCAGAGACAGTGGTGGGTTAAAGTCTTAAACCAAACTAACGGACGTTTTGACACATGAAACGAGAAATATTTTTTGATAATCAATTTTAGAAAACCAAAGTGATGTTGATAAGCGGCAGATAAC
>CALFML010000034.1 GCA_937879845.1 uncultured Myxococcales bacterium
TCTACACAGGCGAAGACACTCTTTCCCTACACGACGCTCTTCCGATCTCAGCACGACGGTTATCACCGCGATCGCGGTCGCCAAGATGGCGTAAGCGAACAGCCCGGCCGTTGTCTTGTGTTCGCCGAAGACCGCGATCATGGCTGCCTTGATCGCATCGTTCCAAGCCAAGGCCGCCACCAGGCCCAGCGAGGCCGACGCGAGCGTGATCATGGTCTGAAGAAAGCCTTTCACATCGAAAAGCCGGGACGGCGTTTGCGATGCCGGTTGCTGAATTTCGTCCCTCATGGCGCGGACTGTAGGGCGCTCGGTCACAAAGATCAAGCCTGTTACTAGCGACGTGGGGCGAGCGGCGCGGCATCGGTCCGGGCGCTTCTGCTGCCTTGACGGACTCGGCGCCGCGCGAGATCTTGCTGGCCGGCGTTGCGGCGCAAGGAGGCTTTGGTGAAAACCCAGACTTTTACCTTAGAGGTGCACATCGACAGCCCCAAAGAGCGCGTCGGCCGCTTCATCAGCGACTTTGCCAACTACGGCAAGATCCATCCGCTCATCACCGCGATCCGCCGCCGCCCGCCGCGCTCCGGAGCGCTCGTGTCGCCGGCGGATGAGCGGCGCTGGTACAAGGTCACAGATCGCCTGCCGCTCGGGCCGATTTCCTTTTCCTTCACCTATGATGTCGCCACGGCCGCAGCGGGGTCGCAGTCGCTGCTGCTGGAGGCCTGGCAGTGGCCGCAAATCCATCTGCGCAATCACACCGCCTGGCGGGCCGCGGAATCGGGCGGCACCTACCTATGCGAAGAGGTGACGGTAACGGCGCCGCGCCTGCTCGTCTCCTTTGTCGCGCGCACGGCGGAAAAAGCGCATCGGCGCGCGTTTTTCGCCCTCAGAGCGCTGCTAGAGTCGGAGCAGAACCGCTGAGCGCGGCGGGACGCCGGGAGCGCTGGAATCGTAGATCGTCAATAGCGCGCTAGCGGTCTGCCGCGGGATGAGCCAGGGCACGCCGCGCAGCTCGAGCCCGGCCGCGCAGACGACGATCGCGCTTCGCTGACTGACTTCCCAAAGGTGGGAAAGGACGCGCGCCAGGGTGGCGCCGCCAAAGGGGGAGTAGAGAAAGAAGACCGACCCGGAAAGCGCCGCCGTCGCCGCATCTTGGTGCAGGAAGGTGACGGCGTAAAGGGCCAGCGCTTGGCAGCGGGTCCGGGCGGCGCGGACCAGCGGTTCTTGGATCTCGATCCCGCAGGCGCGCGCTCCGGAGAGCAGATGCGCGAGCATCACCACCCGGCCGAGCCCGGAGCCGAGATCAACGAGCAGGTCACCCGGCTGCAGCGGCACCTTGAGCACCAGCTCCAGAATTTCTTCCACGCCGCACGGCAGGTAGGGCACCGCGCCCCGCGGGAGCTCGGGCGAGTCAGGCGGCGGCTCTTCCAGCCCGAGGAGCGTATCGACAAAAACGTCGCGATCGCAAAAAGGGACGGAGCGGAGAAGCGCAAGGAGCGCGGCGCCGCGCAGGGCGCCGGAGATGAGCGCGGCACGGGACGCGAGAGCCTGGTTCTGTAGAGCGTCGTCCACGGTCGGCGGTTGCGATGGCGCGGCGCGCTCAGTAATCCAGCTCGGCGATGATCGGGAAGGGCTCGCCGGAGACGGCGCGGGCCGCCAGGACGCCGCTGACGATGGCGCCCTCCATGCATGCGGCATAGAGTCCGTTTTTGATCCAGTCGCCGGTGACGATCAAGTTGGAAAAGTCCGTATCGCCGGCGTCCAGCCGGTGCTGGTTGGTGTCGGGGAGCGAGAGCGTGCAGCGCTCGTGCGGCTCGCAGTTGCTGCGAAAGTACTGGGCATCGAAACGATCGCGCCCGTTGTGGCCATCGGGATCGACAAGCACGTTCCAGTCAAGGTGCGGCGGTTCGAGCGGATTGACCGTGCCGGGCAGCAGAGTGCTCATGTGCTCATACAGGAAGGACGCGAACTGCAGCCGGGCTTTTTCCGTATAACGATTAGGAAAGTCCTTATCGCTGACCGGGGGACAGAACGTGGGTCCGGGCTGGCCGCCGCAGAAGTAGCTGACGCCCTTTGGCTTATAGCCGGGCGGCCAGGTCTCGCGATCGAGCACCTGGCTCATGTCGGCCCAGGTGTTGAGCGGATCGACGAACAGGCTGAGCAGCGGCGACGGCCGATTCCACCCGAGCTGGCGCAGATCCCCGGTCAGCCAAGCCTGGCAGGCGACGGTCTGAATCGCCATGACCCGGTCGCGCATCGTCCGCCACTTCGGGCTGGCCGCTAGGAGCTCCTGGCACAGGAACGACACGGTGCTGATCGGGGCGCCGTAGACGACTTTGTCAAAGTCGCGGCCGCACTCCAGCTGGTATGGCTCTCCGATGTAGCCGGAGTAATAGGACTCCAGGTTAAACTGCTTTAGGTACTCGGCGTCTTGGAGCTGATCCCACAGCGGCTCCGCCGGCCAGCTCGGCAGGCCTTTGACGTCGAAGAGCGGCACGTAACCGCGGGCCGGATCCTTGACCTTGGCCTGCACCGACAGCTTGATGCTCTGTACGAACTTGGCGCCCGGATCAAGATGCAGCGATTCCACTTTATGGAAGAAGTGGAAGTTGACCCCGCGGTTGCACAGCAGCTGATAAAGCGGCGCGAAGACGATGTCGCCCATCCCGCCCTGCATCTTGTAATAGGCGGCGCCGTCGAACGCCAGCCCCATGCGCAGGATGATGCCGATGGTGGTGCCGGCGCTGATGCGCTCACCGCCGTCGCTTACGCCGTCGAAGTAGGAGAACGCCGCATCATAGATGAACTGGACGAACGGGGTCCGATCCGACTCCTTTTGCATGCCGTGGGACTCAAGCCACTTTGCGAAATCGTACTGATCGATCCCCGCGAGGCCGCCCGGCGCGTAGACTTTGTCGACGATGATGCCGATGAGCATGGCGGTGATGCTGTCAAGGCTTGTGACCAGCAGCCACGCATCGAAGTCGCACTGCGTGATGAAAAGCAGCTTCTGGGTGATGGCCGCGCGCAGCCGCGACAGCAGCTCTAGGAGCCGCGGCGCCCACTTTTGCACGGCTTCCACTCCTTTGTTGAGAAGCTCCAGCTCCGCGTGGACCAGCGCCACCGCCAGGTTGACGAGAAAGTCCGCCTCCCCCTGACGTGGAATTCCGCTGCGTCCGCGGTTCCACGCCCGCCCGCTGGGGAAGCACCACTGCTGCAACCAGCTCAAGGTGCGCGACCCCGCGACCGCTTCGATCAGCACCTGCACCGCTTCGACGAAGTACGCTCCGGAGCTATTGAGCCCGGTGCCGAGCCCCGCCACCGCATAGTTGCGCGGCAGCTGGAACTGGACCTTCTCCCACCGCCCTTGGAAAAAATGTTCGATGACCGCGAAGCTGTGCGGATAAAAGGCCTGGTTGAAGGTCGTGACCGGACAGCTCGGCGGCCGCTCGATGGACCCGTAGACCTCGCGCATCATCGAGAAGAAGTTGTAGTAGCAGCCAAACAGGATATGCAGGCCGTGCTCTTCGATGCGGTTATAGACCCCGCGGCCGCTCGCCCCCTTGCCGCCGAGCCGCCAGCCCATTTGATAGACGTGCAGGTCGTAGCGCTCGCGCAGCGCGGGGGTCGATGACAGCCAGTAGGCAGTCGTCAGAGACGACGGTCCTCCGCCGAGGATGGCCACTTTGATCTTAGGCGCCATACGCCCCTCCTTCTTTGGTCTGCTTTTTCCGGCCCGCGGCGCCCTAGCCTAGCGCAGGCCGGGGGGATGCTCAAGCTTCCTTACCGATATTCGGGCGCGTTGATATAGTGCAGACATGACGCAATCAACCGGTGCAAACAGCAAGGTGCGCGTGGCCATCCTGGGGGCGGGACCCGCGGGCATGACTACGGCCTGGGAGCTTCTCTGTGGCCCCGACGCCGACCGCTACGACATCACGCTGTACCAGCTCGGCTGGCAGGCCGGCGGTCTGTGTGCCACGGGACGAATTCCCCCGACATATCGCGTGGAGCAAAACGGCACCCACTTCCTGTTTGGCCTTTATAACGCCGCCTTCGACGTCCTAAAGGGGGTTTACGACGAGCTTGAGCGGCTGAAGATCGCCGGCTACGGCACCTTCGCGGAGCAGCTTGTGCCGCGCTATAACCTCATGCTGCTCCAGTTCTTTCAGGGCAACTGGACCGTCTGGCCGATCCGCTATCCGACCAACGGGGCGGTGCCGGGAGATAAGACGCAAGAGCCCAATGTGCTGGATATGTTTACCCAGCTTGTGCAGCTCCTTGTGGAAGCCGTGTGCGGCTGGCGGACGCTGGCGGCGCTGCAGAAGCTCGGCGTCTTTCCGACGCCCCATCTCAATCCGACCTTCTGCCAGCGCATCGCCCACGCGGTGCGCCAGACCGTCGCCAATACGATAAACGACGTGATAAAGTGCGCCCTGGCCGAGCTTATCGCTCTATTGCGCTTCATCGGCGCCGGACCCCCGAGCCAGCGGCTCCTTGACTGCATCGCGCGGCAGCTCGCGGTGCTGCGCGGCGCGGTGTGGTGCCTCGTGCGGCCGTTTGTCGACAACCACCTGGAGCTTCTGCGGGCGTGGATTCTCTTTGATCTGGCGATGACCGTAGGCATCGGCTATCTCCGCGACGACGTGCTCACCAAAGGCTGGGACAGCATCGACGCCTACGACCTGCGCGAGTGGCTGTTGCGGCACGGCGCCACCGAGCAGGCGCGCAACTCGCCGCCGATCGCCATGTGGTACGACGCCATCGTCAATTTCACCGACGGCGATAAGAGCCGGCCCAATACCTCGGCGGGGCTGGCGCTCAAGTCGATCAAGAACATCGTGTTGCGCACCAAGGGGACCTACGCCTATCAGCTGGCCTGGCAGATCGGCGACTCGTTCATCGCGCCGTTTTATGGCGCGCTGCGCGCCCGCGGGGTGAAGTTCAAGTTCTTCCAAAAGGTCCGCAACGTCATGCCCGGCGCCGACGGAAAAACGATTGCGAGCGTGCAGATCGAGCGGCAGGTGCAGGTGCGGGCCGGCGACGATGCCTATGAGCCCTTCGACATCCTCAACGGCCGCAACGTCTGGCCGGATCGACCGCGCTACGAACAGCTGGTCGATCCCATCATCGAGCCGCGGCATCGCTATCGCGAGTTCTACTCTCCGCCCACGGGTCCGACGTATGAACTTTTGGCCGGGCGCGACTTCGACATGGTGGTGTTCGCCATGCCGTCGTCGATGATCCGCTTTGTCGCGCCGCTGCTCATGGCGCAGCAGCCGGACAAGTGGGGGGCGATGGCGACCCAAATCCGCCGCGTGCAGACGCAGTCGGTGGCCATCTACTGGCGCAAGGATCTGCGGCAGCTCGGCTGGAAGTATGGGCCGTCGGTGACTTCGTCGTTCACCCCGGAGTTCAGCACCTGGGAAGACGCCACCCCCGACCTGCTGCAAGAGAAGTGGCCGGCCGATGATCAGCCCAAAAACCACGCCACGGTGCTCGGCCCGCTGCCCGCGCCGCCGGAGTTTCCCGATCCGTCCGACACCCAGTATCCGGTGATCATGCAGGCTGCCGCCGACGCCGCGGGCGATTACTGGCTCAATAACTCGGCGGCCTACCTATGGCCGGGCGCGGTCAATCCGGAGGCGCCGCCGTCCGTCGATCGCTCGCTCATCGTGCAGTGGGAGGTCATCGCCAGCTATGGACCGCTGCAGGCCTACCTGCAGGTCGCCGCCGGCACGCTGCAGTACCGCCCGTGGCCGTCCGAGTCGGGCTACACCAACCTGGTACTGGCCGGCGACTGGACGCGCAACGGCACCGACGTCGGCAGCGTCGAAGGGGCGATCCAGTCGGGTCGGCTGGCCGGCCAAGCCGTACGCAAAATCGCAAGCGGCCAAGCTTCTAACTAGACCGCGCCCCAGTTGAAACCCTAAGTTTGCCTGGAGAGCGGGTGGCGCCGGAGGCGGGGGCCCTGCTGCGCCAGCAGCGGGGTGCCGCAGGCGACAGGACCCGCGGCGCAGCCCGAACCTGCCGGTCTTTTGCGCGGCATGGTTTAAAGTCGATTCACTCCCCCTGCGGGCGCGGCGGCTGACGGCCGGCGTAAGGGCGCCACTCGGAGTCGCCGGGGATCTTTTCCGGCCACCCCGAGATCGCCTGCGACGCCTGGTATCCTCCCATCACCGCCGCCTCGACGCAGCCGACGTTCAAGCCGGTGTAGAGCCAGTCCCCGGCCAAAAAGAGATTGTCAAAGCCGCTCTCATCGGCGCGCAGGCGCAGCCGGGCGGAGCCGGGCAGGGCCAGGACATAGCGCTCGGTGGGTTCGATGTTGATGCGGTAATACTGCGATTCGATGCGCTGCTCTCCCTGCAGCGCCGCGGTCTGGCAGTACAGAGCGGACCACAACAGATCCGGCTGACCCAGCACCGCGGCCCGCGGCCAGAACGGTCCCGTCGCGTTGGCCAGGAAGGTGCTGCAGGCCTGGCGGACGCGCTGCTTCTGGACCGCAGGATACTGCGTGTCGGTAAACGGCGGAATCGGTCCGCCGTTGGGCATCGTACCGCAGAAGTAAAGGAGCGACTGCGGCGCGTTGCCCGGCGGCCAGTCTTCCCGCGCGAGCAGCTGATCCATGTTGGCAAAGGAGTTCTGCGGGTCGGCATACGCCGATCCCACCGTCGGCGGCTGGAGCCAGCCAAGCTCCTTCAGGGTCGGCGTGAACCACAGCTGAAGGGCGCAAGTGACCACGCTCTGCATCTGCTCTTCCAGCTGCCGGAACGGCGCATCGAGCTCCATGAGCTCACCGGCGATGTCCTTGGCTGCGGCCGGCGGAATCCCCAAGATCACAAGGTCGAAGTCGCGGCCCAGCTCCAGATCCTCATAGCCGCGCGGCTGCCAGTCGGTCCATGAGGACTCCAGATCGATATGGCGCTCCTGCAGCTCCCGCGCCTGGACCGGATTTATCTGATCATAAAGAGGCTGCGCCGGCCAGCACGGCAGCCCTTGGACGGAAATCAGCGGCTGGTACTCCGCCCCCGGATCCGCCAGATCGACTTGCCGCGCCACCCGGATGCGCTGCACCTTGCGGGTCGGCATTCCCAGCGCGTCTTTTGTCGATAGCTCGACGACCTTGCGGAAGAACTTGAACTGCACGCCGCGCTTCCGCAGGACCTCATACATCGGGCTGAAGACCACGTCCGCCATTCCCGATTGCATCTTCCAGAAGAAGGCCCCTTTGTAAGTGCAGACGGCGCGAAACATGGTGCGCACGGCCGTCGCTGCCGACATGCGCGGCAGGCCGGTGTGGGGGTCGTAGGAGAAGGCGAAGTCGTACCAGCCGTGGACAAGGCCGCTGGCGAGCGTCTCATCCGAGGCCCCGTACTGACGCAGCCACTGGGCGAAGTCCAGGGGGTCGATGGCATCGATGCCGTAAAGGAGCACGCCGCTAGTCAGGATGCCGCGGACCATGGCGAAGCCCAGGTCGAGTATGACGTACAGGTGGCGGACTTCTGGATCTTTGGCGAAAAGATGCTTGAACGCCGCGTGGAAACAGTCGCGCACCCGCGACAAAGGATGAAGGACGGTTTCGTGATGCTGGCGGGTGTGCTGGCTCGGATCGCGGGGCAGGGCCGTCAGCGCGGAGAGCGCGGTCTCCAGATCCCGCCGCGACGCTTTGCGCAAAAATCGCACGGCGGCCACCTGGCGGGCTAGGGCCAGCGGCAGCACCAGACACTCCTCCGTGCCGTGTATGAGCTCCGCGAGCCAGCCGGAACAGAAGCAAGAGGAGAAAGGCGGAAACAGCTTTTGCAGCGCCTCCAAGAAATCGGCCCCCGCGAGCGCTTCGATCATCAGCTGGATCACCGACTCCAGAGCAACTAGCGGCGTCGGCAGAAGCTTGGGGTCCGGCTCACCGGGAAGCTCGGAGTTGGCGGGCAGCACAAGGTGCCACCGCTGCCAGCTGCCGGCGAAAAACTCCCCCAGGGTGACGTCGTTGGTCGGCAAGAAGGCGCTGCACTCCGGCTGGTTCGCGTCAAACCACACCGACAGCGGGGTCCCCGGAGGCCGGTTGGCCGCGGCATAGACGCCGCGAATCATCTGGAAGCCGTTTTCATACATGCCGCTCCAGATGTGCAGGCCGTGCTCCTCTGCCCGACTCCCCAGGGCGGCGTTGCGGCCGGTGGCGCACTTGCCGCCGATCCGCCAGCCGAGCTGATAGATCGAGATCTCGTACTGCTCCGCCTTCGCCGACTGTAACAGGCCCCAGACTGCCGCCATGGCCGCCGGCCCGCTGCCGAGCACGGCGACCCGCGTCTTACCTTTCCCGTCATTTCCCTGGGTGTCCATTTGCGCGCTCTCTCTGTTGCGGGTCCATGTGGCGGTCAACTTGCAGGCCGCTTTTGCCTGCAAGCCCCGCGATGCTAACAAACTTTGGCCGCGCCCGGCTAATCGCATCGGCCGCCGAGCACCGCCCCGTCCCCCCTTTCGCCGCTGGCACCCCTTTTACCCTTGGCACCCCTTTTATCCATGTCAAACGATCGGCGCTGCGCCGGATTGCCGGCCCCGTAGCTAAAAAGTCGGAGAACCTGTTATCGTGTCAAAATGGCTTCCTGCTTGACCGATGATGCCTTGGCTGCAGTGTTATATGGCGAGCTGCCAGCGACCGAGCGGGCGCAAGTCGAGGAACACCTTGGGACCTGTTCGCGCTGCCATACCCGCGTATCCGCGGCGGCGAATGTCCCCCAGACGCACTTTCCGGGAGAGCTGCCGGCCGGCGACCCAGAGCACGCGGCGGTGGTCAGCGTCAACCCCTCCGGCGCACCGAGCGTTGAGCTTCCCTACATCGGCCGGCGTTATCAAATCCTCAGCGAGCTTGGCCGCGGCGGCATGGGAGCCGTCTACCAGGCCGTGGACCGGCTGAGCGGCCAGCCGATAGCCTTGAAGTGCGTCTCGCTGCCCATCCGGAATGTGTCCGCCGCCGGGCAGAGCCTGCAGCGGAATTTTTTTCGCTCGACCGCAAGGACGGTACTACCGCTACCCGCAGCAGAGCTTTCGGCGGTGCCCACGACTGCGCCGCTCTCGATGACGGCGATTCCGTCCGTGAGTACCCCGGCGATCGATTCCGCTCCCCTGGATACGCCTATCAGCGTAGGGAAGTCCTCTCCGATTACTACCGATGACAGCGGCCAAGAAATCGTACTCCGATTGGCGCTGGCGCAGGAGTTCAAGACCCTGGCCTCCCTGCGCCACCCTCATATCGTCAGCGTCCTTGACTATGGGTTCGACCGCAGCGGCGCGCCGTTTTTCACCATGGAGCTGCTCACCGGCGCCCGGCCGCTCACCGCCAAGGTAGCGGGTTCGTTTGCGGAGCGGGTCACGCTGCTTTTG
>CALFML010000035.1 GCA_937879845.1 uncultured Myxococcales bacterium
GCACCATTTGCCGGGACTATCACCAAGATCCACGTTCCGCCCGGCGCAACGATCAAGGCTGGCGCTCCGATCGCGACGATTGCAAGCCGCGACTTTGCTTCAACTGCCTCTCTTCTGGAGCAGGCCAGAGCTGAAGCGAGCGCCGCGGTGACCGCACTTGCTAGACAGAAGCAGCT
Organism: uncultured Myxococcales bacterium; assembly: GCA_937879845.1. Taxonomy (GTDB): domain Bacteria; phylum Myxococcota_A; class Polyangia; order Palsa-1104; family JAEUJZ01; genus CALFML01. The sequence continues at coordinate 177 of CALFML010000035.1, forward strand.
TGTGGAGTTGGGGCTGGTGCCAAGGTCCTCACTCGAAAATGCCGAAGTGCGCGTCAGAAGTGCAAATGCACAGGTCAGAGAAAGGCAATCATTGGGTGGAGCCGGGTCCAGCGCCGACGGGCAGTCTGGCTCTTATGTCGTGCGCGCGCCTACCGGCGGGCGGCTGAGCAATCTGGCGGGGCACGTCGGTGACAGTATCGAAGGCATGTCTCCTCTGGCATCCTTGACTACCTCGAACTCGCTCTGGGTCGAGTTCCAGATGATATCGCCCTGGATGAACCCGAACAGCGTCGTCGCCCACTTCCCTAAAACGACGGTGGTGTTGTCGGCCCCGCGCGTGCCGACCGTCTCGTGCAGATCGCGCAGGGCGCTGTCGAACTCCGCTTGCGAGATGATGTTTTTCTCGCGCAGGATGCGCAGGGTCGTAAATCCGAAAAACGGCTCCTTCTTGGGCTTTGGCGGAACCGCTGCCGCCGCCGCTCCGGCGCTGGCTGGGGGCGGCGCGGCCAGCGCCGGGGACGCAGCCGGAGCGATCGGCGCGACCGCCGGAGTCGGGACCGATGAAGGCGTGACCTCAGAAGGACTGCCGGCCGGCTGGGCGATGGTCGTTGAAACCGCCGGACTGCCCTTGATCTGGATCTGGGTTCCGGCCGGCTCTGCGGGGAGGGCGCTTACCGGCTCGGTAGGCGTCACGGCGACCGGGGGTGCCGGGGGGGCGGCAAGCGGCCGCGGCTCGGTGATGACGCCGCCGCTGCGTAGCTCCAGCTCCTGACCGGCGGCGAGCGCGCCGTGCTGCTTTTGAGCGATGACCTCCGCGGTGCCGCTTATGACTTGAACCAGCACGCGGCCGCCAGTGAAATCAATGCGGGCTTCACGGACGCGCAGATCGACCCGGCCAAGCGGCGTGGAGATCTGGACCGTGTGCAGCTCGCTCCCGGCCGCGCCGCCGGTGAACAAAAGCGTGCCGCGCGCCAGGAAGCCGTCGACGCTGCCGACGCCGCCGATGACCGCGAAAAGAGTGTCGGGGCCAAGCTCCGATATAAGGCCGCTCGGAAGCTCGATGCTGGCGGTGCCTTTGTGGGTCTCGACTTCGTCTCGCCGTGCCAGCGGTCCGGGAGTCAGTGCGGCGGCGCCGGGTCCACCTTTGGCGCGGCGCAGCTCGACTTCGCCGCTGTGCCCGCGCAGCTGCGTCACGCCGGCGGCGTCGGCGCGTTGGGCCGGCAAAAGCAGCGCGACGAGCGCAGGCAGAACAAGTACGGGGACAAACGATCCACGGAAACGCATTTACTGCTCCGGCTAATAGATGTGGAACACGTAGAAGAAGCCGATCACCACGAACACCGCCGTGGTCTTGATCAGCGTCATCGCGAAGATGTCGCGATACGACTGCCGATGCGTAAGACCGGTGACGGCGAGCAGGGTGATGACGGCCCCGTTGTGGGGCAGCGTGTCCATGCCGCCGCTGGCCATCGCGGCGACGCGGTGCAGGACCTCCGGCGCGATGCCGCGCTGGGTCGCCTGCTCCAGGTACTGCTGTCCCATCGCCGCCAGAGCGATGCTCATACCACCGGAAGCCGAGCCGGTGATTCCCGCCAGGATCGTCGTCGTTACCGCCGCGCTGAGCAGCGGGTCGCTTATCCCATGCGATAGCCAGTCGGCGATCACCCGGAACCCCGGCAGGGCGGCGATGACGCCGCCGAAGCCGTACTCGGATGCGGTGTTGAACGCCGCCAGCAGCGCGCCGGCGATGGCCAGGTTCGTACCGCTGGCGAAGTTTACCCGCACGCGCGGCAGCGCCGTCACCACGATCGTCAGGATGCCGCACAGCAGCGCCCCTTCGACCGCCCACAGGGCGACGAGCTTGCTGACATCGAGCGCCGCAACCCCGGTGACGCCGACCTTGGTGAAGTCAAACATCTTGGGGAACGCATTGGGGATGGCGCGCGTCAACAGCAGGTTCACCACCCCGACCAGGATGAGCGGCAGGAACGCGAGCAGGGGATGCGGCAGCTTGTCGCCGCCCGGACCCGGCGCCGCGGCGGCCGCCGTGGCTGCGCCCTCATCGCCATAGCCCTCGCCGGCCGCCGCCGCCAGCCGCCGCCGCCACGTCAGGTAGAAAAGGCCGCTCGCCAGCACGAACGCCGCGCCGATGAGCCCGAGCTTGGGCGCGGCCCAGGTCGTCGTATGGAAAAAAGTCGTCGGGATGATGTTCTGGATCTGCGGCGAACCGGGCAGCGCGTCCATGGTGAAGGTGAAGGACCCGAGCGCGATGGTTCCCGGAATGAGCCGCTTGGGAATGCCCGCCGCCTTATAGAGCTCCGCCGCGAAGGGATACACGGCGAACGCCGCGACAAAAAGGGAGACGCCGCCATAGGTCAGGAGCGCGCAGACGACGACCACGGCGAGCATCGCATTGTTCCGGCCGAGGTAGCGGATGACGCGCTCGGTGATGGCGCGGGCGAAGCCCGACAGCTCGATGAGCTTGCCGAACAGCGCGCCCAGGAGGAACACGGGAAAGTAAGGCTTGAGGAACCCGACCAGCTTCTCCATGAAGACGCCGGAGAACATCGGTGGGACGAGCGCCGGCCCTTGGAACAAGACCGCCAGCAGCGCCGCAACCGGCGCGAACAGGATGACGCTGTAGCCGCGGTAGGCAACCAGCATAAGGAAGCACAGCGCCAAAGTAGTGGTTAAGACATCCAATCAGAGTTCCTCCGCAGCGTTTTAGACCGTCGAACCACCCGTCCCCTATCCGCAGCGTGGACGAAGTGGTTCGATCTGCATGGAGCATGGGGATATGAAACCCACAGCCGCGCTGCCAAGTGACATCGGCTTACATGCGTCGCTGTGCGAGTTATTTCGTGGCTATCTTGGGCGGAGGCGGAAGGCGGCGGCGGCGCTCTTTAGTAGGGCTTCTGGCCGTTGAAGTTGCCGGGGGGATCGTAGTCACAGACCCAGAACTGCCAGGTGGGGAAGCCGACAAAGGGGCTGCCGGTGGTGCAGGTCTTCTGGCCGCAGCCGAGCCGCTGCGAGTCGCGCCACACGACCTGGGTGTAGTGGCCGCAGGTCTTGTTGGCGGCGCAGGTGTTGCTGCTGTAGGTGTAGTTGGCCTTCTCCGAGGTCCAGCTGCCCACGACCTCGGTCGGCGTCGGCGTCGTGCCGGCGGAGGCGTAGATGTTTTCGCCGTAGCCGTTGCCGCTGTGTTGGAACTGGCAGCTGTCGGCCACCGTCTGCGCCGCCATCGCGACTTTGGCATCCCAGGTCAGAGGCGGAATCGCGGTCGCCGGCTGCGGATTGACGCTCGCCCGCGCCTGGTTATGCAGCGCGGTGATGCCTTGCAGCTGGCTGTCGCCCTCCGGATTGCCGCCGCTGCCGCCATCGCCGCCCGAGCCGCCGCCATCCCCCGACTGACTGGAGCTCCCAGAGCCGCAGCCGAGCGGCGCGCCGAGCATCGCCGCCATAAGAAGCAGAGCCTGAGTCGTAGTACGCATCGGTCCATCGTATCCGGAAAATCGGCGGCTTGTCTTTGCCGGTCGGATTCCCGTGCTGCCCTCGGACCTTATGCGGCACAGAGATTTGTCCGCTGCGTTTATCCGCGCGGGAAGCGCGCGGCGGGGGGAGGCTCCGCCGGCTTTGCCATGCTGAGACGCCGGTTACTCCAGGTACCCGTAGGAGTCATTGCGCAGCAGGAGGCGCGTAGAGGTGCTCACATTGTAGCCGTTCGCCGATGGGAAGGTGGTGATGTCGATGTTCGGCTCTTTATTCGGATCCGTGCCGCAGTTGGCGATGTCGTTTTCGGCCAGGCGGCTCGGGCAGTTGGCAACTACGTAGTCATAGTCGTTGCCCAGGCCCGTGGCATTGACCCAGCGGGTCTGGCGGATGCAGTGGGCGCCGTCGACCGCCCAGTCGGCCTCGGTGCCGCGGAGCGAGCCGGTGCGGACCTGGATATTCAAGTTGTCGTATATGTCGATAGGCGTACCCGTTCGCGTGTGCGAGACCCCGTTGCCGCAGTAATCGGCGGTCACCATGCGGGCGCAAGCCTGGTGCCAGTCGGCCAGGTTCTGCGGCTTGGAGTTGCCCTGACCATCAGACTCGGTCTTGGTCTCGCCGGGATCGTAGCCCCACTTGAAGCACTTGGCGAGTGCAGCCCCGTCGCAGGCCAGGGTGAACAGATTCGGGTCGTCGATGCGCTGATTGCTCGATGACCAGAGGGTGGGTAGCGCGACGGCACCAGCGCCATCCGCGCACAGCGAGCCCCAGGAGAACCCTGCATCCACGGACATTGAGATCTTATACCAGTTGACCTGGTAGGTGCTGTCGTAGACAACGTCATCGATGCGCAGGTCGATGTCAGAGCCATCCGACAATCTTCCCTTGATGACCGCGTTTTTGAAGTCGCTGGCAGCGCTCAATGTGACGCTGTCCGTGGATCGCACGCCGGTCAGGGTCCCGTCCACAACTGCGACACTGTTGATGGTGTCTTCGCCGATCTTCACGCTGGCCAGCACACCGCCAACGAACTTGACGTCGGCGGCCAGCAGGGCAGCCGTGCGTGTGACATTGGCCTGCGCGGTGTTGAGTATGTTCGCGTTGAGTATGTTTGCGTTGAGTATGTTTGCGTTGAGTATGTTTGCGTTGAGTATGTTCGCGTTGAGTATGTTCGCGTTATATTCTTCCGTGTTATGGACCGTCTCTCGCCCGACCCAAGAGTCGAGAGGCTGGGGCTGCGCCGGCCCGCAGGCGGCCGTCAGGAGGAGAGCAATAGCCAAATTTTGGATACCGAAAATATTCCTCATCTAAGACTCCCTAAATCAGATGAAACTAATTACTAAGGATACTGTGTCTGTTCTCAGAAAACAACATTCTCAAGATTTTTTATCGAAATTCCTGCCGGCCTTTTTGTGAGCTCAAGCGTGAGGCAATGGGTGCGATGTCTCACTATATGGAACCAAACTTTTAGTATTGCTTGTCATTTGCAGCGTCGCCCCAATTTGTCTGCGCCGCTTGCAAGAGGGGAGCATAGGTATGGGATAAGAAGGAATCGCGCTTCAGCGCCTCTTGCAGCGCCTGCAGCGCGACCCGCGCCGTCTGCTGACGGGTCGTTAAGTCACTCTCGGTGTCTGCCCGGAGTAAGAGGAGCTCGCCGTGTGTGGCCAGACCCAGGGCGTGATGGGGGTTCATCGCGAAGAGTCTCTGCGTGGCGCCGAGCCCTTTGGCTATGTGCAGTGCACGCTGCTTGGGCGACGCGCCGCGGGCCAGGCGCAGGTAGGTCGCGGCCAGAGTCTGCCAGGCGTCCGGGTAGGGCTCGGGACTCTGGGTGGCAAGCAGCGCCTTGGTCAGCGCTGCATTCAGGCTCCGCGCGCTTGGCAGGTTGCGGCTGGCCTGCCAGTCAGCATCGACCCACTCCGCTTGCGCCGCTAGCGTCCGGCACACCACATCTTGCGCCGCAATGCCAAAGCACGCGACCAGATCGTTTTTTATCTGCTCGAGGGCCGTGGTCGGGTCTTCTTTGCGTAAGACCAGGTCGCGGGCTTGGACAAGGTGGGCCAGCGCAGCGTGCTGCTCGGCATCGATCAGCTGATTACTCAGCTTGCGCGTAAGAGCCAGATTCTCGAGGGCGCGCTGGAGGCTGGGCTGCGGGTCCTTGCCGGCGAACAGCTCGCGGTTGGCAGCGCGCGCGTAGCTCTGAAAGTAGTTATCATAGCAGTTCGCTTCTTGTTTGTTGATCGTTATGCAGCTGGCGAAGTTCCTATCTGCGCGCGACAAGACGCCCTGCAGCTCGTCCATGGACTGCACCTCGGGCGTGAGCACCGCCAGCGCTCCGAGCGCGTTCGCCGGAGCCGCCAGATAGGCTGGGTCAAGAGCCGCAGCCGCCAAGAAGGCCTGCAGAGACTTTTCGATCATCTCCCTAGCCCCCGGGGCGCCGTGCAGCTGCAGATGAATGCCGAGCGTGAAGTAGGCATTCCCCAGGTCGTTAATGCCCCACAGGAAGTGGGGATACTGCTTGGTCGCCGACTCCAGCAGACTCACCGCCTGACGCAGCAGCGGCTCGGGGTCCTCCCCGTGCTGGCGGGCAACTTCGACCGCGCTTAGATAGCAGGAGGCAGCGGCGTCTTGGGCGTAGGGATTCTCTGGCTGCTTGGCCAGCACTACATCGGCCGCCGCCCGACACTGCCGTACACGCTCGGTCGAGCTGAGACTGCTCGAGAGGAGCGACATGGTCATAATCGAGGCTGAGGCCTTCTTCAGCGGCCCCGCAACGCTCTGCGGCTCTGCTGCGGTCAGCTTGTCACTGGCCGCTACCGCCTTGGCATACGCCGCCTCCGCGGACTGGCCGTGCCGCACTGCCATCTCAATCTGCCGCACCCACGCCTCGGCCAGTCCCTCATAGACCTCCCCATCGCTGCGCCCCTCGGCCGCCGCCGCTTCATAGCTGCTCACCGCGCTGGCGAACTCGCGCTCGGCCTCTCCATCGCGCCCGGCGTCGCGCGCTTGCAGGGCGCGCTCTAGATGCACATCACCCTGGAGCTTGGCGGCCTCATAGAGCCACGGCGCATCGCGCAGCGCCGCCTGGGCCTTATTCAGGGCGCCGTCGTAGTCGCGCTGGTAGTAGGCGATGAGGCCATCCAGATACTCGGGAGAGTCGCGCATCATCGCGCGACTCACGCGCAGAGAAGCGATGGCGGGGAAGAGGAAGCTGGGCTCCAGGTCCTTGAGCTGCTTCTTGGCCCAGTCGCCGCCGCCGCTAAGGCGCGCCTCGTAGATCGCCTGCTCGAAGTGCTTGCCCAGGACCAGGCCCAGGGCGTAATGGAGCTCGGAGTCCTTATAGCCAAGGGCCAGGGCCGCGCGGAGCTCGGTGAGGGCCTGCGGATACTCGTGAAGGGCCAGGTGGCCGCGGCCCAGGGCATAGTGAGCGATGGCGCGACTGAGATCGCCGTAGCCGGCAAGCTCGCGCTGGAGCTTGGCCATGCGGTGGCGGACGATCGACTTTTCGCGCTCCAGGTCGTGGAGCTGGAGCTGGCGGGAGCTGCGCAGCAGCCACTCCATGTCCTTGATCTCCTGTCCCAGCCGCTTGGCCAGCTCGGCCTGCCGCTGCGCCAGCCGCTCGCGAGAGCGCGCCTCCAGGCGGGTGCGCACCCCGTAGCCGACAAGTCCAAGGAGGCTCGCCAAAAGGGCGATGCCCAGGGCGACCAGGGGCTTGTGCCGCCGCGCCTTCTGGTAGAGCCGGCGGATCGCGCCGATGCGCCGCGCATGCACCGGTTCGTCGTCGAGGTAGCGCCGCAGATCTTCCGCCAGCGCCTTGGCAGAGTCATAGCGGGCGGACGGCTCTTTCTGCAGGCACTTGAGGGTGACGGTCTCCAGCGCAATGGGCAGGCTCGGGTCGAGCTGGCGCAGCGGACGCGGATCATTATCGAGGACCTGCAGCAGGATATCGGTGAGGCTCTCTCCTTGTACGGGCGGCTCACCGGTCAAAAGTTCGTAGAACATCGCGCCCAGGCTGTACACGTCGCTGCGGCGGTCGATCTTCTTGGTCTCGCTGCGCGCCTGCTCAGGAGACATGTACTGCGGCGTACCGAGCAGCGCGCCGGTCTGCGTCAGACTGTAGCCGGCGTTTGCGTCATGCGCGACGCCGAAGTCAAGGACGTAGGGATGAAAGCGGCCGTCAGCAGTGCGCTCCATCATCACGTTGCTCGGCTTCAAATCCCTATGGATGATTCCCTGCCGGTGCGCAGCGTGCACGGCCTCGGCGATGAGCGCCATGGTCAGCACCTTGTCCGGCTGCGTCATTTCGTGGTGCACCACGGACAGCGGCTGGCCATCGATGAACTGCATGGCGATATAGGCCTGCCCGTGGAACTCCCCGACGTCGTAGACCTTGCAGACGTGCGGGTGCTCGATGCTGGCCTGGGCGCGCGCCTCCTGCTTGAGCCGCTGGACCAGCACCGTGTCGTCGCCGCGGATGAACTTGAGGGCGACCATCCGGCCAAGCCGACGATCGCGCGCCCGATAGACCATTCCCATGCCGCCCTTGCCCAAAAGACCGAGGATCTCGTAGAGCTCCCACTGGTCGAGCGGCATCTCCGTCCCGGCTTGCGGGGTGGCGACCTGTCCGTCGAGCGTCTCGTCGTAGCCTGACGATTTTGGCCGGGCCGTCGATGGCGACGGCGCCTTAGCGGGGTTCGCGGCGCTGTCGCCAGGGGCCGCACTCGACTCTAGTGAAATCTTGCTATGGCCTAGCGGCGCGGTCGGAATCTCATCTTGCGAGATCCCCGCCGCATGCTCGGCCGCAATCTTGCTTCGCGGCGGCGCGGTCGGAACCTCATCCTGGGGCGATAAGGAGCCGTCTTCGCCGTTCCCCGCGTCGCGGTCTGCCATCAAGGGGATCTACCTCGGCAATTGCTTGGTGCCAGGCATGATTTCAGTCAGGAGAGTCCGCCGGCGCTCGACTCCAAGCTGGGCGTCCTGACGGGCGCGCCAGTCCAGACCCTATAACGATATCACTCGCAGGAGTCTTTGTAGCTAGCAATCTGCATTAGCACCACACCGATCCCGTTGGCGCGGGGAGATGGCTTTTCCTTGCGCTGCTTGACGGACCGCCGGCTTGCGGGAACGATCGGCAGCGCGCGTCCGAGCGAGCGCGGTTCTCAAATGAACTGCGCCGGCCCTGACGCCGACGCGCGGCTCACTGGCCGAAGCAAGCGCGCAGAGGCGGCCAGCACAGAGGCGTCAAATGACCGGCGCCAGCGATGGCGACAACGCGCAAGCGGAAGGAAAGATCCGCTGGAGTTGCCTCTTGACCGGCGACCGGCGTTTGCGTTGAGCTTGTTCATGGTCCCTGCCCGGCGGCCAGCCTGCGGACGGGTCCCAAGCTCTGGACCAAGTTGCGCGCACCCAGCCGACCTCCGCCTCCCTGTCGGCGGCGATATGGGTCGCGCTCGATATGATCGAGGAAGGAGCGGCACTGGCTCCTTTCGCCGCCCAGAATCATCTCGTATGCGCAGCAAATATGCGCGGCCTTGGCGGCGATCCACCGCGCAGGCGTCATTCATCGCGACTTGAAGCCCTCCAACCTCATGATCGTTCCTGCCGCAGAGCCTGCGTCGGGCGGACGCGCAGTCCTGAGCGATTTCGGCGTTGCGAAAGAGCCGAGCTCGGAGTCCGCAAGGCGCCTGACGGACACCGGGGAGCCGGTCGGAACCGTGCAGTATATGTCGCCCGAGCAGCTCCGCGATGCGGGCTCGGTCGCGGCGTCCACGGATATCTTATTCACTCGGACAGACGCTTTACGCGCGTATGACCAAGCAGCCGACGAATCCATCCGCGGCCCTGAGCAGGCTGCGCGACCTGAGCATCGGCATGACCGCGGCGCGAAGCTATTAGTCCGCAAGCACTCCGCCCCGTTGCGGAACGGGTTTCCTGATTTCTAACTCGATTTTTACATTGGCGGGTTTAATGTCGCGATGGCTTGTTCGTGATGAAATCGCCGTCGTGAAATATGAATTCCGCTGCCGTCGTGGAAAATTCTTGGAAACGCGCGCAGACCTTCTGATCCGCTGTTGCAGCAGCGAGAATGTGCAGTAGCGCGCTCCGGGGCTTGGGCGGCAGGGGCACCGGCGTGCCCACGGCTCAAAACCAGCTGCGGTCGGATCGATAGAGGATCCACGGCGCGTCCTGTGACGTGAACGGGCCGAAGCATCGGAACAGCAAAAACCAGCGAGAAAATTGGGCAACAGCGGTGTCCTCGGCTCGGTGATGCGCAAGCTCTGCTAACAGTTCGAACTCCGCTGTTCCTGGCTTGAGCGTCGAATCGAGGAAGTCCGGCGGCAGGCAAGCGGTCGCGCCGTTCGTTCCATTGGGGGCAAGAGCCTCTTTGAGCAGCTCGAGCACGAGCTTCGGGACGGAGCTCTCCGCAAACAGCTGGGCGCGTCCGGCGGTCGAGCCGAGCAGCCGGTGCCTCCGTGCGGGAGACTCCGCAGCGACATTAGGCCGAAAGGGTAGCGGCACGCCCGGCGGCCCGGCTGGCTTTATCTCTGCCGCATCCGCGTCGCTCTGCTGCTGTTGCTCAGCGACATCCAGCTTCTTGCGCGCTTCTTGGTCTAGCTCTGGGTGAAGAAGGAGCCATAGCGCATACTCAGGATGCGCGGCATGCGGGTCCGCGAAGTAACGCAGCGCCAAGCGGAGCGTATCGGGCAGAGGCCCCCCAAGGCTGCGCCAGAGCTCCAAGGACTCCCAATAGCCGAGCTGGCGCGGCGCCAGCTGCGAGAGGAACTCGCCGTAGATTCGCAGCGTCTCTGCGCGGCACTCCTCCAGCCCGTGCAGAAACCGCAGCGCCCGCTGGTTATCCAAGCAGTACGAATCCGCCCGGGTCAGTATCGGCTGCAGCGCCGCGAGGAGCTCTTGCGCCGATATGGGCCCAGGTGGACGCTCGAGCCATAGCTGGGCCGCGTGGAACCGCACCGCAGCCGCGGAATAGGCGCCTTGCCAATCAAGGGGCAGCTGTAGGGCCGCGCGAAGAACCTCGGCCTCTGCTGGATCGATATGACCAAGGTTCCTCAACTCGCGCACTCCTTCGACGCGCAGAGCCCAGTCGGTGTGCGCGAGCCAGGAGCGCAGCGCCGCAATGAGCGGTTGCCGCAGCTCAGCCGCAAGGGCGATCGATCCGTCCGCACCCATAAGCAGGTCCCAAGCGCGGAAGCATACGAACGGATCGTCGTCGTAAAATGCAGCGAGGATTCCTTCGACGATATGTCTATTGTCGATATAGATCGCTTGCCGTTCTTTGAGCGACCAGCGGTTGATATCCGGGCTCAAGCTGATTTTTACAAATCGCTGCGCTGTCTCTCCGAAAAGCGCCGCAAATTCCACGAGCCAAGCCGCCGCTTCACAGGCGACATTGAGATCTGTACTTGCCATCGTCTCGCCCAGCACCTGGCACAATCGCTCGCGGCAGCCCGGATTTGCCTGGGCTCGCGCGGTGAGCCACTCCCGGATCCCCATGCCGCGATGATTTCGGTCCAAACACCAGGGGACCAGCGCCCGCAGGACGGCTTCGCTATCGCGTCCCAGCTCCTTGACGGCATGCAGGAACTCCGTCCACTGATTGATTCGCAGCAGCCCTGCCAAGGCCAAGTCGCCCCGTTCGCTGACTGAGCCCACCAAAACGAGCACGTGCAACGCCAGCCGCTGCTCCTCGTAGGCGCTGGGATTACGCGATGGCTCCTTGCTTCTGCTTTGGGATTCGCGATCGAGCTCGCGCTTTGCAAGCAGAGCTTCGGTGCTGCGCTCTAGCCACCCGATAGCAACCTGCTCCAAGGTCTGAGGTTCTAGGTTGAACGCCACTAGTAAAAGCGCGGCGATGTGAGAGAGCCATGCCTGCTCTGAGTACGGCAGGAGTCTGTCATCCGTTCGCGGCGAGTATTTCTCCAGCACATCGGCAAATAGCTGACGGTGGCAAAATGCCGCCTTGTCTTTTGTCTCCAAGCCGAAGAGCAGCGCGGCACGCACCTCGCTCGGTTGAAAGTCGGGCAGCAGGGAGAGGAGCGCCGCGGCGTGAAGGCGCACAGTGGGGGGAACAGCATCTCCCAGACAGGGAAGCAGCGCCGGCCGCAGCGGGAACCGGTCCGGCACACGCTCATGACAGATCTCGGCGGCGTAGTAGCGCCAGCTTGGTTTTTCGGCCTTGAGTCCGGCCGTCAGCGCAGCGTGCGCTTCCGCGCAGGATAGATCGTCGAGATATTGAAGCAGCCTGAGTTTAAGATTGCCCGGCGTTGAATCGTCGGCAAGGAGCCGCGTCACTTCTGGTTGCGTGGCGTCGCCTGGCTGGATGCCAAACCAGCGCACCAGAGCAATCAGCTCGCAGAGAGCAGCTGGGCTGGCATCCCGGGCGGATTCCGTGAGAGGCGCGATCAGATCGGCCGGAGGTTCCGACAAAGGATTCGCAATAAGGCTCTGCGGGGCGGACCATGGTCGCACGGCGTCATAGAGCAGCTTCTTGGCCACTTCCTTGGCGGCTTCATCATCCCCGCCCAGCGCATGCACAAGCCGCGACCTCTGGAGCGGACTTCGTAGCAGCGCATGGCGGAACCATGCCGACGTGTCGAACTCGTAATAGGGATGGATCGCCGCGCCTTGTCGCACGGCCTCATTCAAGAACTCAATGCAGTGCGCGAGAACCCTGCCTAGAGCCGGGGCTTGCGTCCGCACCCAGGTGGCCAACAGCCGCTCACATCGGATCGTGAAGTCCTGGTCCCGCGGAACCGGCGTGCGCCGCGGCTCACGGTCGGGGATAGGCCACCGCTTCTCCTGCTGCGCGTCCGGGGCTTCGATTGCCGGCCAAGTCATCGCCGGGTGTCCTTGCCACAGCGCGATCAGCAGCACCTGGGTTTCTTCGGGCAGTGCATCCAAGCGTCGGATGAGCGGCTTGGCCGCAGGCCAGCGGAGCCAGGCCGCGCCGCCGTGCAAATAGGCCGTGAGCCTTTTATCTAGGTCAAGGGCGGAGTCCGCGAAAGACCCTGCTTCGTAAAGCACCACGGTGGCGGTAAGGCGCTCCGCGGGGTTTGCGCTCGTGCTTCGGCCGGATAGCTCCTCCAAGATCAACGTTCGGACCGAGGCCTGTTTAGAGAGCCGAAGCAGGGCGCGATGCGCCTTGTGCCAAAGCTCCCCGACCGCTTCGCTCAAGGTGCAGAGCCAGCCCTGCGCTTCGAGTCTGGCCAGCTGATAATCCTGGGCGAGCTTGATCGCCGGCAGGCGCAGCGCGGGCTCGGCAGATATGCAGGGGAGCAGGGCCTGCGCGATTTGCGGTGAAGGAGCCCCGATCTTAGCGAGCAAGCTCGCGATGCGCATGTGGAGGGCCGAAGGCTCGCGGGACAGCTGGGCCAGCAGCTCCTCGCCGAGCTGGGCCGGGGGAATGCGGCGCAGGCGCTCGCTGCGCGGCTCGGTCCCTTTTTGTGCAACCCAGGCCAGCCAGTCGTCGAGGCACGGGATCGCGAATGGCTCCGCAGGATGGAGCCTGGCAAACAGCTGCGCGCGAACCTCGGCACTGCCCAGGC
>CALFML010000036.1 GCA_937879845.1 uncultured Myxococcales bacterium
GGTCCAGCGATTTGGCGATGCTTCCGCCAAGACGGTGGTAGCCAGGCTCTTGTCCGAACACGGAGTCAAGCGACTCCACGATGAGGCGGCTGCGGCCTCCCAACTTGCCGTATGCGAGCTTTTGATCGAGCTTGCGGATGCGTCGACCCAGCGCAAGCTCTTGGACTGGTCTGCTGCGCAGCTGCGTCGCTCAGCGTTGTCGGACGCGGCGCTGACCGCAGGTGAGCTGCTGGCCAGCCGACTGCCGCCGCCCCTCGCAGCCCAGGCACGCAGTGCGACCGCGGAAGCGCTGTTCGCTCGACTGGATGGTACTGCGCTAGCGGCAGCCGAGCCGACGATCCATCGCTTGCAGCGGCTGTATGCAGAAGACAAGACCTGGATGACCCGGCTGGCGGCGTGGTACGTGCGGCGCGCTACCGGGGAACCTGGCGAGTCGGCGATTCGCCTGGGTGAGTGGCTCACTGGACAAGTCACCACAGTGGACGCACGCGAGCAGATACGCATCGCAGTCCGCGATCTTCTGCTCGCAAGTTTATCCACGCAATCCCTGATCGGCGCAGCCCAGCTGGAAATCGAGCGCGTCCTGAGGATCGGCGGGCAAGATCAGCAGACGCAAGACCGGCTCGCCGGCTACTATGAGAGCTGGCAGCCCGTCGACGCAGACGCGATCGCAGCGCGGGCCCAGCTTGGCGAGTGGCTCATCGTAAGAGTCGTGGACGCGCCTGCGGAAAGGATACGCGCGATAGCCCGGCAAGCCATCGAGGGCCTGCTGCAGGCGGCCCAGGATCGGGGCGCGCGTATCCATCAGCTGCAGCGCCTACTTGCGCTTTATCCGCACGAAGCACAGCTTGCGCAGCAGCTAAGCCGCGTCCGCAAAGAGCAGCTGATGCTGCACCTGAAAATCGCCGGACTCCTTACGGTGCTACTGGCAGTACTCACCGTGATCCTGATGTTCGTGATGAAGTAGAAAGGGAAAAGCTAAATGAGCAAGTACCATGTTTGTCCCAGGTGCAGTCATGACCCGCACGGATTCAGCTCATCGTGGATGTGGATCTATCGCTGCACGCGGTGCTCGACGCTCTTCTGTCACAAGTGTCCCGGTAGCAACCGCGCGCGCAAGTGCCCCAAGTGTGGCTCGGATTCCAGCAGCAAGGACTCTGAGTGCCACTCGTCTAAGCACTGATCGTCCCTGACGCAGACCAGGCGGCTCGATGCTGTTACGGAACCTCGTATAGCGCCAGGTAGCCATCCGCGGAAGGTCCGAGGCCGAACGAGGTGGGATTCTCGATGATCAGCGCACCTGCAGTGTCAATGGTGCACCGGGCCGTGATTTCCTGGGCCTCGCCTTTGTTTTCGCAGTGACGGCCCCCGACCCAGCTCAGCGTGACCCCATAGGCCGAGGAGCCAGACCGAACCTTCACCTCCACCTCGTAGTTGCCCTGCGTCAAAGCATAGTTTATCCGCCCACCATCACTTAAGAGCAGCGGCTCATTTTTGAGCGCACGGACCACCGTAACGATCGACTGGGCGCTTTTGTCACCAGCTGACACAGTGAGCCGCGTAACCCCTACCTGCCGTGGAACGAGCTTGCCATCTCGGATATCGAGCACCGCCGGATCCCCGACCGTAATCTGTGGCTGCAGAGTTGCCAGGAGTCGATTCTCCGTATCGAGCACCTGGATGTTGGGGGCCACCGGGTCCGCGGGCATGATCAAATGCATCCGCTGATCCATCACGATACGACCGACCAGCCGGCAGCTAAGCTTTGCCGAGCTTGTCGCCGCGCCCGCATGGGCCAATATGATCGCATCGCCGGTCTTGGTGCAGCGCAGCCCTTGGGTCTGGGTGATCACGGCGACTGATGGCGGAACAATATCAAACTGAACGGGAAAATCGGTGAGCAGCTCACCCGATGGATTAAAGACCCTGGTCGAGATTGCAGACTCAGACTCAGAAGAGAATAGGATCTCGGCCGTCTTGAAGTCGAGCTTTGCCGGAGTTCGACAGGTCGTAAATTTACACAGCAGCGGCTGTAGCCACGCCTCAACTCCTGTGGGTACGCCACGCTCGCTGGTCGAGCAGCTGCATACCATCATTGTCAGGAACGTCCCCAGTAACACCCGAACGTGCATGATGCGCTCCTCTTTTACTAGCGAGAATTCCCAAGCCTGTCCATACGGGGTTCAGGCGAAGGTAGAACAGTTTTCGTAGGCTCCTGTCAAGGGGTACCACTCAGCCAGGCCTGCATCGCCTGTAGATAGGCTGGCGACAGCGCCTCTTCGAGGTTCCCGATTCGTTTGTCCACCGGGTACTTGGCGGTGTTGCGAACGTCGAAGATATCGTACTCGAACGCAGTCCGGCTTTGGTTGAGGCGCTGGTCCAGAGGGCGCCCCAGATTGAGCTCGATCAGGGCTTTTCCGAGCAGCCAACATACTTCTTCTCCAGTGGCGTTGCCGACCACTGAATCCCACCACTTGGGCCACTTTTCACGCCATATCTCAAACGAGACCAGGCGCGTACCATTTTTTCGTTGCAGCAGGACCACTTCAATCGTCTGTAGAGGTACGTTGGCAAACCAGGCGCGCAGCTCGGTGTCGCTGGGAAAGGGGCTGCCTGCCGACAAGCAAGTCACCGCGATTCGCTGCGCGATGCGCGACTTGAGGCATCCGGAAAATGGCGTGGGCGCCGACCAGGTCTCCCGGACCGGGCGGCGTGGCATCGCTGGCGCCTCTACCGGCGGCTGCTTGCCCACGAACGCCGGGCGGTCAAAGTGTCGCCAAATCCCGACGATAAGGAGTATCCCAAGCAGAGTGCCCACCAAGCCCGCTGGCTTACCGACAGACCAGCCGCTGGAACGGGAAATTTTGCGCAGCCGCGGCGCTTTGGCGGGCGGCGAAACGGGGAGCGCAGTGGCGGGTGATGGGGAAACCACGGGCGCTGCTGCGGGCGCTGCCACGGGCAATGGGGTAACCACGGCTGGCGGCGAAGCCGAAGCTACGGCGGGCAGCGAAACCGGCGCTGGTTCGGTCGGAGCCTCGGGTCGGGAAAGCGCTTGGATGAATTGCTCGCAGGTTGTAAAGCGATGCTCTGGATCAGACTGTAAGGCTTTGCTGATGGCCGCGGCGATGCCGGGCTCGACATTGGCCAGTTTCTCGATCGGAATGTAGCGCCCCTGAACGATTCGGTGCATGATCTCGTAGTCGCTGTCGCCGTCAAACGCGACTCGTAGGGTCGCTATTTCGTACAGGGTGGCGCCAAGCGAAAAAACATCCGAGCAGATGGTCACTTCCTTGGCGCGGCGGATCTGTTCGGGGCTCATGTATGCCAGCGTTCCCATGCGCGCGTCGGCGTGGGTCGAGCCCTTCTTGTTTACCAGCTCACGTGCTATATCAGTTACCTTGGCGATGCCGAAGTCAGTCACTTTGGGATTAAATCCGCTCCCAGCTGGCTCCAACAGGATGTTGGCCGGCTTCAGATCGCGGTGCACGATGCCTTTTCTGTGCGCTTCTGCCAGTGCCTCCAGGATGGGAATGAACAGGGCGCGAATGGCCGTAGTGGGCGGCGGCGTAGTGAGACTGCGAAGATAACTCTCGAGGTTGGGGCCACTGACCAGCTCCATGACGATTCCGGCCACCTCTGGCGTCGAGACGACATCGGTTACGCGGACGATATTGGGATGACGGAGCTTGGCGCCGATCATGGCTTCGCTTAAAAAGCGCGTTCGTAGCTCTGCTTGTTCGCGATACGCTGGCTCAAGGACTTTCAGCGCATGCAGGGTCTGCAGGACTGCATGGTGCACCCGGTAGAGCCGAGCCATGCCGCCGTGGCCGATTTCTTCCTCGATGATGTAGTTGCCGACCTGGGTCCCGCGACTCAACATGGTCCAGACGCTACTGCGGCTCCGGACGGGAGTAAAGACGGACTTTGCGGCCTTTTACAGCTATAAAAATCGGCGTAGGTCCCCCTTCACTGTGATTGTAACAGACTCGAGATCTCAGCCCCCGAGTAGCTTGAGTGCCCCTTGCTTGTCCGAGCCGGTCTGCAGAACATCGGGTGGGGTACACTCTGGACAGCCATTCATACAGCGGCAGCTATATAGGACCCCCCAGGCCCAGCGCAAAAGATCATGCACAGTACTGGCATCGAGTGCTGCGGCGACGCCGATGCCTTCCAGGTTGCGGTCGACGAACGCCAGGGCCGGTCGCTGCAGCTCGCCGATGCCCTCGGCGCAGGCCAGCACTTCGATGTCATCGGGCTCGGCAAGAAGGTGAGCGGGCAGGATCAGATCAATGAGCCTTCCGACGTGATGCAGTGCCGCCGTCGAGGGCACCCGCTCGAAGGCGATCACTGCGGCGACGCTATCATATTCAGCGGTGACGGCGGCATAGCGTACGCTGGCCGTCGCACTCCCGCGCGGCAGGGCCCCGGTCACCGACTCCTTTACGGCCAGTGCCGATACGCCACGCGCAAAGCTGAGTTTATCGAAGTGGTGGCGCTCGATTTCTCCGAGCCAGCGGTGGTGGGCAAGCTCGATGCTCAGCACCGGCAGGGTGGGCACCGCGCCGACGGCGGCGGGACTTACCAGGATGCGGCTGTTCGCAGTCTGCGGAGTCGCCTGGCGTACCTGGTATAGGGCACCCCGGCTTTGAAACACGCGATAGGGATAAAAGCGCGTTGCCGCGACGCGGCGGTCGACGTGGTGAAGGAGTACTCCATCGTTGTGGCGGCTCACCTCGACGATATTTTGGGTTACGGTCTCACGGCGCTCGTCGGGCCACGGCATCGCCGCACGGGTCAAGATCGCACTGCGGACAATGGTGCGCGTTCGCGCGTCCCAGCGCGCCCGCATACCCTCGGTGCGGATGTTTTTCTGGGTGCTGAGTAGCTGCGCCACTGCGGCTTCACCAAAGGCCTGGCGCAGAGCTGCCGCATCCGGTTTCCCTTCGTGTAAAGCGGCTCCCAGATGCGCCGCGGCGACGTAGCCGTTGTGCAGGCCAACGACCGGGCGCGGAGACGGAAGCTCGCCCTGCCGTTCGAGTCCGGCGAGGGTTCCCGGCTGGGTTAAAAAGCGCATCAGCGGGCTCGGTTTGACCCACCAGCAGCCAAGATGCGTACCGCCTTCGAGCTGGTGCGCCAGATGGACGCGCATGCGAAATAGACTTGCCAGGTGCCGCTCGTCCAATAGCGCCAGCGCGCAGCGTCCGTGGTAGCCCGGATGACTGTGCCACTTTTCTGCGCTCTCGCTGGTTGGGGGTTCGCCGAGCTCACTGACTGCGTCCTCGATGTGGACTTCCGCAGCTGCAGCTACGCGGCTCCATTGCAAAAGCTCGGACGCCGTGCTGGTGGCAGAGCGGCGGATGAACACGCGCACCCCTGCCGTGGTCACAGCCCCTAGCGGCAGCCGCTCGAACGGCCGCGCAACCGACTGTTCGAGCAGGCGCTGCGACCCCAGGGTTCCTTCTCCTACGGCGACCCAGCTTGGGGTGGCGCGGTACTGCAAAAGCGCCAGCGACAAGCGGCGCAGCGTGAAGGCGAGGTGCGTCGCAGCAATCGGTAAGAGGCGATCGGCCCGCACCAGCATCACCAGATCCACTCCCGCCAGCCAGGGCATCGGTCCGTCCCCCAGGGTTGGCATGGCGTGGCTCGCCAGCTCTTCCATTTCCAGGCAGACGAGCACCGGGAGCTCGCCGCGGGCCAGCGTATCTTTCAGCGCGCCGAGCCGCGCCACCACGGGTCCGGGGGCGGCTACTCCCAGCCGTCCAAGCAGGCCGTGCACGCGCGCTGCGAGCTGCTCTGGTTCGGCGCCGAGCAGCAGCACCCGACCAGCGCGCGCCATCAGGGTGAGCACGGTGAGTGTGAGCACTACCGCAGTCTCGGTCGGCGCCGGAAGGTCGCCGAGCAGGGCGCCGGTTGCGGTGGCGCTGTCGCCGCGCTCGTAGACTCTGTGAATGGCCAGGGGGACCGCACCAGAGCCGCCGGCGGCATTCCAGATGCGCGTAAAGTCGTCGTCTGCAGCGACTAGGCTTCCCGCTGGGCCAGGCGCTCTGGGCGTAGACGCGGCCGCTACGGCAAAATTCGGCTCGGTAGCGCGTAGCTCACCGTGGCGCCGCAAGATACTTTCCGGATCGAAGCGGTCCGCCGCCGCGGTCGCGGAATGTGCCGCTGCCGGGCTGCGGTCCGCAGGATGCGCGAGAGCATCCTTGGCAAAGAGCGCGGCCTCCGGGGCCTGGTTGGGGTTCGCCAGGGCATGAAGCCCCAGCCCACACGCAACGATCGGAGCTACGGCTGCCAGGTCGAGCATCGACTCGAGCACCACCACGTCTGCCGCCAGCAGTCCCATGATCACTAGCGCCGAAAGCGCTGCCGTCACTGCGGCGAGCCGATTGAGCGGCACCGGCAGGGTTGGCGCAGGGACTGCGCTGCGGGTACGCCACCACGAGCAGGCGATCAGCGTTCCGCCAAATATCACTGCCGCGCCCAGGCTCATCCGGCCGGCGGCCTGCGCCAGCCGGAGCGGATCGCTCCCGGCGCCAGCCGTCTGACCGAGCCACTCCAGGGGTCCCCGCGCGCGGCCCAGCCAGTCGCCGAGCCGCGAAAGGCCCCACGCCAGTGCCGTCGCTGCTGCCGCCGTACCGCTGCCAGCCAGCGCGGCGTTCCATCGCCTCCGAAGGGAGCAGCGCCTGGCCACCGCGGTAGCCACGACCAGCGCCACGGCGATCACTCCCAGCCCGGGCAAGAGCCATAAAACCTGGCTGCTCATCGCGCCATCGGCTCCAGGCTCGCCACGTCGAACTCGGTCGCGGTGCGGAGCACCAACACTCGCGACAGCTGGGGCGTGCTGCTTAGCAAGCTGACCTCGGGCAGCGCTTGTTCGCGCAGCAGCCGCTCGATCAGCGCCCGGCCATCGGGGGGCACTACGACCAGGAGCTCCTGGGCATGACTTATCAAACTGGGGGAGCCGTCCGGCCGGCGGCTATGAACCCCAAACTTCAGCAGGCGCGGAACCGTCCGCAGAAAGCGACCTAGGTGCTCGGTCAGTACCGTTCCCAGCTCCGGCCAGGCGAACACTCCCTTATCGCGTAGCGACTGGTGCTGCTGCGCCAGTACGGCTTCCCAGGACTCGCCTGGGCCAAACGGCAAGTCCTCGCGAATGCCGCCCGCTGGCCAGGCCCGCTGAAGCAGCTCGCCCGCCCAGAGTTTTTCGTCGCGAATGGCGCGGTTGCGTTCCCATAGCTGGGGCAGCGCGGTGGCGGGCAGCAGCCCCCGGTGAAGCGGCGAGTCCGACGAAAGGAGCATCGAGTAATCATCCTGGGCCGGCCGCTCGCCTTGCTTTACGCCGAGGCTGCGTAGGCGATCGCGGGCATGGCTCAGCGCATCCAGGACGGCGGCCCGCAGTGCGTCGAGGCGCTGGGCCTCATCGGCGATGACCCCAAGGACGCCGCGGGCGACCCGGCGCTTGCGCAGCACCAGCGCGGCGGCCAAGGCCAGATCGATCTCGGACGACTCGCCCGCACGGGGGACGGCGAGCGGCGAGCTGGCGATTCGCTGGGAAGCGGCGTACCGACGCCACGACCACCCGTGTAAGGCGAGCCAGCCGGCGACTACGATTCCCGCGGCCAGCAAGCCCCATAGGACGGCCGCTGGATCGAGCGGTGCTCGCCCGGCGATGCTTGGTCCCCCGGCGCTCGTACTCGCCGCGCGACTCGCCGCCACGACGGCAGCGCTGCCGGTGACGGCGATACCGACTACAGTGCCCAGAAGGACGCCGAGCGGCAGCATGCGCCCTAGCCGGGGCGGTGGCGGAGCCTGGGTAAGAGCAGCCACCGTCCGCTGCTCTGCCGGCTGCTGGACCGGTGAGTCGAGCCGCGCCGCGGGCAGCCAGCCGCGCGCCAGCTCATTCTGGAGGTCTTCAATGCGCTTGCCCGCCAGAGCAAGGCTGTGCGCCACCAGCTGAAACCCGCCCAGTCCGTTCTCACCGACCAGGTGCGAGTCGACCAGCTCGCGCACACTCCGCCGGCCCTTTTGCAGTGCCTCGGTCTCGGCGCGATCCGCCGCCGCCAGCCGTGACCCCTGGGAGATCGCCGGGCGGCGCGGACCCAGTTCGATGCCCATGAGCTCACGACACCACACGTTCAGCGACAGCTCATCAGCCACGGCAAGCACCCGCTCGGGGGCCGCCGGGGTCTCGCACTGGGCGGCCAGGCCCTCTAGCGCGGCGATGGCTGCGCGCCAGGCAAAGGCGGCGAGCACTTTATCCACCTCGACGTCGATGGCGGCAACGGCAAAGGTGGCGAGCAAGCAGGTCGCGGTGCGCGGCGGCTGCAGGCGGCTGCGCATAGCCTCTGTCTCGCGCAGACCGGACAGGTAGGCTGTCGCAATGAACAGATACACCCCGCGCTCCAGATCGAGCCGCGATAGCGGCATGACCTCATTCTGCTCGGGCAAAAGATAGATTCGGCTTAGGATGGGAGTCGGCGGACCGCTGTGGTGCCAGCGCTCGAGCGCCGCCAGCGCCAGGCGTGCTGCCTGTCCCGAAGGCGTGTCATCCAGCGAAGGGGTCGTCAGCACCATCACCAGCCACACGCTGCGCTGCTCGGGGGAAGCACCCGGCGGGAACATGACCGCAAAGTCACGCCGCAGCAGCGCGGACAGCTGCTGCACGATGGCCCCGAGCAGTCCCCCCCCGGCCTCGGCCAAGTCGGCGATGACCACCAGATCCAGGCTACTGCCGCCAGAGCTATCGTTCTGCGTGGCGCTGCCGCGGAGCAAGGCGTACAGATCAGCCGCCGCCCGCTCCGCAAAATCGGCCAACAGCTGGGTCGACTGCTCCGAGTCGGCGGGCAGTGGGAAATACTTCAGAACCACCGGCGCCGCCGCCTCATCCGCTTGCAAGCGCGCCGCCACAGCCGCGCCCAGCGAGCCTACCGCGATTACATATGTCGGATTCACGCCGCCTTCCTTCGCGCGCTCAGGAGTTCGTCAGGCCCGCCAGGTGCGTGTCAACGACTCGGCGCTCTTCCTTGAGATAGCGGGTCGCATTTTCGTCCTCGTTCGCCAGCGCCAGGGCAAACTGCTCGTTCAGCGCCGTAAGATAAGTATCCAGCTCGGCGCGGAAAGTGCGTCGCGCTACGGTGCTACTCGTGCGCTCGGCGTATCCGCGCGTTCCTGCCTTGACCAGATCATCGCGAAGCGCGGGATCGAGCGCCGCGAACGCAGCAAACGCCTGGCTCCGATCCGCGCCCAAGCGCTTGCGGACGTTTCCGACCACCCACTCGTAGCTGCCATCCGGACTGCGCTGCACGCCCCCGGCAAAGGTACACAGGACGAAGTTCCAGATACGGCTGTCGCGCTCCGCGATCCGGGACTGCGCTTCCGCCGCGGCCTGGCGCTTCTGCTCGGCCTCACGCAGCTCTTTGGGATCGAGGTTGGGAATTCCGTCTTCCCAGCTTGCCTCGATATGCAGCGGATAGGAGCGATTCGGCTTGGCTTTGACCGTCTGGTACGCGTGGTACAGCTCTTCGTTGACGCGCCGGTAGAAGTACAGCGGGATGCCCAGCATGGCCCGATAGAACACGACCAGATCTTCTTCGTGCCAGCCGTCTATGAAGTCAACGCCCGTTGCCACATGGCGGATGGCGGCTTTCAGACTTCCCTCGCTACCAGAGTAGCGCGGGGCCAGTCCAACGTAGAATATGTGGGCCGGCTTCACCGAGGGGTCATCGAGCTTGGTCTTGTCGATGTTGGCGAGGATTACGCACTGATCGACCAGCCGGTTGAACTTGTCGCGGAGGTGTTCCTGCACCACGGCGGCGCTGACGGCTGCCACGGCGGCTTCATCGTTGGGGTTTTTGGCGTGGGTGTAGCGCGCTTCCAGCTCCAGCGCGCTCTGTAGATCAAAGCCTTGCTCGGCAAGCACCTGGGACAGGGTGTCGCTTCCGATCTGCTCCAGGCGGCTCCGCAGATCGCGGACGATCTCCATCGCGTCTTTGGCGCGGGAGCGTCCTTCCTTGTCGACTGCCGGTTGAAACGCTTCACTGATCGCGGCAAAGATCTTGGTCTCGTCGTAGTAGGCGCTGCGATCGAGCCGATGGCTGAACAAAAAGTGCCATAGCCGCTGGCCAGCTCGATCATCACGCAAGATCTCGCTGTCCAGATAAAATGCCGCCGCGTCGGAGGCCTCCCCACGGGTGGAGGGATCAGCGCGCAGCCGCTCGGCCTCGGCCAGAACGTTCCGCGCGACTTCATCGGCGACTACCGAGACATTGCGAAAAGCATTCAGCCTGGCCTCTACAGAGCGCTGTAGCTCTTCGTGAAAAGCCTGCCAGAATGCGGCCTTGAGCCAGTCGCGCTGACCATTTTCGAGCTGGTTGAAAGTATCCTGAACTTTACGCCGAACCTGATCGAAAGCCTTGTTTTCGCGCGACAGGACGCTGGACAAAAAACCTTTCTGAGAGGTCTCGCTCAGCCGCTTTTCGAGATCGGTAAAGTCGCGGGTGACGTGATCGCGATCCAGATCAAAGGCGTTTTCCTTGGTCTCGTGCAGGAAGGCTCCTTCGGCGGGATCTTCGAACGGCGTCAGCGCCCCCTCGGCCTTGAGCTTGATGAGAAAGTAGCGCTGCATCAGCGGACCGACCTGATTGCCGCGGAAAAAATCACCGAGCAGCCGGCCAGACTTCAGGTCGGCGAGCTGCGACTGCAGATAGCTGCCCATGACCCGGCCGCGGCTGCTCGCCACGTCACGGCGCAGGTTCTCCTGGGCCCGCGACAGCGAGGTGTTGCCCTCATGCACCTGAAGAGGATCAAAAGGCTGGATCTGAATCTGCTCATCCAGCCCCTCGAAGATCGCCGCGAGCTTGCGTCCGAAGCTGTCGCGCAGGCTGCTGCTGTCCGGAGCTTTCTGGCCTACGATCGCGGTATAAATTCCTTTTTCTTGGCGATCTTCTTCGAGTCGAGCCTGATAGTCGACGCACTCGGTGAACTTCTGGTCCACGATGCGGTCCTGTTCCTCGCGCGCCAGTCGCTGGAACTTTGGATCGTTATAGGGGACGCGGAAGTTGTCATCGCGACCAAACACCAGATACGTATCGAGTACGCGGTGGACGTAGCGCAGCACGGCGTAGTGCAGGATATCGGCGCGCGGCAGGACCAGTAGGGCGGCGCCAAAAGACCCAAAGTGCACCGCGAAGTGATCTAGCGCCAGCGACTTCTGATGTTTGTCGTAGTTGTCGTATTCGCCGGCCTGGGCGCCGACGATCGGCGAAAAGACCTGCAAAAACGCGCTGTCGGCAATCGCGTTGGTATATTTCTCGACCGAGATTTCCGACGGCTTGTCGACCAGGTAACAAAGAGAGAATGGCCGATTCGCGATTCGGTTCCGCTCGGGCCGCACCGGGTGGTAATGAAACTCCAGATCCTCGAACGCGCGCTCGTATCCGAGCTTGGTCACGTACTCCAGTTCTTTGAGCGCTGCGTAGCCGTTGGCGTTGATATCGGCGTGCAGCGCTTGCTCTACGTCTGCAGTAAACACCGCCGGCAAAAGCAGCGTGGCCACGACATCGGGACGCCCCCAACTGTGATCGCGGATCAGATCCTGCAGCAGGTACGCCATCGGCAGAAAGCCACCGCTGCCGGTGCCGCCGGCCACCGATGCGTAAATGAGCGCGTGGATGACGCGATCCTCGTTGTCGCGAAAAGGATTGTCCGGCCGCGTCGCCGCATCCAGCATGCGGCGAAACGCCCGCGCCATGCCCGCGCGATCTTCTTCCAGATTATAAAACAGGCCAAGGCGGCTCTCGATGCGAATCTGTCCGGCGCCAGCCCCCTGCGCGTCGCGAAACTGGTAGTCCGGATGGACCCACTGGGTCACCATCCGATCTTCGGGGAGCTCCTGTTTGCCGCGCTTGCGCTGGACGTAGGCGCGGCGGTCAAACGACGAAACCAGGAACCGGTTGGACTCGGGGACGTTCCGCTGCGCCGCCAGGTCTGCCTTGTTTGTGTCGATACAGACAGCGTGAATGAGCTCGCGGAAGCGATTCCAGTTGGGGTGACGGCGCAGCTTGCCGGCGATGACGTTGACGATCTTGGAACCGGAGCCGCCCAGGCCAATGAACAGGGTGGGCGAAAAACGGTCTGCACTAAGAATTCCCATGTGGCTCTCCCTGTCTCCTAGCCCAGTCGAAAGTAGAAATCACCGCTGCGGTACGCGACTCCGCGGCAGATCGTTCCCGGCTCGAGTGGCGTGGGCAGCGGCGCCCACTTGCGCGTCCGGGGATCTTTTTGCTCGATGATGGCGCGCCCGATGACCAGCGGCTCGCCGCGGGCGGCGCGCAGGGTCAACACTGCGCCTCGGGGGGTATGGGCGGCGTTGCCGCTGGAATCGAACATCACGCGGGCGTCTCGATAAAAGCCCCGGCGGCCGTGGGGTAAATCGCGCAGGCGACGGCCAGAGCCGCGGGCCAGGGCCGCCTCGCTCTTGGCCAGCTGAATGGTGGCGTCGGCGTCAAAATCATAGGGACGCACAATGCCCCAGATAATGAACACGAACAACAAGCCGGCGATCCCAGCGACGATTACCCGCCACCAGCAAGTCCATAGCGGCGGGCGGGCTAGGGCAAACTTGATCCTGACCGCCACTGCGCCTGGGTGATAGTGGGGATCCTGGCCACGTACAGACAGGCGGGCGCCCGGTAAGGCACTGCGGTCGCCGCAGCAGCCGCGCGCTTGCAAGCACACCCGGGTGCGGCCCCCGCTTACCGGCAGCGGTGCCGCCGCTTCCAGCGTAATTCCGTCGGGCAGTCCGGTCGCGACCACTTCCAGCGGCACCCGATCAGCATTCTGTGAACCGGTAAAATCAAGCTCTGTACAGCGCTGGCTGCGGTCGTGATCTGCGCGCCAGCTTCCGAAGTCGAGCGGATCCGGCTGCACCCGCAGCACCAGCGGCAGCCACTCTTTTACCCGGAGCTCGGTCGCCGCGGTGAGGGACAGCCAGTGGTTGCCAAAGCGCGCCTGCAGCGTCTGGGTTCCCGCCGCCGTTGCCTTGACCCGGCCGACGAAAGTGCCATCCGGGCGCAGCTGCAGGGGCTGTGGCATCCCGTGCAGCTCTGCGGTCGCGGCAAAGCCGTCGGCGGCAAAAAATTCGGCATCGCGAAAAGTCTGTCCGCGCCAGACCAGGCGGGCGTGAACCTCGACCTCATCGCCCACCTGGATGCCGGTCGGTACCTGCAGCAGCTCGGCGG
>CALFML010000037.1 GCA_937879845.1 uncultured Myxococcales bacterium
GACCGAAGTCGCGCTCGAGCAGTCGATGAAGAGCGGCACCGTGCGTCCGCTGACCATGGGCGACCTTCTGGCTTCGATCAAAAAGGTACGTCCGTCGACGCTGGAGTGGTTCTCCACGGCGCGCAACTTCGCCACCTACGCCAACGAGGCGGGGCAGTATAACGACGTGCTCGACTACATAAAGCGCCACCGCCTGGGGTAGGGGCGGCTAGAGCCAGTGGCAGCGCTCGTAGTCCACCCAGTCTTCGCCGCGTAGCTCGGGGACAAAGGGGAGGAGCATGGGGAGCTCTTCGCCGCCGAGGCGGGCGCCGCCGCGGAGGTAGGCGCCGTTGCTGGCGTTCTCCCAGACTTCGACATGGCCAAGGCCCAGCTCGGCGGCGAGGAAGCGGGCGGCGTGCAGGACGTGGCGCACGGCCTCTAGCTCGGGGCTGCGCGGGGTGATGGGGGCGCCGGGTATAAAGACGCGCTCTCCGGGGTAGAGCATGAGCACGCGGAGCAGCTCCTTGGGGTAGCTCGGCTGCCACAGGATGAACGCATCGCCGCAGCGCGCCCCGACGTGGGGGGAGGAGCGCCGGCCCAGCACGTCGGCGTAGTAGCGGCCGCGGGCCAGGTGCCAGCCGATCTGGGCGGGGTTTGTCTCGATGCGGACGGCGGGTACGGCGAGGCGGTAGCGCTGGGCGAGGAGCGCGGGGACCTCTTCTTCGGTCACCCAGGAAAAGGGCAGGGGGGACGGCAGGCGCTCGGCCGCCGGGTCGGCGGCGGCGTAGCGGCACAGGCGCAGCGGGCGGGCGACATAGCCCATGCCGGCGTAGAGCGTTGGGCCGATCTCGGACATCAGGTAGCAGCCCAGGGCCCCTTCGCCGGCCAGGTGCTCGTGCATGCGGGTGAGCAGGGTGCGGGCCAGGCCGCGGCCGCGCAGCTTGGCTTCGACGTAGACGCTGGCGATGCCGTGGACGACGCCGCGGCGCGGGGTCTTGTGGCGCGGGCCACCGATGACCATGGGGACCGCGAAGCTCTCACAGCTGGCTTGGAGGTCCTTGCCGTCGCGCAGCACCCAGGTGCGGAGGCCGCGGGCGAAGGGCACGGCGCGCATGACGCGCTCGCGCTTGAGGTACTGCGGCAGGGTCAGCGGCGGACCCCAGCTTTGGTAGGTGAGCTCGTCGAGCTCGACCACCTCCGGCGGGACCTGCGCCTCCGCGGCGACGACCGGCAGATCGTGCATGGGGATCATGTGCAGCTGCATGGCGGCATCGTAGCGCAGCCGGAGGGCGGCGCTCTACGCTTTGACCCAGACTTGCAGGCTGGCCCAAAAGCCGTTCATGTCGATCCGGTGCTCGCCGCGGCAGCGCAGGCCGCCGTCGCGCAGGATGGGGCTTGTGTGCTGCGGCTGCGGGGCGATCCAGGTCAGCTGGCCGCCGCGCGGGAGGATCTGGGCGGCGTGGGCGGCGAAGCGCTGGAGCAGCTCGGTGGCTTCGCCGCGGCGGACGCGGCGGCCCATCGGCGGGTTGGTGATGATGCGGGTGAGGCCGGGCGGCGGCGGTCCCAGGGCGTCGCCAGCGGTCAGGGAGATTTGCACTCCGGCGGCGGCGGCGTTTTGGGCCGCGGTGGCGAGCGCCGCGGCACACAGATCGCTGCCGACAAGCCGCACCGGCGCGGCGCGAGGCGGCGTCGTCCCGCGGTCCGCCTCGTCATGTTCCCGGAGCGCAACCTCGATAAGCTCGCTGCCGGAGCCGACAAACGGGTCCCATACGACATCCCCCGGCCGCGCCGCGCACAGCCGCGCCAGCGCCGCCGCCAGCGTCGGATGCGAGGCCGCCGGAACGTCGCCGAGCCGGTAGGCGAAGCGGGAGTCGGGCAGCTGCCGCGGCACGAGCTCCAGGCGCGCGGCGGCGGGCGCGGCGGGCTGGGTCTGGCAGTCCCCGCCGATGCGCAGCTCCCAGGGGCTGCCCTTGGGATCGTTGCGCAGCTCCGGGCAGCGCTCCGCCACCGCGGCGGCGATGCGCCACACGAGCGATCGGCGATGGCCCATATCGGTGAAGTGGATGCGGTAGCGGAGCGGGCCGCGGCCAAGGGCGCGCAGAAGCTGCACGGTCCGCGGGCTGGACAGGGCGCTGGCGGCGCGCTGGGCCAGCAGCTCGGCGCGCTGCTCTTCGGTGGCGCGGGCCGGCGGCGGGTGCGGCGGGACGGCACCAAGCGGCAGGGCGAGCTCGGTGCAGGTGCGCACCGCGCGGAGCTCCGCCAGCGGCCGGTCGGAGCGGATCGTCACCCGCGCGGGCTCGCCGATGCGGGAGGACTCTTCCACCGTGAGCGGCGCGCCCAAGCCGCGCTCGCGCAGCTCTTGGATAAGGATCGGCGTCAGCCCGGCGCGGCAGAGAAAAGTGATGGCGAAAGGCTCGGGCAGGGCGGCGGTGGCGGCGATCGGCGCGGTGTCCGGCGGGCTTGCCGGGCGGAGGGTGGTCCGCTCCAGCCGCAGCACCGCCCGCGCCAGCACGGAGCGGTAGAGCGGCTCTGCGGCGGCCGGCAGCGCGTCTTTGAGCGCCGCCAGCGCGGCCGGTCCGCCCAGCTTGCCCAGCGATTCGGCGAGGGCGCGGCGATCTTCGGGATGCGGCGGCGCGGCTTGGCTTTGCGCATCGCGCCACAGGGCGAGCAGCGCCGCTTCGATCCCCGGCCCCGCCGCATGCTCCGCGGCGAGCGGTAATCGGCCGAGGCTGGCGATGGCGTTGCGCCGCGCCGGCGGGTCGGCATCGCGGGTCAGGGCCAATAGGGCCGCGAGCTCGTCCGGGTTGTCGGGGCGGGTGAGCCGGCCCAGGAGCCGGACGAGCCCCGCCCGCGCCGCCCCTTTCACATCGCCGCGCTGCAGCCGGGCATCGAGGATCGCAAAGGCCGGCGGCCCGATGCGCGTAAGACCCTGCGCGGCCGCGGACTCGGTCACCTCGGCGCGGAGAAACAGCTCGATGAGCGCCGCGGCATCGCTGCGTCGGGGGGTAAACGCCGGGGAGTGCAGCGCCGTCGCAAGCGAAAACTCCGGGCCGCGCGACCGGCGCGGGCTAGGGTCGGCCGCTGCGGTCGCAGGCGGCGGCGGGGGGCGGTAGGGCAGCATGAGCGATCGTGCATAGCGCGAAATCCGCCCGGCGGCTACCGCGACGGCGAGCAAAGAGGATTCTCAGCGCCCGCAAGAGGCGGCATGCTAAGGACCGCGACGATGACAAAGCAGGCTCTCTGGCCGAAGGTGAAAGCGGCCGCGGCGATCCTTTCCTACTCCATCCTTTCGGTAGGGGCGCTGGCGTTTGCCGACTACGCGCTGGCGTGGAGCGGACCGGTCGGGCTGCGGCGGCTCTATGCCCTGTCGCGCCTGCCGGAGCGCAGCCTGGACCAGCGCTTTGACAGCCCGGCGCAGCTCCGCGGCACCCTGCACAGCGATCGCCCGCGGCTGACCCCAAGCGGCCGCCCGAGCGCCATCTGGTACGCCTGGATCGAAGAAGAGCGCCACTCCGGCCGCAGCAGCTACACCGTCGTGCTCTGCGCCAAGGGCGAAGACGACGAGCTGCAGCTGCGCCAGCCCGGCCGCACCGCCCGCCTTGCGCTGTTTGCCGACGATGAGCACATCGCCCTGCTCAAGAATCAAGTGCTGGAGTCGCTGCCGCCGGATCGGGTCGCCCTGGACTTCGGCGAGATCCGCCGCGAGCGGGCGATCCCGCCGCCGATGCAGGAGCTCTGCGCCGGCAAGTTCCGCCCCGGCCGCAACCAGAGCTACCACGAGGCGTCCATCCCGCCCGGCGCCGCGGTCACCGTCCTTGGCTGCGTCGGCGACGGCGTCGTCCGCAGCTGCGGCACGCCGCCGGGGGCGATCTCGGTGCGCGAGCTGCGGCCGGTGCTGCGCGCCTACGCCAACCAGACCCTTACGAGCATCCGCGGCGCCGCGGCGCTGGTCGGGCTTTGTCTGAGCTTGCTCGCCGCGGCGCTGTTCAAGCTCAAAGGCGGGGGCGCAGCGTGATCGTGTCGTGGGTGGATCTGGCCGGCGCGGCGGTCTTGTGGCTTTTGGGGATACACTTTCTGCGCCGCGGCCAGGGTCGCGCGCTCGGCCGGCGCGGCGGCGGCTGGGGCAGCGATATCGCGGCGCTGCTCACTGCGGTGCTCGGCGGGGGGCTCGTCGCGATGGGGCTCGGGCTGCTCCTTTACAGCGCCGCACTGGCGGTCCTCAGCGAGCGGCTCCTGCATCGCTGATAAGCTGCTCGATCTCGACCACCGAGTGCGCCCCTTGGACGCGCTTGCGCTCGCTGCCGCCGCGGAAAAGGATGAGCGCCGGTAGCGCCGTAGCCGCGTAGCGCTGCATCACATCCGGGTTCATGTCGGTGTTGATGCGCAGCACCAGCAGCCGGCCGGCGTGCCGCTGCGCCACCTGCTGGAGCACCGGCGCCGCCATCGTGCTCGGCGCGTTCCACTGCGAGTAAAAGACCAAAAGCACCGGAATCGGCGAGTTGCGGATCACCCCGTCCACCGCCTCGCGCGTCGTCTCGACGGGGGCGTTGAGGCTCAGGGCCTGCTGGCAGCGCTGGCAGCGCGGCCGCGACAAGAGCTGCTGCGCCGCGGTGGCGTTGTCGGTACGGCAGCTGGGACAGGAAAGGACGATCGAGCTCATACGGTCCTCTGGCGCGGACGGCCGCAGTTCAGGAATAGAGCGATAATATTTCTCAAATAAGTAATGTAGAATTCGTAAATATTTTTCTATTAATTTCCGGTACTTCCGTCAGATGTAGGGGTAGATGAGTTCTTTAGTGCGTATATCTAACTAATTTTTTGTACTTGAGATTTCATATTATATGATTCATATAAATACTCTCGCACGGCACGGACCAGCCCAGGGGGTCTGGTGGCACGCGGACAGCGGAGGGGGTTCAGGCAGCGCCGAGCGCGCCGCCTGTACATAAGCGCTGGGCGCGGTGCCGCCAGGATGAGCCAGGGGGGGACCTGGGCTGGTCCAGCCAGCGAGTCCCCGCGGGTCTAGTAGCAGAGGCCGGGATTGCCGCGGCCGGCGCCGAACGAGTCCTTGCAGGTCTCGTTGGTGGCGCAGGTGCCGGGAGCGGAGACGATGCACAGCGAGTGGCACTTCTTGTCGCCGCTCGGGCCGTTGTCGCACTGGAGGCCGTCGGCGCACTCATCGAGGTAGCTGCAGGTCTGGCCCAGCTGCTTGGGCGCCGGCAACAGCGGGAAGCAGGCGCTCCCCTTGAACTTATCGCGGGTCGGCTGCCCGGCCGCATCGTAGGTCTGGTTGACGTAGACGCAGTGCTGCAGCACCCCGGCGACCGCGGGGCAGGTGCCGCTGCCGGGGGTGCAGGTGTTGAGGCACTCGCCCAGATCTTCGAAGGCGCGGCGGATGCACGCGGCCTGCGGCGACGCGCCGGGACAGGTCCCGTTGCCGGTTCCGGGATCGATCTGCGTCGGGTTACACGACAGGCGGTTTGACGGATAGCAGTATCCCTTGTTGGCCCCGAGGATGAAGCAGGCGTAGCGCTCCTGGTAGCGGCAGATGTTGGCGGTGAAGCACGAGGCGAGGCAGTACTTGACGCCGGCGCTGACCGTCTGGCAGGTCCCCTGGCTGCCGCAGTCGGCGTCGACGCTGCAGGGGCTTGTGCAGTAGCCGCCCGAGGTCGGCAGATTGCCCGGATCGGACAGGATGTTCTGCGCCCAGCAGGTCGGCGTCGTGCCTACCTTGCAGTCGCTGCTCTTGGTGCACGCGGCGCCGAGCGAGCCCGGCGCGATGGCGAGATCGAGCCCGTACAAGTCCGGCTGCGACGAGGAGGTCACCGGCGCCGCCATGTCTTTGGTGAGATCGATGGTCTGGGTCGGGACGGTACAGCCGGCCGCGACAAGCCCCAGGGCCACGGCGAGCGCCAAGCCGAACGAGGAAGCCCAAGTGCGGCGCCCAGCGGCCGTCAGCCGATCAGAGGTAAAAGGAGTCATTTGCGATGTGGTCTTCATGGTCAGCTCCTTGCCGGCTACATCTTGGGCGGCTGACATAGCCCCGCGTTGCCGTCTTGCACGCCGGCGCGGAGCGAGTTGGCGCAAGCCGTTCCGGGCGTCGCGCAGGCACTGGTGGCCGGCTGGGCCCCGGTGGGAACGTAGAGGCCGACCGGCGTGCTCTGGGTGCCGCTGCCGAGCGCGCACAGCTGGCGGCAGACCGCGGTCGCGGCGCTCGTGGCGTAGCGATCGCACTGGAACCCGTCCTGGCAGTCGGTCCAGTAGGTGCACGGCTGCTGCGGCCCAAGCGGCGTGCCGGCCTGCTGGAAGCAGACGTTGCCGCGATACTTGTCGCCGGTGGCCGCCGGGTTGCCCTTGGAATCGACGGTGGTGTCGAGGAAGACGCACTCTTGCGGCGGGGCGTTGGTGGTGCCGAAGCGATCGTCGGGCGGGCAGGTCTTGACGCCGACCTGGCACTGCAGGTGGCACACGCCGCCGGCCGTGTTCTCATAGGCGGCGCGGATGCAGGCGCCCAGGTAGCGCGACGGTCCGTACTCGCAGGTGCCGTTGCCGCTGGTCGGATCGCAGTTGAAGTTGCCGCTGGGGAAGCAGATGCCGCCCGAAGGTCCGTCGAACGCGCACGAGTAGCCGGGGTGGCGGCAGGTGGTGGCGGTCGAGCAGCGCGCCATGCAGTACTGCTTGGTGGCGCCGGGCAGCGTCACGCACTTGCCGGTGCCGCAGTCGGTATCGGCGGTGCACTCGCGGGAGCAGTAGCCGCTCGGGGTGGTGACGAGCTTGGGGTTGTTGAGCAGGGTGCCGGTCCAGCACACGGCGGCGCCGTTGGCCCCCTCGGTGCACTCCGTGGACGCGGTGCAGGGGGCGCCGATGCAGCCGGCTCCCTTGCACAGGGTGGGGTCCTCCGTGGTCGTCACGGCGAGGTCGCTGCTGCTGGTCCCGCCGTCGGAGACGGTCTGGCTCGGCTCACCGCAGGCGATGAGTCCGATGAGAAAGAAGCTCGAAAATAAGTACAAGCTGCGCTTCATGGCAAAGTCCTCCCCTGCTCCATCGACAGATCGAATCAAAAGGTACGGCTCGCGGCGCATGAGGGAGCGTGGTGAGCGGCTTCCCCCGGGTCGCCGCGAGCAGGCGCTAAAGAGCTTGTAGTTATTGTATCGCGGCGGCAGCCCGGCGATCCGGGCTCGTTGCAGGACGGCTTGCCGGGCCGCCGCGCTGGGCCGTCTCTGCGACGGGGCGCGTGCGAAGATGAGCGGCGCTTACCGCGGCCTGTGTGCTAGGGTCTTGGGCCTTCGATAATGCGCGTGGCCAAAGATGAGCTATTCGATCGCCAGCGGATTTCTTTGCCGCTGCGGCACTGCTGCGAGGACTGCGGCTACTTCGACGAGGCGCTCCGCCAGTGCGCGCACGAGTGGCCGACCGACGAGCACCGCCGCGCCGACTACGAGCCGCCGAGCCGTCTGCCCACGGTCAACTTCTGCAAAGAGTTCGAGCTGCGCTGACCGCGGCGGGACGCGAAAAGCGGATGAGATGAGATGAAAGGATCTTTTACCGGTGTGGATCGACTCGCACTGCCATCTTGAACCCGAGGACTTCCGCCGCCCGCTCCCCGCGGACGCGCCGGCACAGGCGTGGCATGACGAGCGGCTCGAGGTCCTCCAGCGCGCCCGGGCGGCCGGCATCTCTAGGCTCATCGTCATCGGCTCGGGGCACGGCGTGGCCGAGATCGAAAACGCCATCGCTCTGGCCAAGGCCCACCCGCAGCTGTTCGCCGCCATCGGCGTCCATCCCCACGACGCTACGATCATCGAGGATCCCGATGCCGCCCCCGCGGCGATCGGCGGACCGCGCGGCACCGAGCTGTGGGCGCACATCGAACACCGGGCCGCAGCCGAGCCGCGGGTCGTCGCGGTCGGGGAGACGGGCCTGGATTACTTCTATAAAAATTCCCCGCCGGCGCAGCAGCAGGCGCTGTTGCGGCGGTTCATCCGGCTGTCGGCGCGCCTCTCCAAGCCGCTATCGCTGCACATCCGCGACGCGCATGCCGACGCCCAGCGCATCGTCCGGGAGGAAGGCGGCACCCCCGCCGGCGGCGTCATCCACTGCTTCACCGGCGGCCCGGACGAGGCCAAGAGCTGGCTGGAGCTTGGCTACCACATCTCTTTTTCGGGGATCGTGACGTTTAAGAGCGCGGCGGCGATCCAGGCCGCGGCCAAGCTCGTGCCGGCCGATCGCCTCCTTTTAGAGACCGACTGCCCCTACCTCGCCCCGGTCCCGCTGCGCGGCCAGCGCAACGAGCCGGCGCACCTTGTCCACACCGCCGCGTTTGTCGCCCGCCTGCGCGGCGTTCCGCTGCCTGAGCTCGCCGCCGCGTCTCGCCTTGCCACCGAGCGCCTCTTCCGTCTCCCGGTAACCCCGGAAGCGGAGCCCGAGCCGCGGTCAAACCAGGCGGTCTAAAGCCTCCCGCGTGGTCGGGCTTGACCAAAAAACCTAGGCAGGTTAGTAATTTGCGCTCGCTGTCTTTACTCACTTCCGCTAATGATCGGTTACAGATTCGAGCCGCCCACATAAACCCGGTAGTTTTCGGCCGCTCGACCCGATAAACGCAGGCGCATCGCGCACAACGCAGGAGAACAGGAAGTCATGGCCGCTCCCCGTACGGGCCTCCTAGGCAAAAAGCTCGGTATGTCGCAGGTCTTCAACGAGCAAGGAAACCGCGTCGGCGTCACTGTCGTGCACGCCGGCAAGTGTGTCGTTCTGAGCAAGCGCACGCCCGACAAGCATGGCTATGCCGCCGTCCAGATCGGCTATGGCGAAAAGCCCCTGCGCCTGTGCAACAAGCCGGAGCTCGGAGCGGTGAACAAGCTCAACGTCACCCCGCCGCGCTTCATCCGCGAGCTGCGCCTGGACGCCGCCCAGCTGGCCCAGTTCGAGGTCGGCAAGACCGTCGCCCTGTCCTCGGTGTTCAAGCCGGGGACTTATGTCGATGTGGTCGGCACCACCAAGGGCAAGGGCTTCCAGGGCGTGATCAAGCGCCACCACATGGGCGCCTCGCGCAACACCCACGGTACCCACGAGTTCTTCCGCCACGGCGGCTCGATCGGCTGCCGCTTGACCCCCGGCCGCGTCCACAAGGGCAAGCGCATGACCGGCCACATGGGCGATGATCGCCGCACAGTGGAGAGCGTCGCGCTGCTCGAGGTGCGGGACGAAGAGGGGCTGCTGCTCCTGCGCGGCTCGGTCCCCGGCGGCAAGAACGCCATGGTCGTGGTCAAAAACTCCACCAAGCGCACCGGCGCGGCCCGGCTTGGTGAGGTCGAAGAGCAGACCAAGAAGAAGGGCGGGGCCAAGAAGCCTGCCGCCGCCGCGAAGAAGAAGTAACCGCTCTCCCTTCCAGGTAGGTCATGGGTTCCTCCGGGACGCTCCGCACGCTCAAGGGGCGTCACGATGTCTTTTACCAGCGCGCCAAGAAAGAACAGTTCGCGGCGCGCTCGGTCTACAAGCTGCAAGAAATCGACGAACGCTTCGGCCTGTTCCGTCCGGGACAGCGGGTGCTCGATCTCGGGTGCCGGCCGGGTTCCTGGCTGCAGTACGCGGCGCAGCGGACCCACGGGGCCTTGGTCGGGCTCGATCGGCAGCCGCTGCAGATCGTCATTGCCGGGGCGCGGATCGTGGTCGGCGATGTGTTCGCGATCGCTGCGGCGGAGCTGTGCGGCGAGCTGGGCGGCTTTGACGTGGTGATGTCGGACATGGCGCCGGACACCACCGGCGTGCGGCACCTCGATCAGGCGCGCTCGGAGGGGCTCTTCGAGCGCGCGCTCGACCTTGCCGACGCCGTGCTGAGTCCCGGCGGGCACTTTGTCGGCAAGCTGTTTCAGGGACCCGACTGGAACCGGCTGCTGGGCCGGGTGCGAGCGCGCTTCGGCGAGACGCGCACCGTCAAGCCGGAGAGCTCACGCAAGGACTCGATCGAGCAGTACGTGGTCGGGCTGCGCGCGATCCCCAAATAGGGCCCGAGAGCAAGCCAAAGAGCCGGCCAAAGCAGGCCAAATAGCAGAGCAAGAAGGAGCAGCGCATGCGGACGGTCTTCATGGGCTCGCCGGAGTTCGCGGTGCCCTGCCTTGTCGCCTTGCATAAGGCCACCCAGGTCGTCGCCGTGGTGAGCCAGCCGGATCGGCCCTCGGGCCGCGGTCTGACGCTGCTGCCGCCGGCGGTCAAGGTAAAGGCGCAGGAGCTCGGGCTGCCGGTGCTGCAGCCGACCGCCTTGCGTCCGGCGAAGTCGAACTTCGTCTCGGAGCTGTCCGAGCTGCGGCCGGAGCTCGTGGTGGTGGTGGCCTACGGCCGCATTTTGCCGCCGGAGGTCCTGGCGGTGCCGCCGGGCGGCTGCTGGAACGTGCACGCCTCGCTGCTGCCGCGCTATCGCGGGGCGGCGCCGATTCAGTGGTCGCTCATTCGCGGGGAGACGACGACCGGGGTCACGCTCATGCAGATGGATCCCGGGATGGACACCGGACCCCTTTTGCTGCAGCGCGAGCTGGTGATCGCCGCCGCTGATACCTCAGGCACCCTGCATCAAAAGCTCAGCGAGCTTGGGGCCGAGCTTCTCACGCAAGGGCTCGACGAGCTGCGGTCGGGGACGCTGAAGCCGGCCGTCCCGCAAGATCACCCGGCCGCGACCATGGCCCCGATGCTCGACAAGGAGCACGGCCGGATCGACTTTACCCGGAGCGTGGCGCGGGTCGTCGGCCAGCTGCGCGGCGTCGATCCCTGGCCCGGCGGCTTTACGACCTGGCCGCGCGAGCTTCCCGCCGAGTCGGCCGGTCCTGCCGAGGCGGGCAGCGAGCCGGTGGTGCTCAAGCTGTTCACCGCCCGATCGTCCTCCGGTCAGGGGAAGCCGGGCGAGGTCCTGGGCGTGGATCGCGATGGACTGCATGTCGCCTGCGGCCAAGGCGCGGTGGCGATCGCGGAGCTGCAGCTGCCCGGCCGCAAGCGCATGCCGGCGCAGGCCCTGGCTGCCGGGTTCAAGCTGCCGCCGGGCACCATCCTCGGCGGCGGGCAGCCAAACCCCATGCTCGACTGACCGCGGCAGAGAAACGCCGCCGCTCGCCGCCGGCTTGTCCGGTCGGCCTTGCCGCGGCTAGACCGAGCTCGCCGGGACCCGCGGCTGCGTCAGCTGCGCGGCGATTCCAAGGAGCAGACCGGAGAGCATGGTCAGCGCGAAAAATCCGTAGAACAGCGCGTCCCAGCCCAGGTGCTTGGCAAACTGCGCGACCAGCACCGGGCTGAAGATCGCCCCCACCGAGCCCATGCCGTTGATGATCCCCGCCACGCGCCCCGTCGCCGCCCGGCCGCCCAGATCCTGCGCCATGGTCCCCGACAAAAGCGAGTCCGGCCCGAACAGCAGAAATCCCACCGTCGCCAAAATCGCCGCGTTGATGACGGCGCCGGCGCCGCCGAGGATCTGATAGGCGAGAAGCGCGCCGCCCAGGACGAAGAGAAGCGGCACCGCCAGCCGCAGCCGCCGCGTCCGGAAGTAGCGATCCGAGATCCAGCCGACGATGATCGAGCCGGCCACGCCGCCGATCTCGAACGGCATCGAGAGGTAGCCGGCCGCCGCTTCCGAGTAGTGCAGGTGTTGCTTGAGGTAAAACGGCAGCCAGAACAGCAGGCTGTAGCGGATCATCTTCAGCCCGAAGTAGCTGCCGCCGAGCGCCCACAGCACCGTCAGCCGCAGCAGCTCCAGCAGGCTCGGCGCCTTCTGCACCGCCGCCGCTGAAACCGCGGTCGAGACTTCCTCCCGCGCCGCTTCCACCGGCGGCAGGCCGCGATCTTCGGGCCGCTCGACAAGCAGCGCGTAGATAAGCAGTCCCATGAGGCTCACCCACGCCGCCGGCCCGATGAACGCCGCCCGCCAGCCCCAGCGCACAAGGATGAATGTCGCCAGCGCCGTCGCCAGAAGCCCGCCGACCTGATAGTTGGTCGTCCACAGCCCCATCACCCGCCCGCGCGCGCCGTGCGAGAAAAACGGCTGCATCGCCTTGACGTTGCCCGGCCAGCCCGTCGACTGAAACAGGCCGTTTACGGCAAACGCCGCGGCGAACGCCCACGCGCTCGAGCTCAGCCCGAAAAAGACCGCGGTCGCCGCCGAGCCGAGCATGCCCAGGGTCAAAAGGCGCCGCGCCCCTATGCGATCGCCGAGCGTTCCGCTAGCGAACATCCCAAGCGCGTAACAGGCGAGGTAAAGCGTATCGATCTCGCCGAGCACCGTCGTCGAAAGACCCAGCGTGTCGTGCAGGCGGCTCTTTACGACCGAGAGGTTCTTGCGCGTAAAGTAATAGGACGCATACCCGAGCCAGGTCAGGGCGAAGGTCCGCAGCTGCAGCGAAAAAAGCGGCGACCAGCCGGCGGCAAAGCTCGTCTTCTCCTTGTCGGACAGAAGGTGCGCGGCGGGGGGGCCGGCCGGCGCGGTCCGGTTGCCAAGGTTGGGACTCTGGGGTGACAATCAGCGCTCACCATATCGATCGCCCGGGCGAGGCGTCAAGAAGACCCGCTGCGGAATTGACGGCGGCGGCTCGCCTTTGCTAGCGTGCGCTGTCGCCGCTATCTTGTCTTTTGCGGCCCGCTCAACAGGAGTTCAGCTTGTCCACGTCCAACCGCAACAAAGCGATCTTGCCGACGGCTCCGCCTGACCAGTTCGTCGGTTTCTGGCAGCGGCTGTATGAGCGCATCGCTCCGTATGTCACAAGCGGCCTGCTCGTGCTCATCGGCATCGTGGTTCTGGTGATCGGCGGCTGGGCGTATTCATCGCACCGGGAGACCCGGCGCGAGCGGGCGACCGAGCAGCTCGGCCGGGCGATAAAGATTGCCGAGGCCGAGCTCCTACCGGCCGATGACAAAGCCAAGGAAGCCGAGGCCGAGGCCGACTCCGAGATCCCGCGCTATAAGACCGCCGCCGAGCGGGGTCAGGGCGTGCTTCAGGCGATCACCGATCTCGATAAGAACTACAGCAGCACGCCGGCGGCGCAGCGGGCGATCCTTTTGCGCGCCGGGGTGCTCTACGACCAAGGCCAGTACGCCGACGCGGAGGCGCTGTACCGCAAGTTCCTCGCCGATAAGCCGAGCGAGCGGGCGCTGGTCGCGCTGGCGCAGGAAAACATCGGGCTGTGCGCCGAGGCGCGCGGTGAGCTCGACTCGGCGCTGGCGTCGTTTCAGGCGCAGCAGATCGGCAGCTTCTACCGCGAGCGCTCGCTGTGGAACCAGGCGC
>CALFML010000038.1 GCA_937879845.1 uncultured Myxococcales bacterium
CTGAGGGCCGCTCGGCCAGACACCGCGCAGCATATCGGATGTCGGGAAGTTGATGCGGGACCAGGCGCTTCCATCGTAGTGCAGCACGGTGCCGCCGCTGCCCACCGCCCACACATCGGTCGCCGAGACCCCGGCGACCGCCTGCAGATCGGCGCGGACTCCGCCGGGCACGGTGGTGGCGGTCCAGGTGGTGCCGTTCCAGTGCATGAGCGTCCCCTGCGCGCCGGCGGCCCACGCGTCTTGCGGGCCGCTCGCCCACACGCTTGTCAGATCCGCCTGCGCGATCTGGCTGGGACAGGCCCAGATCCCGGCCGCCAGGCGGACCACGGTGCCCTGCTGGCCGACTGCCCACAGCGCCCCCGGACCCGGGCTGAACAGCGCAGTGAGCGGCGCTTGCGTCTGGGGAGCGGGCGAGGTGTCCCAGAAGGTGCCATTCCACTTGAGCAGGGTCCCACTGCTGGTCAGCGCCCAGACTTCGGTCGCGCTGCTGCCCGTAATCGTGCGCACCTGGCTGCCCTGGGGCAGGGGCTGTTCCCAGCAGAACATATCCCGGCTGCAGGTCTGCCGGTTGACGAAGTCCGCCTCCACAACCGTGATCCCGGCCGAGATGTCGACCGTACAGGTGCTGCTGCCGTGGCAGGCCTGGGCCCAGCCGCCAAAGTATCCGGCGCTGTTGTCGGACTCCATGGCGGTGAGCGTGACCTTGGTGTTGAGCGGAAAGGCCTTCTGCGCCTCCGTTACGCTGTCCTGAATGTGGGGGCAGACCTCGGGGGCCTGCGCGGTCGTGTCAAAGCTCAGCAACGTGCCGTCGGACAGCTTGACCTGGCCGGGGGCCATGCCGACCTTGCGGATGACCAGGAGGCAGCCGGCCTGCTCGGCCAGGGCCAGGGACGCGGAATAATTGCCGGCGCTCGGCACCGGCACCACCGTACTCCCTTGGGCGAGCTGGCAGCCGTCGCCTCCCAGGGTGGTCGCCACAAGAGTCAGCATGCCCGTAAACTGCGGGTCCATGTGTACCTGGAAGTGATTGAGCCGGGAAGTGAACGGCGGCGGAGCGACATCGAGCATGCGCCCATCGAGCGTAGCGTCTAGAAGCAGCTGCTTCTCCTGACCGATCAAGCCGGCGACCTCGACTTCGATCGTCGTGCGATCGGCCGCGCAGCCGCTTCCCAGAAGCAGGCAGAGCAGGCCCCAGCGCAGTCGGCGGCGTACCGGCTGGCCGCTGCTCATCCGGGGTGCGAGATCGATTGGCGCTGGCGTTGCATTCATAGGTCCCCTCACAGAATCAGGGCTCGTGCCGGAGCGTCATCCGCAGCGCAGCCACGCCGCGCGCTGTCGCCGTCGCAACCTTGACCGCGGAAAAGACCGCGCGCGCCGCTTGCGGGCACTCTGGAGCGGCGGTCGGGTCGGCGGCCGTCTTCTGGCAGGGCAGCCGCAGCTCCTCGCACAGGCGGCGATCGGCCTGAGCCAGCGGCACGGGCGCGGCCACGACCCGCAGGTCCTCGACACCGGCCGGAGTCTGCAGATAGAAGGACCCCTGGGCCGGAATCCGCAGCGCACAGTTTGCCGCGATCTTCTGCTCGCTCCCCGGTTCCTGCGGCCACAGCGTGGTCGAGCTGCCATCGACGCCGAACAGGACTGCGTATAGATAGGCGGGCTGGCTCGTGCGGACCAAGAAGTAGACGTGGTCGCCGGTATGCAGCGCCTCGCTCTCGGCTATCGAGCGTTCACCGGTATCGGTGATGAGCAGCGTGCGCAGCGACACCGACAAGCCGCCATCGTGGGTGAGCCCGCTGCCGACATCGCCGCGCGTCTGAGTGACCACGGGGCGGGCACAGGCTGCGAGCAGCCAAGGAAAGAGCAGAACTAGAGGCAGGTTGCGCATACAAAAATGCCCCTTAGCGAAAGGATAAAGTCGCTGCGTTGATGTTCTGTTGGTTGACTACCACCGCGGCCACCACGGCGGCGATGAGGATCACTGCGCCCAGGACCCCTGATGCCGTGGCTACGCTGCGTCGCCGCACGGCCTGCTTGGGGCTCGGCAGGACCCCGGTGAGCGGCAGCGCCGCGATGACGTAATCCGGAGCCGCATTGGGCTTGGCCAGAGTCGGCGTCTGGGCGTCCGCGGTCAGCTGGCGGACGCGCACGCCCGCCCAGGTCTCCAGCTCGCTCATGCTGATCCGGCCGTCTTCCGCGTAGTCGGCGACCCCGCGCAGACCTTCGACGAGCGCCTTGGTGAAGGCGCCGTTCTGCCAGGCTGCCGATTCGCGCGCGGTCTGATCGCCAGTGGAGGCGGCAAAGACCACGATGCGGTTTTCGGTCGTAAGCTCATTGATCAGTCGACTCAGACTGCGCCGGCCGAGCACGTTGCCCGAGTGGCAGGTATCAAGCATCAGCACCACCTTGCCGGCGATGGTGCGCAGCGCCGTCAGGATCTCCTGTCCGGACAGCATGGAGTCGTTTCCGGCGCTCGCATCGTAGGGCAGGTAGTAGTACCGGCTATCGATGTCATTGGTGCCGTGCCCGGCCAGGAAGACCACCGCCGTGTCGTCTTTGGTGACCGTCTTGCCGAGCCAGTCCAGGCCTTCCATCACCTGGGCGCGCGTGGCCATCTCATCGGCGAGCACGCGGACGGTCGTCTCGCGGTAGAGCGTACCGCGCTGCCGCTGCAGCGTCGCCGCCAGATCGCGGGCGTCCTTGCCCGGGTAGCGCAGCTGCGGAATGTCCTTGTCCTTGTAGCTGCTGACCCCGACCGCCAGCACATACAGCGCCGGCCGCTGCTCGATGGCACCGCTGCGCAAGCGTAGCGAGGCCGGCTCGCTTATGTTGTTCCCGGCTTCCGCCAGCAGCTGGAACATTCCATCTTTGGCGGGCAGCGGGAAGGTGAGCGTATAGCGATTGGCCCGGGTCAGGCCGCGCGACTGCGCGACGGCGAAATCGGCGATCGCCTGACCGTTGAGGAGCGGCTTCAGACGGACCGGGGCGCCCGACGGAGACGCCACTTCCACCTCGACGCGGAAGCCGCCTCCTTTGTTGGGGGTTGCCGACAGGATCGACACCGTAGGCCGCAGCACGGGCGCCGGGGGCGACTCGACCTCGGCGGTGCGCTCTTGGGTACTGGACGGCGCGGCGAGCGATTCTTGAGCCAGAACATTTCCCGGCCAAAACAGGCTGCTGAGCAAGATCAACCGGAGAGCAATGCCAGCGCAAACTCTCACCGTGGGGACTCCTATTTCTCCTACAAATAGATAGTCCGCTGTTTGTCCTCTCCGATGTTGTTCATTTACTCAACATCGCTTGTCTAGCTTATCGACTAGACGTTAGATCCCATTGTTGGCAGGCTTGTCCAAAGCCTTAGTTCTCCGGGGTTGCCACAGGGGGGACTTCACCAGGCTTTGAGTCGCACAGCGCAGGGCCACGCGCCTCCCTTTCGGAGTACGGGGGTAGCGCAATAGGAGTACGATCGATGCCGAGCACGCTCACCTATCCAGGCGTATATGTCCAAGAGATCCCAAGCGGGGTCCGCACCTTGACCGGGGTCGCCACATCAGTCACCGCGTTTATGGGAAGAACCCAGCGCGGTCCCGTCAACAAAGCGGTGACGATCACCAGCTACAAGGACTTCGAGCGGGCGTTCGGCGGGCTGTGGACGGACGGGCCCATGACCTACGCCCTGAACGACTTCTTCCGCAACGGCGGCAGTCAGGCCGTGATCGTGCGGCTGTTTCATCAGCCGACGGTGGGCAGCGCGGCGGCGAGCGGCATCGCTACCTTCGCCGTGGACACCCTGAACCTCGTGGCGGCCAACCCTGGAGCCTGGGGCAACAACCTGCTCATCGCGGTGGACTACAAAGACCGCACCGGCACGGTCAGCACCGAGATCGCCGCCGGCCTGGGCGTCGCCGCGACCGATCTGTTCAACCTGACGGTGACCTACTTTTCCTCCACGGGCGCCGTCAGCGAGCGCTTCGTCAACCTGACCATCAAGGACTCCCTGCGGCGCGTCGATCGGGTGCTCGCCCAGGGCTCCAAGTTCGTCCGGGTCGCGGTCGACAGCGCCGGCGCGGCGGCGCTACCGACCGCCCTGCCGGCAGAGAGCACCACCAACTCCGCGGGCGAGCTCGGAGTGCGGGCGGCCGCCGGCACCGCGCTGGACAGCGCCGCCCTGACGACCACCGACTACAGCTTCAGCGCGTTCGATGAAGCCGACACCCTTAACCTCATGTGCCTGCCGCCGGACGCTCGCGCAGGCGATACCCCGGCTGCGGTGTACAGCGCCGCGCTGGATTACTGCGTGAAGCGCCGCGCCATACTGATCGTGGATCCGCCGGCGGCGTGGAGCAGCAAGGCCGCCTCCGAGATCAAGATCAGCGATCTAGGACTGTCCGGGACTGCGGCGCGCAACGCGGCCGTGTATTACCCGCGCGTGCTGCAGTCCGATCCGCTGCGGGGTAATATGCAGGACCAGTTCGTTCCCTGCGGGAGCGTGGCTGGCATCATCTCGCGCACCGATACGCAGCGCGGCGTGTGGAAGGCCCCGGCCGGACTGGACGCAGCGCTGGCGGGGGTCGATGCGCTGTCCTTGAAGCTGACGGACAGCGATAGCGGCTTCCTCAACCCCCAGGGG
Source organism: uncultured Myxococcales bacterium (assembly GCA_937879845.1). GTDB lineage: Bacteria > Myxococcota_A > Polyangia > Palsa-1104 > JAEUJZ01 > CALFML01. The sequence goes on from CALFML010000038.1 coordinate 4,628, forward strand.
ATCAACTGTCTGCGTTCGTTCCCCGCCAGCGGCCAGGTCATCTGGGGCGGCCGCACGGCGCGCGGCGCCGATGCGCTGGGTGATGAATACAAGTATTTGCCCGTTCGCCGCCTGGCTCTTTATGTGGAAGAGAGCATCTACCGCGGCACCCAGTGGGCGGTCTTTGAGCCCAACGACGCGCCGCTGTGGTCGCAGCTGCGCTTGAACGTGACCTCCTTCATGCAGGGCCTGTTCCAGCAGGGGGCGTTCCAGGGCCAGTCCCCGCGGGAAGCTTACTTCGTCAAGTGCGACCAAGAGACGACCACCGCCGACAACATCGCCGCCGGTATCGTCAACATCGTCGTCGGATTCGCACCGCTGAAGCCGGCCGAGTTCGTTGTTCTTCAGTTCCAGCAGATGGCTGGCCAAACCTCGTCTTAAGGAGCGCCGCCGTGGCAATTTTTCCAGTCAATCCCAATCGTTTCGATCCGTATCAGAACTTCCGCTTCCGCGTAAGCTGGGAAGGCCGCTATGTCGCGGGCGTCCAGAAGATAGGCTCCCTCAAGCGCAGCACCGAGGTCGTCAAGTGGCGCGAAGGCGGCGACCCGACCAGCAGCCGCAAGCTCCCCGGCCGCACCGAGTACGAGCCGATTACGCTCGAGCGCGGCGTGACCCAGGACGTGGAGTTCGAGCAGTGGGCCAACAAGGTGTGGCAGCACGGCGCAGGTCTTGGGCAGCAAGTCTCGCTGGCGGATTTCCGCAAGGACATCAAGATCGAGCTCCTCAACGAATCCGGCCAGGTCGTCCTTACCTACAAGGTGTATCGCTGCTGGGTGTCTGAGTTTGTCGCCCTGCCGGATCTGGATGCTTCCGCCAACGCGGTGGCCATCCAGACGATGCGCCTTGAGAACGAGGGCTGGGAGCGCGACACCGCTCAGGCAGAGCCGGCCGAGCCGAGCTTCACCGTCCCGTAGGCCCAAGCCATGATGACGGACAGCGACATCGTGCGCGCGTGGGAGAGCGGCGAAGGAAGGGGGCCGGCCGAGCAGGCGCTGGCCCTGCTCACCTGCGGCTACCCTGAGCTCTCCCACGCTGAGATGGCCGAGCTGCCGATCGGCGAGCGGGACGCGCTGCTGCTGCGGCTGCGCGAGCAGCTGCTCGGCAGCGCGCTGCGTGGCTATGTCGAGTGTCCGATCTGCGCTGAGAAGCTGGTGTTCAACCTGCAGTGCTCGCAGCTGCGGGTCGGGACGCCGGCCCCCAGCGGCCCGCTGGAGTTCCGCTGCCGCGACTTTGTCGTGCGCTACCGCTTGCCGGATAACAACGATCTGGTCGCGGCGGCGGAGCAGCTGGAGGTCGCCGCTGCAAAGCAGGAGCTGCTCGCCCGCTGTCTGCTGTCAGCCACACGGGGCGCGGAGCGGGTCCCGGTGCACGCGCTCCCGGTCGAGGTCATCGCGGCCTTGAGCGCCGAGATGGCCGAGCAAGATCCGCAGGGGGATCTCGGCCTGGCGCTGCGCTGCGCCGCGTGCACGCACAGCTGGGAGGCGCGGTTTGATATCTCCGTGTTCCTGTGGTCTGAGTTTGGCGCGCTGTCGCGCCGCGTCTTCGACGAGGTCGCCGCGCTCTCGCGGGCTTTTGGCTGGAGTGAGTCCGAGATCCTGGCGATGAGCGCGACGCGCCGCCGGCAGTACATACAGAGGGTCGGACTATGAGCGACTATCTGACCCATATGGCAGAGCGAGCGCTGGGTCTTGGCCAACCCGTGCAGCCATATGTCGCCCCGCGCTTCGCAAAGGATCCTGGGCCGGTGGGTGAAGAGCTCATGACGCCGCCGCCGCCCGCGCGCGCCCCGGCTCCGCCCCGGACCGCACGCCTGCCCGGGGCAGTACGGCGCCCGGCGGCCCAGCCAGCCCCGCCCATGCGGAAAGAGTCGGATGCCCGCCAAGGGGCCAATCCGGCGCTTCCCCAAGGCATCGTCCAGACCCTCCCGCAGGCACCGCGAGCTGTCGCGCCGCCGCCGGCCCAGCGAGCGCCGCTGGCCCGGGTGAGCGCCGATGACTCCGCGCAGCCCTTCGCGGCAGAGCGCCCCGATGCGCCACCAGCGCTAGCGGAACGCCTTGCTCCCAGTCTGTCTGACCGCAAAGCAGAGGTTGATGCGCCCAGCGCGGAACCCCTGCGGGCGCGCGTACCGAGCGCCGCTCCGCAACCCCAGGCGCCAGCCGCTGATGCGTCCAGTGCGGACAACCAGCGAGACTCCTTGCGCGGAGCGGCGGCGGCGTCCCAGGCACAGCGCGCGGTGCCCAGCCAGGCGCGGGAGCGCGCTGCCGTCCCCAGAGCGGCAGCATCCACGCCTGAAGTACGGCTCGACGTGCCGACAGAAGATCTGGAGCGTGCTACGGAGCCGCAAGCCGCTGCGGCGGCGCTGATACCGCAAGCACGCTCCGCGGCGCCCACCCTGGAGCGCGAGCGGTCTGCGGCGCCGCGCGCGGCGGTGGCAGCCCTGACACCGGCAGCACAATCCGCTGCGCAGAGCCTGGAGCGCGAGCAGGCTGCGGCGCCGCCCGCCGTGGCGGAGGCGCTGACATCGGAACTGCGATCCGAGATGCCTGACCCGGCGCTCACGCAAGCTGCATTGCCCGACACCGCGGTGGCGGCGGAGGCACCGCGCAGCGAGCTGTCGCGTAAGGAGCCAGCGCCGGTTGCGACACCGAAAGCGGCGACGGCGCTGGCACCGCAAGCACGCATCGAAATGCTCAGCCAAGAGGATGCGCCAGCCGCGCCTTTCCAGTCCGGCGCTGCAGCGGCTGCGCCTGCGCGGGATCCAAGGTTCGATGGCGAAAGCGGAGAGCCGGCCGCACTGCCCAGCGTGACCCTGGCGGCGCCAGCACCTATTCCGCGCTTCGATGCCGGACGCGCCCAGCTCGCGCAGACTGCCGCGCCCATCGCCGCGCCTCTCCGGCAGCGCCGCGCCAGCCTGGCAGCCGCGGTCGAGCCAGCCCTGGAAGCGCCCGCGCCGTCGTCGCCGGCACTGGGGCCGGCGGCTCCCGCTCCCACGCTCGTGCAGGCGGTCCTCGATGAGGTACGGTCTGCGCTTGCCGATGGCCCCGCAAAGCGCGCGCCGCGGCCGTCACCGCAGGCCTTGCGCGCTCCGGAGCCCGCGCCGCCGCCAGCCAGCCCCGCCGCCAGCGCCCCGGCCGCTCGCCGGGACGAAGCGCCGATCCTCGCAACCAAAGCGCAGTCGGCTCCGACCCCCGAGCTGCCAGCGCCGGCACCCAGCGCTGCGCCGCAGGGGCGAGCCAGCGTCCGGCGTGAAGAGAGCACGGTGCTGGCGCCCGCGCCCGCGGCCGCCGCGCCAGCCGCGAGCCTGCCGCCGGCTCCGCCGCCCGCCCCGGTGATCAAGGTCCACATCGGGCGCGTCGAGCTCCGCGCGGCAGCACCGTCGCCCGCGGCGCCGGCAAAGCCTCTGCCCAAGCTTTCCCTGAGCGACTTCCTGAAGCAGCAGTGAGAAGGACATGAGCAATCCCCTAGCGATCGCCGCCGTCACCTGCACCTTGCGCAACCTGCTGGCGCGCGTTGCCACTCCGTGGGCGGGCGAGACCGATACGGACTTGAGTGATACCCAGGTGACGACGCTGCCGCCGGACAAGGCGGGTCTGACCGAAGATCACAACCAGATCAACCTGTTCCTGTTTCAGCTGCATCCCAATGCCGAGTCGCGAAACCGTGACAACCAAGGCAAGGTGGGCGGCCTGCCCGCGCTGGCGCTCGATCTGTTCTACATGCTCACCGCCTACGGCCGGAACAGCGATGAGATCCTGAGCCAGCGCTTGCTCGGCCGGGCGATGAGTCTTTTTCACTCGTATCCGGTGCTTTCGGCAACCGATATCGCGGCCGCGCTGCCGGGCACGGATCTGCAGAACCAGACCGACCGCCTCCGCATCAACCCGCACAGCATTCCGGATGAGGAGATAACCCGGATCTGGACCAACTTCCAGGTGAAGTATCGGCTGTCCGTGGTCTACCGGGTGTCGGTCGTCCTCATCGATCATGAGCGGTCGCAGCCCGCCGCGCCCGCCGTCCAGACGATCCAGGTCGGCGTCACCGCGCCGACGCGGGACGGTGCGTCATGAATGATACGCCCCGCGCCCGATGGCTATCCGCCAACCATGCCTACCTCAAGACCGAGCTGGAGAAGCTCTTGCTGCTCTTGGAAGCGCGCCTTGCCAAGGCGCGCGGTGCAGCGGAGGCGGGGAGCGCGGATGCAGCGGCGCCGCAGGTGCGCGCAGAGCCCATTGCCGAGCTGCCGCCCTGGCCGCCCCCGCGGCCGCCCGACACCCTGGCCACGCTGGCGCTGCAGACGCTGTGTGAGCGCTATGCGCTCTCTGCGTTTGCGCGCTCGGTGCTCCTGTTGTGCCTGGGCACTGAGCTCGACTCCCGCTTCTGCGCCCTGTATTCCCGGTTCGATGGCTCGCGCCTGCCCACCGTGGGGATGGTCATGAGCCTGCTGCCGGATGCGCACTGGGGCGGCTTGTCCGCCGGCAGCCCGCTGCGCGCCGCGCGGCTTGTCAGCGTGGAGCCGGCCGAGACGCTGACCCGCAGACCCCTGCGCATCGATGAGCGAGTGATGTATTTCCTGCTTGGGATCTCGGAGCTCGACGCGCGCTTGCAGCTGCTGCTCCGCCTGGTGCCGCCGCCCGCTGAGCTGCCGCCTTCGCACCGGGCGGCGGCACAGCAGGCGATCCAGATCCACCTGAGCGAAGAGGAGGCAGAGAGCGAGCCTTCCCTGATCTGGCTCTGCGGCCCGGACGCCGCGGCCCGCCGCGCGGTGGCGGCCGCGGTCGGCGCCGATCTGGGACTGAAGCTGTGGGAGCTGTACGCCCCCGATCTCCCTGCCGATCCCGCCGAGAGGCAAGAGCTTGTGACCCTGTGGCTGCGCGAGCAGGAGCTGTCCAGCGTAGGACTCCTTTTGTGCTGTGAAGACACGGCCTCGCCCGAGCTGCGGCAGATCACCACCGCCTTCCTGCAACACGTCCCCGGGCTGGTGATGGTGAGCTGCCGCGAGCCGTGGCGGGTGGGCGACCGTCGCGCCGTCCGCATGGATGTGCCGCGCCCCGATCGCCAGGAGCAGGCCGCGCTGTGGCGAACCGCCCTGGGACCGCTGGCCGAGCCGCTGGCCGGCTTCATCGAGCGAGTCGCCAGCCAGTTTCACATCGGCTCTTCCGGAATCGCTGCGGCCAGCACCCAAGCGATCGCGCAGAGCGATGGAGAAGCCGAGCTGCCCGCTGTCCTGTGGGCGGCGTGCTGTACGCAGGCCCGCCCGCACCTGGATGAGCTGGCGCAGCGCGTCGAGCTCCACGCGACCTGGGAAGACCTGATCCTGCCGGAGGCGCAGAAGGAGCTCCTGCGCGCCATGGTCGCCCAGCAGCAGCACCGGGCGCTCGTCCATCATCGCTGGGGCTTTGGCGGGTCGGGCGGGCGCGGCCTGGGAGTGAGCGCGCTGTTCGTCGGCCAGAGCGGCACCGGCAAGACGCTGGCGGCCGAGGTCATCGCCCACGCGCTGCAGCTGGATCTGTACCGCATCGATCTGTCGCAGGTGGTCAGCAAGTACATCGGGGAGACCGAAAAGAACCTGCGCCGCGTATTCGATGCCGCAGAGGAAGGCGGCGCCGTCCTGCTCTTTGATGAATCGGACGCCTTGTTCGGCAAGCGCAGCGAGGTCAAAGACAGCCACGACCGCTACGCCAACATGGAGGTCAGCTACCTGCTGCAGCGCATGGAGACCTACCATGGCGTGGCGGTGCTGACGAGCAACATGCGCTCGGCGCTTGATACCGCATTTTTGCGGCGCCTGCGCTTCATCGTCCACTTTCCCTTTCCCGATAAGCAGCAGCGGCGTGAGCTATGGCGGCGCTCCTTTCCGGCGAGCATGCCGAGCCAGGCGCTTGATTTCGACAAGCTGGCGCGGCTGTCGCTCGCTGGGGGCGGTATCCGCAACATCGCGCTGGCCGCGGCGTTCCTGGCCGCGGAGGAAGGCGGCCCGGTGGGCATGCGCCACCTGCTCACCGCGGCGCGCAGCGAGTACGCCAAGCTTGAGCGCCCGATCACCGAAGCGGAGCTCGGAGGGTGGATATGAAGCCGCGACCGGAGATCGTACTTCACATCGAAGAAGTGTTCCTGGATGGGCTGCCCTCCAGCCTGGGACTGCGTGAGGCGCTGCAGCAGGAGCTCGTGCGGCTGCTGTCGGCGCCGGGGGCGCTCGATTCGCTGCTCGGCATCGGGGAGGAGGGGCTGGAGATTCCCATCCTGAAAGGTGGGACCCTGCCGGCCGGACCGCGGCTGGGGCAGAGGCTCGGGCAGTCCCTTTTTCAGACGTTGTGCGGCGTCGCCTGCTCAGCCGGCGCCGGACCGGCTGTCAGCGTTTCAGCGGAGGTGGACAAGACGTCATGAGCAGCTTGAGCAGCAGCCCATATCAGTTCAAGGGAGCCCTGTGCCAGGGCCCCCTCGTCATTCCATTCCAGTATAACCCAGAGACCCTGACCCGGTCGCTGACCGCCAACTCGGTCGACAACACGCAGGGCACGAGCGACTCCCTGCGCCTCAAGGCGGCGCCCACTGAGACCATCGAGCTGCAGATCCTGCTGGATGCCGCCAACGAGATCGGAATAGGCAAGCCCGGTGCCGCATACGAGGGAATCTTGCCCCACCTGTCGGCGCTGGAGCTTCTGGTCTACCCGCTCTCCGCACGCATCATCGCCAATGAAGTGCTGGCGCGACTCGGCTTTCTGGAGGTGGTGCCGCCCTTTCCGGTTCCGACCATCTTGATCTGGGGCGCCCAGCGCGTCGTGCCGGTGCGCGTCACCGGCTTCAGCATCGTCGAAGAGATCTTTAATCCGAACCTCAACCCGATCCGCGCCCGCATCACCCTGAACCTGCAGGTGCTGACCTACAGCGACCTGGGGCTCCTGTCGGTCGGCGGGATGTTGTCGTTGACCAACCAGCTCGCCAAGGAAGCGCTCGCGGCGACCTTCCAGGCGCGGTCCGACCCGACGGTGGCGACCAGCGTGTATCACACCGCCAAGCTGGGCGTCGTCGCCCTTGAGTCAAGCAGCGCCGTCAAGGTGGCGAGCAAGAGCCTGCGCAAGCTGGTCAAGAAGGCATAAACCATGTTCGATCCGGAGAGCCGTTATCAGAGCCTGGAGACCGCGTCGATCACGACGCTGGACAGCAGCGGGCAATCTCAGATGTGCAGCTACAAGCGGCGGCGCTTTCTGCCCTCGCCGATGCAGCAGCAGGTGGTCGTCGAACACCAGGTGAATCAGGGTGATCGTCTGGACAACCTAGCGGCGCAGTACCTGGGCGACCCCACCCAGTTCTGGCGCCTCTGTGACGCCAACCTGGTGAGCGAGCCCGAGGAGCTCCTCGCCACGCCGGGCCGCCGCTTCCTTGTGTCTCTGAGGCAGGCATAGGTACGTCCGTGGCCAGACCCAACGTGACAAATACGCTCGGGATTCGTCTCCAGTTGATGATCGGACCCACGCCGCTGGTCGCGCTTCCGGCGCCGGCCGCGATCATCCAGGCCATCGACAACATCGAGATCTCCTGCGACGAGGACGGCAGCGGCTTCGCCATCACCTTCGCGATCAGGAAGAACGTCCTGGGTGAGTACACGCTGCTCACAAGCCCGCTGCTCACCAGCAGCTCGCGGATCGTCATCACGATCTGGCTGGGCGTCAAGGGCTACACGCTGATGGACGGCGTGGTCTCCCACCTGCAGCTGCGCGCCGGCGACCAGCCCTGCGTGGGCTCCGGCAGATCGGCGTTGTCCTTGAAGGGCATCTCGAGCGTGAGCGACAGCTTGCCGAAGTGATCGGCCAGCCAGTTGGTCGCCATGCGCAGGTCGGCGCTGCCCGGATCGGTGCTCGGATAGCCCTGCGCGGTCTGAAAGTCGGGGCTGTGCCGCACGAGCGCGGCTTCGAAGCGGGCCTGCAGCGCAAAGGTCTCGGCCGGGACCGACGCGACGCCGGCCGGCCCGGCGATGAACACCCAGGGCAGGCCTTCGTCGCCGTGCACGTCGATCACGAAGTCGAGGCCCTCGCGCTGCATCGCCGCGCGCACGAGGAAGACCTCGGGGCTGCGCTCGAGCGTGGGGTTTTTCCACTCGCGGTTGAGGTTGGCCCCGGCCGCGTTGGTGCGCAGGTGCCCGCGCCGGCTGCCGTCGGGGTTCATGTTGGGCACGACCCACAGCTCGGCGCGCGCGAGCAGGCTGCGTGCGACCGGATCGGCGGTGTCGAGCAGGCGCTCGAGCATGCCTTCGACGAACCACTCGGCCATCGTCTCGCCGGGATGCTGACGCGCGATCACCCAGCAGCGCTTGCGTGGCGCCGCGCTGCGGTCCGGGCTCGCGACGTGCAAGAGATCGAGGGGCTGAGCGTCGAGCGTGCTACCGAGGCGCTGCAGCGTGACGCCGGGCGCGGCCTGGCAGCGTGCGAGCAGATCGTGGTGGCGCTCGAGCGAGTAGGGCGCGAAGTAGGCCAGCCAGATCATGTCGTGACTCGGCACGAGCTCGATGATCAGCACGCCGTCCTCGTAGCGCGTCGCGGCGCGCGTCCACGTCGTGCGATCGTGGCTGACGCACGCG
>CALFML010000039.1 GCA_937879845.1 uncultured Myxococcales bacterium
CGAGCTCCTTATCTATGAGCTGCGTAAGAACGACCTCCCCCGCCCCTAGCCCCGCTTCAGCTGGCGTCTAGACACAGCTCGACGGTGTTTATGATCAGGTTGCTGGAGCTGGGACCGGCGAAGAGCTGGATGCCGGTGAGCCCCTTGTCATCGCCCACCGCGACGTTGCCGAGGTAGTCTACCGCGGTCCAGGCGTAGGGCCAGGCGTTGCTCACGGAGTTTGTCGGCGAGCTGATCTCGCCGTGGATCGGCGACTTGGCGCGGAAGCTGCCGCTGGTCGTGGTGTTGTAGCTGCGGCCGTAAACCGACAGGGTGGCGCCGCTTATGCGGGTCAGTCCGTCGAGGCTGAAGCGGATGAGGATGTAGTTGCCGCTGGCGATGTTGATGCCGCCGCCGTGCAGGGCGTCGTCAAACGTGGTCGGGTACACCGCCACCGCCTGGAAGTTGCTGCGGTCGGGCAGGCCGATCGTATCGATGCTGGCGGAGGTGCTGCCCATGTAGTGGAAGCGGAACGCCGTCCAGCCGGCCCCGCGCGTGCACGGCGACTTCCCCGATAGGTCCGTCGGCGGGCTGGCCAGATCCGCGGGAGCCGCCAGATCCCGGCCGCGCAGATCCGCGGCCAGAAGATCCTCCGGCGCGGCGAAGTCCAGCCGCAGCGTCCCGGCCAGATCCGCGCCGCCGTCGCGCCGCGGCTTGAGCCCGTCGGCGCCCCCAGAGCTGCACCCGCCGAAATGGGACAAGCCGGCAAGAAGTGGAACCACGGACAGGACGGTCCCTAGAGCAGGCGGGGACCGCAACCAACAAGCCCTGCGGAGCATGGAAAAGGGCATAGCACAAACCCGCCGCGACCCGGCAGCGGCTGCGTGCCGGGTGGCTACCTGGTGACGGCGCAGCGGAACCCGATGAACGGGTCGGCGCGGCTTTCGGCGACGAACTGGCGGGTGGTGGCGCTGAGGCCCAAGGCGGCGCTTGTGGCATTGCCGCCGCGCACCACGGCCAGACCGCGCGGCACGTTGGCGCGGCTGCCGGGATAGGGGCCGGAGGTGCTGAAGGTCCACTCGGCGGCGTTGCCGAGCATGTTGAAGATGCCGCTTGGGGTGCTGCCTTGCGGCCGGCTGTCGACGGGCTCAAGCCGGGGGCTGGGGCTGCCGACGTTGGCCCGCGAGCTGGCCCGGCCGAGCGTCGGATCCGTACCGGGGGTGGTCCAGGGGTAAAACCGATCGCTGCGGCCGTCGCGGGCGGCATATTCCCACTCGGCTTCGGTGGGCAAGCGGCCGCCGCGGTAGCGCCAGGCGCAGTAGCCCAGGGCCTGCTCGCGCGTCAGCTGCACCGCGGGCAGGCTGCCGGCGGTCTCCAGGTTGGCCGGCAGGGACATGCCGACCGGGTGGACCGCCTGCACGTACTCGGCAAGCTGCGCCGCGCTGACTTCCTGGGCCTCGATGGCGAAGCGGCCGATTTCCACCGGGTAGGCGGGGCCGTCGGGCTGCTGCAGGAGCCCTGGCCGCCCGACCAAGAACCTTCCCGGCCCGAGCTCGATGAGGCGGCTGGGCCGCGGCGCCTGGCTTGGCGAGCTCGGGGCAGCGATCGCCGACCCCAGACCCGGACGCGGCGGCGACGGCTTCTGCCGCAAGCTCAGTACCATCGCCGCCACCGCACCGACCGCAGCGATCGCAAAGATGGCCAGCAGCATCGGGATAAGGGGCCGCGGTCGCTTGGCCACAGCCGGCGCCGCCATGGACTGCGCGAGCGCTGCCGCCGACCCCGCTCCCCCCGGCGTCACCGCTGCGCTTCCCGTCCCGGACGCCGCTGCCGCCGACCCCGCTCCCCCCGGCGCCACCGCTGCGCTTCCCGTCCCGGACACCGCTGCCGCCGACCCCGCTCCCCCCTGCGCCACCGCTGCGCTTCCCGTCCCGGACGCCGCTGCCGCCGCGGGTCCCGCTCCCGACTGCGCCATCGCGGCGGCCGACCTGGCTGCGGCCTGCGCCGCCGCTGCCGCGAGCCCTGCCCCGTCGCTTGAGCTCAGCCCGAGTCCGGTGATCGAAGGCTCGGCGGTAAAGGACAGCACCGGGTCGCCGGTCGCCGCCATGGGCCGCGGCGGGCCGGCGGCGATCGGGCTAAGCTCGGCGGAGACGCCGGCGCCGCCGAGCTCCGCCAATATCTGCGCCAGCTCGGCTTCGACCAGCCCCATCGACGCGGGGCGATCTTCGGGCTGCTTCTGCACCATGCCCAGCACCAGCCGGCGCAGGCGGTCGGGGAGCGGCACGCGCTCGCCCGGGTCCGGCACCGGCTTTTTGGTGTGCGCGTACATCAGCTGCAGCGCGTTTTTGGCATCGAAGGGATAGGTGCCGGTCAGGCACTCGTAAAGGATCATGCCGAGCGCGTAGATATCGACGCGCCCGTCCATGTCCGCCCGCGCCTCCCACTGCTCCGGCGCCATGTACAGCGGCGTGCCCAGGGCCACCCCGGTCGCGGTCTGCTTCTGATCGATGTGCAGCTTGGCGATCCCGAAGTCGAGGATCTTCACAAAGTCCGGCGCCCCCTTGCGCCCCGTGATGAGCAGGTTCCCCGGCTTGAGGTCACGGTGGATGGACGGCGCCGGCAGCGCGGAGGCAAGCTCCGGCGGGCGGCCCGGCCGCCGCGGCGCAGCCGGAAAGGCGGCGGAAACGCGCTACAGGCCGGCGGTGCGGATTACGCCGACGAGGCGGCGGTACAGATCCAAGTGATCAAAGCCGCTCACCGGATCGGCGACCAGCTCGGCGATCTGGCCGACCTCGTCGAAGTGATCGGCGGGCACGCAGCCAAGGAAGGTCCCCCAGCGCGCCGAGCTGACCGGGACCAGCCCGTCGTTGGGGATCGGCGCCAAGGGGTTGGGGCTGAAGAACGGGAATACGGTGGCCGGCGCCGCCAGAATGGGGGTGAGGATGTCTAGGCCGGCGGGGTTTGGCCAGACGCCGCCGGCACACTCGGTGGCGGCGCTGGCGAGGTTGCTGCGCCCGGCGACGCTGTAGTATTTGACGCGCGCGTCATCGGGGTTGTCGGCGTTCCACTTGGCGACGTTGGTCGTGGCCAGCTGCTCCAGGTTGGCTTTGACGTTGGGGTTGCCGGAGTCGTTGCTGGTCAGGCCCTGCACCGCCAAGAGGATGGTGTTGACGACGCTGGCAGTAAATCCGGACGGCGTCACGATCCCCAGCACGACATCGGCGACCGGCGTGCCGCGGTGCGGGGTACCGACGGTGATAAGCGCGCCGACGCGGTCGCCGTAGTGCAGCGTGCTGATCATGTAACGCGAGTCGAAGCCGCCCTGTGAGTGGGCGATGAGGTTCACCTTGCACGCCCCGGTGGCCTTCAACGTGTCGTCCACGAACTTGGCCAGCTGGGTGCCGCGCACCGTCGAGCTGTCGTAAGGGGAGACCTGGCTCTCGAATACTATCTCGCCGCGTCCTCGCAGGTCGGCGGCGACGTTGAAGAAGTAGTTGATCGGGCCGATGCGCTCAAACCCGGCCATGCCGTGGGAGAGGATGATCGGGTACGGGGCGCCGCGGCAGGTGGCGGCGCTGGGCGGCGGGGTCGCCGGCTGCATCATGAGCTCGTCCCCACCGCTGCCGCCGCTGTTGTCGCTGCTGGTCGCGGCGTCGCCGCAGCCGGTGAGGGCAAGCAGGCCGATGGCACAAAGAAGCCCAGGTGTCTTACGCATCGCGTCAACCTCCCGCGTTATAAGATGCCCGCCATCATCCCATGAGAGGGTGCGTCAATGCTAGCGCACCGTGTCAACTACCGGTCCGGCCTGTGCATTCCGTGGCGCCACAGGCCGGGTCGGCGAGGCTTTTTGTGAAAGGAAGCGGACGGGCTCAGGCTTTGGACGCCGGCTTGTGCAAAAGCGCCGCATGGGCGGCGGCGAGCCGGGCGACCGGCACGCGGTACGGCGAGCAGGAGACGTAGTCCAGGCCGATGCGGTGGCAGAAGGCGATGGTGTCGGGATCGCCGCCGTGCTCGCCGCAGATGCCGACCTCCAGGTCCGGGCGCTTCTGTCGTCCCAAGGTCACGGCCATCTGCATCAGCTTGCCGACTCCCGCTTCGTCCAAGGTGGCGAAGGGGTTCTTGGCCAGGATGCCTTTTTCCAGGTACTCGAGCAGAAAGCCGGCCTCGGCGTCATCGCGCGAGATG
>CALFML010000040.1 GCA_937879845.1 uncultured Myxococcales bacterium
GCACTGCCGCGAATCCATCCGCACCCTGTGCGTACAGTGCGCGCATCGCAGGACATGTCATTCCTGGGTGATTTTTTCTCGCTCTGGGCTCCGGCTCAACGACTGGGGGCGGGCCGCGGCTTGTTGAGCTGCGCGCGGGCGTAGGCGATGCCGCTCTCCAGCGTCTGGTGCGTCACCAGGGAGCTTGTGTCCTGCGCCGCGAGCGCCTGGGCGATATCCGGCCGCACGCCCGTAATCACCACGCGGGTGCCGAGCAGCCCGAGCGCCCGCGTCGCGCGCAGCAGCACCATCGCGGCCCCGGTGTCCGGCTCGGTCATGCCGGTAATGTCGAGGATCATAAAGCGCGTGCGGTGGGCGTGGGCGCCATGGACCGCGATATCGAGCACCTGTCCGGCGCGCTCACTGTCCATCCTGCCGATGAGCGGCATGACCATGATTTCCTGCGCAATGGGAATGAGCGGCGCCGCCAGCTCCGCCAGCCGCTCGCGCTGTGCGGCGATGATGGCTTCGCGCAGCGCCGCCTGCGCCTGCTCGCTGCGCGCGCGCTCCGCCAGCGCCGCCGCCAGCTGGCTGTTGGCAGCCGATAACTCATCGGTGCGGCGCAGAACGGCCTGCTCCAGCCCGGCGTTTATGCGCTGCAGCTCGTGGGTCATCGCCTGCACGCGCTCGTACAGCCGCGCGTTCTTGACGGCGATGGCGACCAGCGAACACAGCGCCCGCAGCAGATCGATGCGGCCCGCCGAGAACGCGTCGCGCGTCACGCGGTTCTCCAGATACATGATACCGGCCAGGCTCCCCTGATCGAGCAGCGGTAGGCACAACACCGAGCACGGCTGACTGGTCGCAATATACGGATCGGTCAGGTAACGCGCGGCTCGCACCGCGTCCCCCAGTACCACCGGCGCCTGGGTGCTGGCGACCTGCGCGATGATCGATTGCGGCAGATCCGCATGCTCCTCGACCGGACCGCGCGCCAAGGTGGAGAGGTTCGGGAGCGGCGCAGCCGCGCTTGCGGCGTCGGACGCGGCGGTCAAGGAGGCCTGAATCTGCAGCCGGCCGTCCTGTTCCAGCATCAGCACCCCGCGCTGCGCGCCCGCGCATTCCACAATGATCTGCAGCGAACGTGACAGGACTTGCGCAAGGACGATCTCCTCCACGATCGTCTGCGTCGCCCGCACGATGGCGGCGACATCCAGCGCATCACCGGCCGCGTCCGGACGCGGCGGCGCCAGCGGACGCATGCTGCCGATTGGCCCCGCCTCCCTGGCCGGAGGATGCATAAGGGAGGAGAGCTCGGCATGCGCCGCCAGGACCTCTGCTTTCGCGGTCGCCCCCCAGCGCAGGCAGCCGAAGTAGGCCTCGCTCAGATAGGCGCGGGCGATCAGCTGGCGGCCGCGGCGCAGATGGAAGAGTCCGGACAGCTCCTTCGCCAAGGCCTCATCGCGGACGTAGCCGCCGCCGTGGGCGCTGGCGATGGACTCATCATACAGCTGCATCGCCAAGAGCTCATCGCCGGCAAGACGCGCGCTCTCAGCCGCGATGAGCTGCTGCTTGTGGCGGTAGTTTTCCGGACAGGCGCGGGCCCACACCTGGACGCGCCCGTAATGGGTCTTTAGCAGCGCGGAGTTCGCCGGGGTCACCGGCAGCGCAGTCAGAGTCAGGCACGCAAAGAAGGAGGCCTCGGTGAAAAAGTACATTCCTTCGCTGCTGGCGCCGATCTGTTCGAGCTTATACACCTCTTGGAGCGCTTCTTCATACTGACCGTGCAGATATAAGAGCTGCAGGCGCAGGACGCGATAAAATGTCGCCACGATGGCAAAGCCCGGCTGCTCCGTTTTCGCCGCCAGCGCCGCCTCATCGACGGTTGCGTCCGAAAGGCTGAGCGGGTGCGCGGTCGCTCCGCCTAGCGCCTTGAGCGCCTGGCGCGCCACGAGCATGAAGGCCTGGCCGAGTCGATCTCCGGCCCGCTGCAGCAGCTCGTACATCTGCTCGGTCTGATCCAGACAGCCGCGGACCTCATCGCCCATGCAGATCCGCCCCGCCACCGATTGGCAGGCGGCGAAGGCAGCGTAGTGGAAATCACCGGACTGAAGACCCGCCTGCACCGCCCGGTCAAAGTGCGTGAGCGCTTCGCGCAGCGGCCGCAGGAAGTGCAGGAATGCGCCGAACAGATGGTGCAGCTTGCAGGTAAGCTCGATGTTCTTGTAGTGATCGTTGAGGCGGAGTGCCAGCAGACCCCAGGCGTGCGCTTCCGGATAGCGCTGCATGGCCCGCGCTAGGATCGTGCCGTAGGCCATGTAGCCGTACGCCGATAGCTCGCAGTGGCCATGCCGCAGCGACAGCCGGACATGCAATAGTACGACCACGGCGCGCAGCAGCGGATCGGTGAGCAGAGCCGCCACCTGCAGATTGAGCAGGAGCCGCAGCGCCGCCTGCTGCAGCGGGTCGGTCATCTGCGGCGCATCGATCAGCGTGGCGATTTCCCGCCCGGCGAGGCGGTCGGCAATCTCGCGATGGCCGGCGCTGACCTCGCGCTCCATCGCCTCTTTGGCCAGCGGCAGATCCATATCAAGGAGCTGCAGCCCGCTGCGGCCGATGGACAGTGCCGCCGTGAGGTTGCCCTCCATGGTGTAGAGGACGACGCGCAGGGCCGCGACCTCCACGCGCTGCAGGCGCGACGGCGCGCGCTCATCCGCGAGCAGAAACAGAGCCTCCGCCTGCGTGTACTGGCCGGCGAGGTGCTCACATTCCGCGCGCTCGATGAGCAGGGGAAAGCCGAGCTGCGGCGCCGCTTCCCACTGCCGCGGATCCAATCCGGCGCCGGCGGCATAATAGGAAGCCGCCGTCTGGTACGCGGTGCGCAACCTGGCTCGCCGGCCGGCCAGCAGCAGGCGCTCAGCGATCGCCTGCCGCGGCTCTGCCTCCGGGATGAGCGGGGCGGCGAGCAGATCGTGCCGGACCACCTCGAACAATTCTTGATCGGAGAGGCTGTTCTGCCTTCCCTCCCAGAGGAGCTGGCTGATCCGGCGGTGCAGCTGTGTTTTCTCAGCCGCCGGCAGCAGCGCGGCCGCCGCCTGTTGCACCCGCGCATCGGCGAACAGATAGCGGACGCCCACTTCGTACAGCGCGCGCTCATCGGCGGGATCGGAAGGCGCATCGGCGGCGACGACCGGGCTCTGGTTCTCACGCAGGGTCAGGACCAGCCCCGCGCTCAGCGATTCGGCCAGCGCCTGCGCGGTCTCCGTCATCGTGCGCTGATGCAGCGCGCTAAGCGTATCCAGACTGAACCGATTGCCGATGCAGGCCGCCAGCGCCAGCACGCGCTGCGCCGGGGCCGGCAGCCGCCGCAGCTTGGCGCTGAGCAAGGCGCTGACATCCACGGCGCCCACTGCCCGCTCGATGTGCGTCAGGTCCCAGGCAAAGGTCTGGGACTCGGTGTCGAAAAGGAACAGGCCCTCGTCGCGCAGCGCCTCCAGGCGCTGATGCAGCGCCAGCGGCTGTCCCGCGGTGTCGCTGAGCAGGATCTCGGCGAGCGGGCCGGCGCGCTCCGGAGCGCAGCATAGCGCCTCTGCGAGCAGCTGCTGAATATCGGCGAACGCGAGGGCTTCCAGCGTAAGCCGCACGACTGGAATGCCGGCCTGCTCCACGCCCGCCAGCGCCCGGACCGCCGCCGCCGCATCTGCATTTTCCGCGAACGCGGCAAGCACGAGCAGCTGCCCCGGCGCGGCATCGGACAAGAAGAGCTTGACGAGCTCGATGGAGGCCGGATCCGCCCACTGCGCATCGTCCAGAACGAGGATAATCGGGTGCTCCGCCGTGCTGAATACGCGCAGGAAGCTCTGCATCACCAGCTTGAGCCGATTTTGCGCCTCGCGCCGACCGAGCTCCGGCGGCCGCGGCCGCGGACCCAGCACCTCCGCCAGCTCGGGCAGGATATCGACCAGCAGCTGGGCATTTTCACCGAGCGCCCCCAAAAGCACCGTGCGCAGCCGCGCCTGCGCTTCGGCTCCCTCGGCGAGCCGCTGGGCCAAAAGTCCCCGCAGCGCCCGCGACAGGCCGATGTACGGCGCCTCGCGGTCGCGCGGCTCGAAGCGGCTGGAGCTGCAGACGCCGCCGGAGCCGGCGAGCGCCTCCTGAAACGTCCGCAGCAGCGCCGTCTTTCCGGTGCCGGCACCGCCCTGCAGCAGAATCAGCTCCGCACCTCCCTTGCGGATGCGCTGACTGGCTTGGGCCAGCGCGGCAAGCTGCCCGGCGCGGCCGTACAGCTTCTGCGGAATCCGGAGCGTACCAAGCTCGTGCTGATCGAGCGGGAATATAGGTAGCTCCGCCCCTTGCGCGAGCGCGCTCAGGCAAGTCTGCAGATCGGCCTCCACGCCGCGGGCGCGCTGGTAGCGATCCTCCGCCGACTTGGCCAGCAGCTTCAGCACAAGCGCTGAGACCGCGGCAGGAATCTCCGGCCGCAGCGCGTGCGGCGCCGCCGGCATGCGCGCCAGGATGCTGTGCACGAGCCCAGTCGGATCGTGGGGGGGAAACGGGACCGATCCGGTCAGCATCTCATACAGCGTGATGCCCAGCCCGTACAGATCGGCCCGGCGGTCGATCAAGCGGTCTACGCGGCCGGTCTGCTCGGGAGCAAGGTAAGGCAGAGCCGCTGCCGGCGCGTCGAGCTGCAGCACCTGGAGCCCGGCCTCATGCGCCAGCTGAGCGGCGGCGGCAAAGTCCAGCAGGCCCACCCGGCGGTTCTCCAGATCGACGACGATGCTGTCCGGAGACACCCGCTGGTGGATGACGCCGCGATCATGGACCGCGGCCAGGATGCGCGCCGCCGCCGCCGCAATCCACAGCGCGAGCGAGGCCGCAAGGGGAGTCCCCGGCTGCGCTTGGAGCAGGCTGCGCAGGGGCAGTCCGCCGAAGTTTTCCAGCACCAGGCCCAGACGGTCGCCCTCGCGCAAAAGGCCCAGAGCGGGGATGACGCCCGGCGCGTCCAGCTGCTGCAAAATGGCGTACTCGCGCTGGACCGCCGCGAGCTCCCGGGGCGCGGGCGCGTCGCTCCGCGGCGTCTTGATCCACACGGGTGCGTTGTCGGCGCGCCGCACGCCGCGGTGGAGGATGCCCTGCTCGGTCTCGGCGACGATTCCGATGAGGGTATATGGAGTCAGACTAGTCGCCATCGCGCGGACAGGCTGAAGGCGACGGACGCCTATTCACCGCAGGAGTGCAGGGCTTTCGCGATTTCCCCCGAGCTGGTCACGGTGGTGAGCATTCCCACCGCCTGGATCGAAGCCTGATGCACCGCCTCGGACACCGTGGCGCAGCAGTCCTCTGCGATAAGAACCACGAAACCGGCGTCGGCGGCATCGCGCGCGGTGCCTTCCACGACATAGTTTGTGGCCACGCCGCAAAGGATGATCGCGGTGGCGCCCACGTCGCGCAGCGCCAGCTGAAGATCGGAGTGATAAAATGCACTCACCCGGCGCTTTATCACGACCATCTCGCCGTCTTCCGGCTTCAGCTCATCGTGCAGCTGGGCGCCCCAGGTCCCCTCCAGCAGGGCGCCCATCGCGGCGAGCGCCTGCCATACCGCGGCATTGCGCGGGCTCCCGGCCAGACCGGGCCGCGTCACTCCGCTCACATGGATGACGGGCAGCTTGGCGCGGCGCGCCGCGTGCAGCAGTTGCTTGGTGTTGGCAATGACGTTGCGCCGCGCGACCTCGGCCGGCAATCCCCAGGAGGCAAACTTCCCATCGGGGTGGACGACATCATTGTCAAAGTCGCAAAGAACTAGAGCAGTATTTTTTTTGTCGATATGTAAATTCATTCTGATTTTATTTTCGCACGGAGGCGCTAGCGAAGTCTATCGGAAAAAGTCGCAGCGTCACCAAATAGCCGCCTGGTTTTTCCGCGCCGTCGAGAAGTGACGGGAACGCCGCGTCCGCGCTGGCAGCAAGACGTATTCCCAATGTCGAGAGCGCTTTGAAATATCGTGAGCTCGAGTCAGCTCTCCGCTCGTATGGGAACCAGCCAATCAGTACGCGGCGCCGCCAATTAGAGCTTGACACATACCTGATGAACAGAGTCTGTTTGGGTCCGCAGACTGGCTACATATTTAGGAGTACGCATGCCGCCCGCTGCCCGAATCGTCGATATGCATACGTGCCCGATGGTCAATCCTGGTCCTGTCCCGCACGTCGGCGGCCCGGTTTCGTCGGGAGCCGCAACGGTCCTTATAGGATTCCAGCCGGCAGCGCGAGTCGGCGACGCTGCCGTCTGCGTTCCGGCAGCGGATACCATCGCGGCTGGCGAATTCTCCGTTCTCATCGAAAGCCAGCTGGCAGCCCGGCTCGGCGATGCTACGGCACACGGAGGAGTGCTCGTGGCCGGCTGTCCGACCGTACTCATCGGTTCGACGACCCAGGGGATGACACTCAAGTCGGCCGCTTCCAACGGAACGCCCTTCTGTGAAGAGTGCGAAAAGGCCAAGCATGCAGCAGAGGCGGCAGCGGCGGCGGATGCGTCATGACGGACCGAGCCATTTTGCACATTCCCTGGGGACGCCAGGCATTTCAGAAAGCGGTGCTCCAGCCCGGTACACCGCTGACCATCGGCCCGTCCGAACACGCGGGAATGCCAATCCTACATGATAAGCACGTAACGACCCAGGTCGAGGTCTTGTGGGATGGCGCAGCAGCCCGGTTGCGGGTGGAAAACACGGGCGAACCCATTTTGATAAACGGCCAGCCGGCGACGACGGGGCAGCTCGGTCACAGCGAGTGGTTTCGCATCGGTGACACCACCTTCATGCTGCATCGGGAGCAACATACGCCGCCCACGCGGCCGGGACGCCCGCTCAAGGCAGCAAGTCTTATCCAAGTCCGCGAAGCTCTGCAAGGCGCCGGAGAGCACCTGTATGCCGTGCTCGATGCCGCCTGCGATGAGCGGATCCTCCAGCTCCTACGTGAGGCCCCTGACCAGACCCAGTCCCTTTACGAAGGTGTAAAAGGCGATGCCATGGCCGAGGTCGCCCCGTACCTTGTCAAGCTCGCTCACCGAGGCTGGCTGCTCGAGGCGCTCATCCAAGAAGGCTGGGGACAGAACTGGGGCATCTATTTTGACAGCCTCTGTCCATTTAAAGAAATGCGCCGTCATTTTCGTCGTTTTTTGCGGGTTCAAGAAGAGGACTCCGAGGAGTTTCTCTATTTCCGCTTTTACGATCCGAGAGTGCTCAGGGTGTTTCTGCCCACCTGCAACAAGGAGCAGCTAGAGCAGCTCTATGGTCCCATCCGTTGTTTCTGGGTGGAGGACAGCGCCGATGCGATTCGAGCGTTTCCGCACCATCTGGACGCTGGATGAGCGGTGCGCTTTTCTCCGATTTCGCGACGGAAGCTGGCGATAGTTTGCAGGTACCGCGCTCTGAAGCCGGAGAACATCCTGCTTCTCTCGGACGCGCAGACCGGAAGCGGCCTGCGGGTGGATCGTCAAAGCCCAGCTGCCGCTGCCCCTTACCCGGTAGGGCCGTCATGGGGCCCAAGGAACGCACGCGGCGGTGAGCCCGAAATTGGTGGAACAAGACTTGCTTTAATACCTCGTGGACGCCCTCGTCTTCGGCCAAAATCTGCGGACGGGCGGCGGTACGGCGCTCTGCCAGCGTATGCTCGGCTCATCCGGAGCGGCCGCTCGTCGTCCTAGCATCCTCGGGGAGGTAAAGAGCCGGCGCGCGCAACGGTTCGCGCCTGAACCAAACTGGCTGGGGCATTTTGTCGATTCGCGGCAAAAATGCCACAGTCAGCTCACCTCCCGATGGCGCGGCAGCTTGCGATGCAGCGTCGGACGATCAATCCCAGGGCCGGCGCAGCGGGCGCCTTGTTGCCGCACGCGCCGCGCGGCGACTGGCGACGCATGGCTGGCAAGCGGTTTGCTTACTGGCTGGTCTGCAACACCATAGCCGGCTCCGCCCGTGTCTCCAGATGCTCGCGGACCGATGATCCGTGGAAGTGAGGGGGCGGATTTCCCGGAAGCATTGGCGCTTCGCCCAGCAAAAGGAAGGAGACGATCATGAGCATGACCTTCATCGGACCCTCTGGCAGCTGCGAGTTTCCCTGGATCCAGTATGCGCTGTTGCGAGACACACTCTTGCATCACTTCGGCGCCACGGAGCCCGCGATGGCGTTTTCCGAACTGGAACGGGCGGGCGCGGCGCTCGGCAGCCGCAGCACAACTACGTCTGCGCTGCGGCTGCGCCAGGAAGTGGAACGCGCCCAGCCGCTCTGCCGGCTGGCTTCGGACA
>CALFML010000041.1 GCA_937879845.1 uncultured Myxococcales bacterium
TTCCGATCTAGCCGCCGCCGCAGACCCGTCCACACCCGCGCCGCCGCCTGATCGAAGATCGGCTGCGGTCCTCCGAGCAGCTCCTCGACCCGCTGCCGCGCATCGAGCATCGGACCCAGCGCCCGCTGCGGTCCGCTGCACGCCACCCGCACCGCGTAGAATCCGCACGATGCAGGCAGTTCAGCCGGCAGGACGCCGACTACCGCGGTGTGTCTCCCTTGGCGGATGCGTTCCCAGATTCTATCGAGCTTGTCCACCATCTTCTCCGTTGTTCGCAAAGTCAAAGAGTCTGAGGCGCGGCCGGCCGGTGTGCCAAGACCCTTTCATAGATTCTATCGCGCTGTGTCACAGAGCGTGGAATTGCCGTAACTCCTTTATGGTGCGCGCGGCTGCCGCCGTCACGGCCGCCGGGTAAAGACCCCGTCCAAGGTCGGCGTGGCAAAGGGGCTGACCGTTAGATTCCAGGTGTCCAGCGCGATCGCCGCAGGGCTTGTCGCCGTGGCCGCGCCGCCCAGCAGCAGCAGCGCCGAGGGCTGCCACGCCAGCTGGGCGCCGGCGCGCGGCAGCGGGCTCACCGCGGTGCTGATGCGCGTCCACTGCTTGGTCGTCACGCTAAACACATAGGCGTCCTGCAGCAGCTGCCCGTTTGATTCGGCGGCACCGCCAAAAACATAGATGAGGCCCGCTGCGCTGTCCGCCGCCACGGCATAATCGGTGCGGCGCGTCGGCGAGCTCGGATCGCCGACCACGATCGGAGAGATCACGACAATCGTGTTGGCGACCGAGTAGTTGCCGGCGCTAAGCTGCCACACGCCCAGGCCGCTGCTCAGGTTGTTAAGGTCCGTGCCGAGCAGAAACACGCTTCCGGGCACCGGGACCGAGGTCGCAACCAGCCGCGGCGACTTGACGCGGACGGTGGCGGGAAGCGTCGGATGGTTGAGAAAATCCGGTCCGCTGCGGGTTGCCGGATCGAAGGAGACCACATCCTGCAAGACCGTGCCGGTCGGGTCGACGCCGCCGTAGACGACGGCAACCCCGGTGTCGGTGACGGTGACGCCGGCGCTAGTGCGGCTGCCGCCGCCGCGGTTGCCGGGCTCCGGGGTCCAGGTGCCGGCGGTGTCATAAGACCAAAGGTCGAGGCTCGGCTGACCCGCGGGGCTTGTGCCGCCGACCAGCACCACCCGCTTGAGCACCGGGTCGTAGCTCAGGGTGGCCATGCGCGGCGGCGGACCGCTGCCGGGCCGCGAGCTCCAGGTGCTGGTCGCAAGATCCAGCTCCCAGGTGTCTTCCAGATACGTCCCATCCCGCGCCACCCCGCCGAACAGCACGATGCTCTGGCGCGGGGGAAAGTACACCATGCCGCCGTGGTGGCGCGGCGCCGGTCCCTGGAACGGGAGGTCTTTCACGGTGGCGCCGAGCGCGACGGAGGCCTGCTGGTGCTCGTTGTCGGCGAGGGTCGCTTCGGTCGATCCGGAGAGGACCGGAGACAGCGCTTTTTCGGCGATGACATCCACGTGGACCGCGCCGCTGGCCGGCAGCTTGAGCTGGAAGGCGAGCGGCAGCAGCGAGCCTGCCGGTTCCGGTCCGGCGAACTGGCGCTCCGGCTGGTTTTCGCCACCGACGGTATACAGGACGCGCAGACGATCGATGGCGGTGGTCGCAGCGCCCGGCTGGTCGCTCTCGGCGACGACCTGCACGGTCAGGCAGGCCGCGGCTTCGTCGGTGCACAGATCGATGGGCTGGGCGCAGCCGACCTGGGCGATGGCGAGGCAGCTGAGCAGACCGGCGGCATGGAGGCGGACTGAGTTCATGGGGTCACCGGTTGGAAGACCGTGGGCGCCGGCGGCTGCGGCAGGCCGAAGTACAGACCGAGGCCGACCGCCGCGCCGACGACCAGGATTCCGCTTACGACGCCGATCGCGATGCCTGCGGTGCGCCGGCGCTTCTTGGTCCGCTCCGCTTGGTCGCGCTGCCGCTCTTGCGCCGGGGTGAGCTGGCCCTCCGGCGCCGGCTCGGTGTCGGAAACCACGCTCGGCACGATGAGAGTCGGGGTCGGTACAATCTGCTTTTCCAGCGTGGCGATGCGCTCTTCGCACTCGGCGCGGTTTTTGGCGTCGGGACTGAGCTTCAGGTACTGGCGGTAGAACATGAGGGCGCGCTCGAGGCGGCCGGCCAAGCGGTGCGACTGGGCGATGTTGTACAGAAACACGGGCTGCGGGACGGACTGGTAGCCGGTCTCGAACTGCTCGATCGCCAGATCGTATTCTTTTTGCTGATAGTGCGCCGTGCCGCGCTGGTAGGCCTTGAGGGCCACTGCTTTGGCCTCGGGGCTTGCGGCGACGGCGCTGGGGACGCTCTCCTGCGCCTGGGCGCCGTTCATAAGGCCTGGGCCCATCCCCAACACACCGAGGTTAATGGCCAGAACGATGGCAATCCTGTACACAGCTTATTCTATCACGCCGATAGCCCCGAAAACCAGGCGAACCGGGCGAATCGGCCCCAGGTTTCGGCAGCAAAATCGGCAGCCGGCGCTTGGCAGCCTACCGCAGCACTCGGTATCGTAGTACTTCGCTGCGACCGCCGCGGACTTCGCGGCTTCGCCGCAGACTTCGCTGCGACCGCCGTCATGAGGCTCTTTTGAACCGATCCGCGAACCCCAGCCTGGAGGCCAGCTCCAACCTCGCCGCGACCGCGGCCAGGGGCGCCGCGCCGCAGCCGGGACCGCGCGGACCGGGCACCGCTTCTCTTTCGTGGCTTGGGCAGCTCGACGCGCTGTCGCTCTTTGCCGCGACGCTGCTACTCCTCCTTGTGATTGGCAGCGTGACCCGGCACTATCGGCCCGGGCCGGCCGGGGTGGCGCTGACCGAGGTGTTCGCAATCCTTTTGCCCGCACTCCTGTGGTCGCGGACGCGCCGGCGTCATGTCGTGGCGCTCCTGGGCCTCAAGCCTTTTTTGCTGCGGCAGATCCTGGGCGGAGCGCTTCTGGGCGCGTCTTTGTTCCTGTGCCTGGCGGTCTTTATCGAACCGCTGCTCGATCGCGTGTTCCCGGTGTCGCTGCGGGAGCGGCAGCAGCTCCTGCAGCTCCTTGCCCCGCCGAGCGGGCTGCGGCCCCTGTGGCAGGATCTCCTCTGCTTCGCCGCCGCGCCCGCCGTGTGCGAGGAGGTTCTCTTCCGCGGCGCGATCCTCGCCGCGCTGCTCGGCCGCGCCAGCCTGGTCGCCGCGCCCACCCGCGAGCGGCCGGCGCTAGCGGTGCTCTTGTGCGCGCTGCTCTTTGGCGCCTTCCACCTCTCGTGGGCCAAGCTGCTGCCGACGACGATCCTTGGGCTCGGGTTCGGCATTGCGGCGGTGCGCAGCCGCTCGCTGTGGCCGGCCGTCTGCATGCACCTTGTGAACAACGGGCTGGTCATCGTGCTCGTACGCGGCGGCCAGGTCGATCCGCAGGTGCCGCTGCTATCGCCGCTCGCCGCTCTCACTGCTGCTGCGGCGGCGGCGCTTTTGGCTGCCGGGGCCTGGCTGTCGCGCCCGCCCGCCGCGCCGGACGAATCAGGCCAGCGAGCGTAGCTTTTCGCGGTCGGCGAGGATGACCTTGCGGCCTTCGGTCTGAATGAGGCCGCTGCGCTTGAACTGGCTGAGCGTCAGCGACACCGTCTCCCGCGTGCTGCCGATGAGGTTGGCCATCTCCTGATGGGTGATCTTGAGCGCCACCAGCGTCCCGCGACTGTCGTCGATGCCGTACTCCGTGGCGAGGTTTAGGAGCAGCTCGGCGAGCTTGGAGTTTACGTCTTTAAAGACCAGGTTCTCCAGCTTGTTTTCAATCTCGCGCCGCCGCTGGGCGAGGATCTTGCACAGCCTGTAGCCGACCAGGCCCTCGCGCTGGATCAGGCGCTCGAACAGGTTGCGGTCCACCTCGGCGATGAGGGCGTTGTCCATGGCTTCCGCCATCTCTTCCCGCGGGCCGCCTTCGATGAGGCAGATCTCGCCGAAGATTTCGCCGGGGCCGCGGTAGTCCAGGGTCAGCTCCTTGCCGTCGCGGGTGACCTTGCTGATCTTGACCCGGCCGGTGCTCAGGAAATAGACCGCGCGGCCGGGATCGCCCGGCAGGTAGATCACGTGGCGCCGCCGCAGATCGAGCAGCTGCACCGATTCAGCGAGGCGGGCCAGGGTGTCGTGCGCCAGGTCCTGCAGGAGCGGCAGCTTCTTGAGAACCCAGAGGGCGCGCTTCTCGTCTTGCAGAGGAATTACAGTTTCGCGGGAGGCCATGCGCCGACACATACCGCAATCCGGATGAGGGAACAACTATCTGTTTCTGCGGTTACGTTTACGACGCCTTTGGTTAGCTCCCCAACTACGGATGGGTACGCTTGCCCGCGCCTGATTACCCCCGGATGCCATTGATCCCTTGGCGGAGAATCGATTGTGGGTAGGATGAGCGCCGCATTTCCCAAAAGACTGGAGGCTAGTTCATGCGCGCCCTGCTTCGTCCGCTCCGCAACGCGATCCTGTCCGTGGGCCTGCCCGTGGGCCTGTCCGTGGGCCTGCTGCTCAGCGCCCTTTGTGCAACGGAGGCGCGTGCCCAGGAGCCTGCCCCGTCCGCTCCACCTACCGATCCGATCGCCGCCACCGCCGCCGCCACCGCCGCCGCCGCTCCCAAGCTGACCGTGAATGCCGATACCATGCCGGCGGTGCGGGCGGAAGCTGGCAACTGGGCCATGACCTTCACCTTCGGGGGCCTCGGCAGCCTGACGACCAACGGCATCCTCGACCAGAAGGCCAACAACCTGCTGTTCACCGAGGTCGGCTTCCGCGCCGTCCTCGCCTCGGTGACGATTCCGTTCTCCGTCGGCTTGGGCGTGGCCAACGTCACAAACCGCATCGGCACCACGACCTCCAACACCGATATCGGCCTGAGCTTCACCGGCGGCGTGCTCAAGTCGTTCCGGGTCTGGCGGCGCATCGCCCCGTACTTCGGCGGCGTGTTCCACTTCAGCTACCTCGACCCGAGCGGCGACAACAACTGGATCATCGGCCTGAGCCTGGGCCCGGTGCTCGGCATCGAGTATTACGTCGCCGACCGGGTGAGCGTCCTGGCCCAGGCGACCTTCCAGTTCGGCGTCAGCATCACCGATCCGCGCGCCACCATCGACGCGGTCTCGGCCATCTCCGGCGGCGGTCAGCTCGGGATCGTGTTCTATTTCTAACCCTGTTGTCCGCTGGTCCGATTCCCTGCCGTTTTTCCCTGCCGCGCCATTCTTGCTGTAGTTCCGCTCAATAATCGCCTACTTATACATTCGTGCAGGCAGACCCGCGGCGCCGCGGCAAGCCGTGCGCTACCATGGCGGTGCCTGCGCCCTCTTGCCGAAGGGGCCCAGGCGATCGGACCAACCGGAGATTCTGATGACCAGTGAGCAGTCAAAGAGTCCGCCCCCGTCCACCGGCCGGCCGCCCTCGACTCCGCCGCGCTCGTCCTCGTCGCGGCGCAGCTCGCCGACGCTGCACATCGCCCAGGTCGTCGCGGCGCTGAACCTGCCGGATCCCAAGCTGGCGGAGCGGATGCTGATGCTCGGGTTCGATGCGGAGACCGCGAGCGTGCTGTATCTCCTACCGCTCATCCAGGTCGCCTGGGCCAACGGCTCGGTGTCGCGGGCCGAGCGGGCGCAGATCATGCGCATCCTGCGTCTGCGCGAGATCCCCGAGGGCAGCCGCGCCTGGCAGATGTGCGAGACGCTGCTCGACAGCCGCCCCACCGATGCGTTCCTGCACCACAGCCGGCAGCTGCTCCAGGCGGTGCTCAAGAGCAAGGGCCGCGCCGTCGAGACTCAGGTCGAGCGCGAGCTCATCGTGCTGTGCCTTGACGTGGCCGAGGTCTCCAGCGGCATCTTCGGGTTCGGCGGCCGGGTCAGCCGAGCCGAGGAAGATGCGATCCGCGAGATCGCCGCCGGCTTTGGCCCCGAAGCCGTCAGCGATCTGAACCGCCAGCTCCGCTCGTAGGCGGCGCGAGCCCCAGGCGGGCCCATAAGCTTTCGGCGCTGTGCCCGGACGCGCGCAGGGAGGCGATCGACTCGGAGCCGCTGCGCTTGGCCAGACGCCGCCCCGCTGCATCCATGAGCAGCTGGTGGTGCTCATACTCCGGCGTCGAAAGCCCGAGCAGCGCCTGCAGCAGGCGGTGGATATGGGTCGCGTGAAACAGATCTTCGCCGCGGGTGACCAGCGTCACCCCTTGCAGGTCGTCGTCCACCGTGACCGCCAGGTGGTAGCTGGTCGGAATCTCCCGCCGCGCCAGCACCACGTCGCCCAAAAGCTCCGGCGCCGCCGTGATCCGGCCCGCCCGGCGGTCATGCCAGGTGAGCGGCCCGCCGCCCGCGGTCATGCGCTGGGCCAGCGCGACGGCTTTGTCCAGGTGCAGCCGCAGCGCGTAGCTCTGGCCGCTGCCCATGCGCTCCTTGACGATGTGCGGCGGGAGGCTGCGGCAGCGCCCCGGATAGCGCGGCCCGAGCCCTTGCGGATCGGCGCTCGCGGCGTTGGGGGCGCTCTGCGCTTGGGCGATCTCGGCGGCGATGTCCGCGCGGGTGCAGAAGCACGGGTATAGGACCTCAAGCGCGGTAAGCCGCTGCAGCGCCGCTGCGTAGTCGGCAAAGTGCTCCGACTGCCGCCGCACCGGTCCATCGAAAAAAAGCCCCAGGAACGCCAGGTCGGCGCGCAGCGCGTCCTCCAGCTCACGCCGGCAGCGGGTGCGATCGATGTCTTCGATGCGCAGCAGACAGCGCCCGCCGCCCTGGCGCGCGGCATCGATGGCGCAGCGGGCGGACAGCGCGTGTCCCAGGTGTAAAAGACCGGTCGGGCTGGGCGCAAACCGTGTGGTCAGCACACCGCCACGCTACCACGGAAGCCGGCGCCAAGCCGCGGTCTGAGCCGGCGGTCGGGCCACGGTCCAGGCCGCGCAGTGCGGCGCCCGGCTGCGATTCGCGCGGTGCGCTGAGCGACTGCGCTTGACGCTGTCCGTAGACAATCATGGGTAACCGATTGTATCGGTCACCGCCAAGTGGCAGGATTGCCGCAAACGGACCGGCTTGCCATGACTCGCTTTCAGCTAGCCCTGTACCCAATTTGCCGACACTGCGCGGGAGGCCCTTTTATCCTGCGCGCTGCGCTGGGGGGCAGTTTTGGCCTCTAGTCGGCCGGTCTTCGAGAGCGAACGGGCTCGCCACCCCGAGCTGCGCGGGCGCGAAGACGTGCTGGCGCTCATGGAAGACTGGCTCAGCGGCTCTGCCGATCGCGGCTGGCTGCTCATCACCGGCAGCCCCGGCTCCGGCAAGAGCGCGGTGCTGTCGCACTTTATCGCCGCCCGCGAGAAGATCGGCCAGGCGGTGCCGCAGCACTTCCTGCGCCGCGGGGTCTCCGACTGGGATCAGCCCTACGCCATCCAGTCGTCCCTGGTCGCGCAGATCGAGGCGCTGTTCCCAAGCTCCTCCAACCCCGATGCGCGGCCCGAGCGGCGCCTGGTCGAGCTGCTGCTGCGCATCTCCAACCGCCAGCTCATCCCGTCGCACCAGCGGCTTCTTCTTATCGTCGATGGCTTGAACGAGGCAGTGGCGGAGGGCAGCGACAACCCGCTGCCGCGCTTCCTGCCGCAGGCCCTGCCGCCGGGTGTGTTCCTGGTCTGCTCGATTCGCTCCGGCCACCCCTACCTATCGTTTTTCGCCGAGCGCTCCTTCCGCTGCATCGATCTCGATCGCGGCGTCGACGGCAAGCACCGGGCGTCGCAAGCGCTGTGGTCCTATCACGGGCCGCGCCTGAGCCTGCCGCCGGAGTACATCAAGACCGCGGTGCGCTGCGCCGAGGGCAACCCCCTGCACGCCCTGATGCTGGCCGGCTACCTGGAGCGTATGTCGCCGGCGGAGCGGATGGCGCGCATGGGCGAGCCGGTGCCCTACGGGCTGTGGGGCATGCTGGAGTTTCTCAGCCAGCCGCTGTGGGAAGAGCACCAGCTGGAGCCGAGTCCGAACGCCGAGCCGCCGGCGCGCACCGCGCTCGGTCTGCTCTGCGCGGCGCGCACCGCGCTGCCGTGGGAGCTCCTGGGCGCGATCCTCGGCACCTCGTTCACCGCGGCTGCGCCGGGCGGCGACTCCCCGGCCGATGTCCGCCGCCTCGCTGCGCCGTTTCTGCAGAGCGAGCCGACCTCGCTCGGCGAAGGCCACCGCCTGGGGCATGACTGCTTCCGGGAGCTCGTCGTGGCGCGGCTCGGCGCGCAGGAGATGCGGCGCCTGCACCGCAAGCTCGCCCAGTCGCTGGCCTGC
>CALFML010000042.1 GCA_937879845.1 uncultured Myxococcales bacterium
TTTCCCTACACGACGCTCTTCCGATCTCTGCTGGCGGCGCCCGCCAGCGGGATCGCCATGAGGAATACCATCGCCGTATCTCGCATCGACATCAGTGCCTCCTAAGATTCTGCTTTACCGGCGCGCGCTACGGACCTCCGCTCGGAGGCCGGGCTGCGGCGCCGCGGGTACGACCCTGCCCTCGATCGTAACCCGAGCCAGCACCTGCACCGCGACCGCGCAGCGCTGCCAATCTTTACAAGACCCTATGCGCTAGGAGGCGGTGCAGGAATAAGCGGCGATCGGCGCCGACACGCCTTTGAGCAGCAGCATCCTGCGGCTGAAGCGCCCGCGGTGTTCTCCCAGCTGCTCATAAGAGGTCTC
Organism: uncultured Myxococcales bacterium; assembly: GCA_937879845.1. Lineage (GTDB taxonomy): Bacteria > Myxococcota_A > Polyangia > Palsa-1104 > JAEUJZ01 > CALFML01. Next base: position 364 of record CALFML010000042.1, read on the forward strand.
GTCGATGAGGATTTCGCCCCGCTGCGCCTGCGACTCCAGCCGCGCCGCGAGGTTGACGTTATGGCCGATGGCGGTGAAGGACCGGCGCTCGCGCGTTCCCATGATTCCCAGGGCAACCGGACCGGTGGTGATGCCGATGCCGATATCGAGTCCGACATCGACCTTGCCGCTGGCGTACAGCTGGCGCACGTTTTGCACGATCTGGTGCGCCGCCTGCACCGCCTGCACCGCCGGAGCCACATCCGCTTTGACTAGCCCGAACAGCGCCATGACCTGATCGCCGACGAGCTTGTCCACCCAGCCGCCCTGCGCCAGGACCGGCTCCAGCATCGCTCCCAAGTACGCATTGAGCGTGCGAAATACCTGCTCCGGCGGGCTGGCTTCGCTATAGGGGGTGAAGCCGCGGATGTCGGCGAACATGGTCGTCATGACGCGCCGCTCGCCGCCGCTTGCCGGATCCCAGATCTCCTGCAGCAGCGACTCGGCGATGCCGCTGCCGATGTACTGGCGGAGGAGCTTTTGCTGCCGCCCTTCGAGCAGGCTCAGCTCGTTGGTCTTCTGCTGCAGGGAGCGCTGGCTCGCCTCCTGCGCGCGGGCGTCTAAGAACACGACGAACACCCCGCCTTCGCTGCGCACAAAGTGCAGATCGACCGAGTCACGGCTGCCGATCTTCAGGCGCGGCAGATCCAGCGACTCCTCCTCCAGCGGCAGGAAATCGGTCAAGAACCGCCACGTCTCCGGCAGCGGCTGCCCGCATGAATCGGCAAGGCCGTAATAGGAAAGCTCGCCGCCCGCCTCCAGCACGAGTCCGTCTTCGCGCAAGAGCAGAAACGCCGGCACGCGGGTCGCGATGTTGATCTGCTCCAGGTAGTCCTTGACCGGTGCCGGAACGCTAGCCATGGGTCCCTTTCAGCATCAGTCGGGCGAGGAGCACAAAAGCCTCCTCCACCCCCGCGCCGGTGCGCGCGCTGGTCTTGAGCACCGGCCAGCCCTTGTGCTGCAGCGCCGCGAGCTGCGCCGGCGTGATCTCCCAGTCGTCCGCGCGGTCGGCTTTGTTGAGCACAAGGACAAACGGCAGCGGCCCCAGGGTCGCGGTGATCTGCTGCTGCAGGCTCTTTGCGACCTCCAGGGTTGCCGCCCGCGTGCCGTCCGCGACCAGCAGGTACCCCGATGCGCCGCGCAGGTAGACCAGCCGGACCTTCTGCAGCTCATCCTCCCCGTGCAGATCCCACAACAAAAGTCCGAGCGGCGCGCCATCGACCGCGACCTCCTTCTTGTCGACCTTGACGCCGATCGTAGTCTGGTAGGTCTCGGAGTAGATGCTGCGGACAAAGCGCGCCACCAGGCTGGTCTTGCCGACCGCGAACGCGCCGAGCATGCCCACCTTTTTCTGGATCACGGCGTGGCCTCTAAGAACTGGCTGGGGCGAAACAGCTCGACGCGGAAGATCACCCGGCGGTCGGTCTCGGTTTCGCCGGCGCTCTCCGCCGCGTGCGGGTGCAGCGGGGCGCCGACTCCGGTCGGCACGAGCACCGGAAAAGGAATGTTGCGGGCGCGCAGGGAATCGGCCACCGCCTCGGCGCGCATCTGGCTCAAGGTGAGGTTGTGCTGGCTCGTACCGACTCCGTCGGCCTGCCCGATGATGCGGATCTGGACGATGCTGTCGAGCGCCACCGCGGCGGCGACCAGGCGCTGGATGCGCAGGCCAAGGTGCGCCAGCGCATCGTTCATGCTGGGCAAGATGGCGGCGCCGAGCGGCGGAAAGATCAGATGGACCTTTTCGACCGCGGCGCGCTCCGCCCAAAGGGCCGCGGCATCCGCATCCTGCACCGCGCTGTCGTCATAGCCCAAGACTCCGGGCAGGGTCAGCGCGAGGCGCCGCACCGCCGCGAGCCAGCGGTGCGAAGCGCGCCCCGCCGCCTTGAGAACCCGGCCGTTCATGGTCAAAGTCACGGTGGCGGGAGGCGCAAGGATGGTGCGCGCCCGCGCCAGCACGAACTCCGGATGCATCGCCTGATAGTCTTCCCAGACCATATCGACCTGGGCGGGGTCCAGGCTGCTCTGCCTCAAAATCGGCAGCGGATCGGCGGCCAGCGGATCCCGCAGACCCTTTACGAAGTAGCGGCCGGACGTGCGGCCTTGCGCGTGGATGACGATGCCGTGCTGCGCGCTCAGGCGGCTGACGAAGGAATCCCAGCGCTTGGCCTGCTGCCACGCCTGCACCGCGAAGATGCCGACGCCGCCCAGGATGGCAAGGCAGATAACCAGCAGCATGAACGACGGGCGGGAGGCCTGGGGCCTATACTGCGTGGCCAGGCATGACTCCAGAAGCGGCCGCGCCTCTTCCAGCTGGGTGTCGTCCCCGCTGAAGCTGGCAAGCGGCGCGGCGTAGCGGATGTGAATGGTCTCCAGCGCCGAGCGCAGCATCGGCCGTAGCGACTCCGGAGCGCTGCCGCGGATCACGGCCGCCAGGATCGCCTGCGGTCCATGCTCGATCCACACGTTCAGCTCCCCGACCTTGAGCATGTCGATGCCTTCGCTACCCGGAGCGGTGAACGAGTCGCGGACGAAGTCCTGCAGCGCCGTCAGCATGCCCGACACGAGACTTGAGTCCTGGGCCACCACTTCGGCCGCCGCCAGGTGCTGCATCGGCAGTCCGGAGGTCTTGTGAATCAGGAAGATCTGCTCGACCCGGAACAGCAGGTTGTGGCGGAGCACGACCTCGCCGAAGCTGACGCCGGTGCGCATGGCCTCCACCCGCCAGCTCAGACCGCGGATGCTAAGGCTGTGCTCCAGCGCCTGGTTCAGCGACTGCACAAGACCGGTCAGCGACTCCGCGATCGACTTGCGGATCGCCGGTCCCATGACCGGATACAGCGCTCCGGCAATCCGCTCGCGGTCTCTTTGCACCAGGGTGAACAGCGCCCCTTCCACCACCGGCACCAGCGACTGCGAGAGCGGGGCATCGGGCTTTTGATCCTGCAGCGAGATCGCGGTGGGCAAGACCCGCCCGACCTCCACTGCAGAGAAGCTCAGGCCGTCCAGACGTTCCTGAATCCGGCGCAGCTCCTGCTCCTGCGGCGCCAAGAGCAGCGTCCGGAGCTCTTCCAGCTGGCTGTCCGGGGGGCCGCTTCCACCTCCCCCCGCGGCCGGCTCACTCATCTGCGGTCCGCAGCCGGCGGCTCACCACCAAGGCGCGCCGCCACTTCCGTGAGCAGCGTCGCCAGCGTCGATCGATCGAGCTTATCGCTGCGCAGCTCATCGACGCTGCGGCTCATGCTGCGGCCAAGCTGGTCGCGCGCCGCCCGCAGCTCGTCGCGGAGCCCGGCGGACTGCTCGTGCTGCTGCTGCCGCAGCTCGCGCTGCGCTTTGGCCAGCTGTTCATCGAGCAGCGCCACCTTCCGCTCGCTGGCGCGCAGCGCATCGAGCAGCGCTTTCTCGGTCGCGCGTACGCTCTGTTCGCGCTCCTCGCGCTCGCTCTTGGCGCGCTCGGCGGCGGCGGCCAGCTCATGGCAGATGAGCTGTTCCAGGGCCTCAAAGCGGCGCCGCGCGTCTTCCCGGAAGTCGCTCTGATCCTGGGCCAGCTTGTCTTCCATCCGGGTGAGCCGCTTTTCCATCTCCCGCATCTGGGTGCCAAAGAGCAGCTCGCGGACCTTGTCCATGTTGGCGCCGGGCGCCCCGGCTGGGAGCGCGCCGCCCCTGGACTCTGCTGCTGCTTCCCGATCGGTCGGAGCGGGAACCGCCCCCTTGGGGCTACTTGGTGCCATGTCTTCTCCTCTGCGTAGGAATGTGCGGTTTTATTGCAGGTATGCAGCTCTGCTGCGACGTGGGGAGGCGCCCGACCTAACTGGGCAGCATCGGCCGATGTCATTATAACCTGGAGCCAGGCGCGGCCGTCAAGACAAGGGGCGCGACCCGGCCGCCCGGAGAAAGTTCACCATCAAGAGGGAAAATGCGACATTATGGGCGGGCGCGGGGACTTTCTGGCAGCGGGACGGCTAGGCCAGACGGGCGGGACGCGCACTGTGGGCGCTGAGACATGATTCAGAAGAAGATCTGCATGCTGGGCTCTTTTGCTGTGGGGAAGACGAGCCTTGTCGCCCGCTTTGTCCGCAGTATCTTCTCCGAGAAGTATCACACCACCATCGGCGTCAAGGTAGACAAGAAGGTGGTGGAGACGCCGAGCGGTCCCCTTACGATCATCCTGTGGGATATCTACGGCGACGATGACTTCCAGTCCGTAAGACCCTCTTTCCTGCGCGGCTCGGCCGGGTACTTTTTGGTCGCGGATGGGACGCGCCGGGTCACGCTCGATCGGATTCCGGCCCTGCACAAGGTGGCTACGGACTCGATCGGCAAGGCGCCGTTTATCATCCTTTTGAACAAGTCGGATCTGCAAAGTGAGTGGGAGATTGGTGAGCTCGAAGAGAAGTCGCTCGCCGAGCTCGGGCCGGTGATTCGGACCAGCGCCAAGACCGGGGAAGGCGTCGAGGCCGCTTTTGCGCAGCTGACCGCGCAGCTGCTACGGAACGGCTAGGCGATGGACGCGCCGGTGCTCGCCGACCTGTGCGCCGCGCTGGAGCTTTTCGTGCTGGAGCGGGGAGCGGACGGAGTGTTTCGCCGGCTCGGGCTCGCTCCCAGCTGGTCGCGGCGTTTTTTCCCCGACTCGCCGGCGGAGATTCCGGAGCCGCGGCTCTGTGCGACGTTTGCGTATCTTGAAAGTTTTTTGGTCGATGCGCGCGCGCACTGGACCAAGCTCGCAGCGGAGCGCCGCCATTTCGCCAGCATCGATTCGGAGATCTGGAGCGAGAACGGACCGGCGGGCGGCGAGCTGTTGCTGGTCGCATCGGCGGTGCAGCTCGGCAGCCGCCAGCTGCTGGTCATAGACGGGAGCCAGCGCGGACTGACCGAGCGCCTGGCCCTTTTGCAGCAGGCGCGCGAAGGGCACCTCATCCATCAGCGGCTCCTCCGCAGCGTGGAGCAGCGCGACATCCTGTTCCACTGCATCGTTCACGATCTGGCGACGCAGCTATCGACGATCCGCGGCAGTCTCTTTTTGCTCAAGAAAGAGTCCCACGGCGCAGCGGCCAAGCAGGTGGTCGACGCCGGTCTGCGCGCCGTGGCCAAGCAGGAGGCGCTGGCGCGCGACATCTTGGACGTATTCGAGATCGAGCAGAGCGGCGGCATGGAGGGTCGCGGTGATTCCGGCTCCGGGCATAAGCCCGCTACGACCGTCGATCTTCTGAGCTGCGCCGAAGATGTCGTCCAGCTGCAGCGCCTGCCGGCCAGCTGGCGCAAGGTCGAGCTGCGCCTTTCGGCGGCCGCAAAAGCCAACTGGCTGGTGGCGGGCGAGCGCTCGCGGCTGGAGCGCGTCCTGGCCAACCTGATAGACAACGCGCTGCGCTACGCTCCGGCCGGCACCGAGGTTACGATCGGCCTCACCGGCCGCAACGACCAGGTCCTGCTCACCGTGGACGATCAGGGTCCGGGCGTCTCCTCCGAAGTGGAATCATCGCTGTTCGATAAGTTCTCCCGCGACCACCGCAGCGGCGGCAAGATCGGCCTGGGCCTTTATTTCTGCCGGGTCACGGTGGAGCGCTGGGGCGGGCGCATCGGCTACATGCCGCGGGCGCCGGTCGGCTCGCGCTTTTGGTTTCATCTGCCGCGGCCGCATGCGCGCACGTAAGCACAGAGCGCGACAACTAGGCAGCGGCTCTTTGGCTTGGTACATTCCCCCTGCCATGGCGTAGGCTGAGCCATGCAAAAAAAGCGCGCGGCAAGGCGGGAACGGACCGGTGGGTGGGCCTTTGCGGTCTTTGCGATGTTGGCGGTCGCAGGACCGCTGGCCGGGTGGCTGCTCTGGCCTCTTTCCAGCCCCCGCTTTCACATCATCGATGACGCGGCCAAGCTGGCGGAGAAGCAGCGCTTCCTGCTGGCGCAGGCCAGCCGAGGGCTGCTCCCAGGCGCCGCGCCGCAGGAGGGCGCGGCAGCTCCGGCGCCGCGGCGGCCCAACATCGTCGTCATCTTGGCCGATGACTTGGGGAAGACCGATATCTCGCTGTACGGGAGCCCGCATCTTGTCACCCCCCACATCGACTCCATCGGCCGCGCCGGAGTCACTTTTTCCGAAGGCTATATCACCTCGCCGATCTGCGCCCCGTCGCGCGCCGGCCTCCTCACCGGGCGCTACCAGCAGCGCTTCGGCTTCGAGCTTATAAACCATGAGCGCTACCCCAGAAACCGGCTCGAGTACTACGTGTTCAAGTACTTTTTCGCCCGCGGCGATTGGCGGGTCGCCGACGCGGTGGCGGTGCCGGAGTTCGACGACATCCTCGCCCAAGGGCTGCCGTCTTCGGAGCTGACGCTGGCCGAGCTCCTAAAGCCGCTCGGTTACCGCACCGCGCTCATCGGCAAGTGGCACCTGGGGGCCAGCCCGCAGGCGATTCCGTCGCGCCGCGGGTTTGACTACCAGTACGGCTTCTACGGCGCCAGCACGCTGTACGCCGATCCGCGCCGCCCCGATATCGTCAACCAAAGACACAGCGACTTCTCCGACCGCTTCATCTGGGCCGGACACCGCGAAGGCAACTGCGTGCTGCGCCGCAACGATGAGCCGGTCGATGACGATCTGTATGTGACCGAGCGGATCGCCAAAGAGAGCAGCGCCTTCATCCAAAAGAACAAGGACGCGCCGTTTTTCCTCTACGTCCCGTTTTCCGCTCCCCACACCCCCTTTCAGGTCCCGCGCCGCTACTACGACCGCTTCGCCGCGGAGCCGGATCCGAACAAGCGAGTCTACTACGGCATGATCGCCGCCTTGGACGATGCGGTCGGCGAGATCCTAGACTCGCTGCGCGCGGCGGGACTTTTGGAACAGACGCTGCTCTTTTTTCTCAGCGACAACGGCGGCGCGACCTACACCCACGCCACCGACAACGCCCCCTTGCGCGGCGGCAAGTTCACCAACTTCGAAGGCGGCATCAACATCCCGTTCCTCATGCAGTGGACGGGGCGCGTCGAAAGCGGCCAGCAGTTCGCGCCGCCGGTGAGCTCGATGGATATCTTCGCGACGGCGGCGGCGGCGGCGGGGAGCCCGCTGCCCACCGACCGCACGTATGACGGGGTCGATCTGTTACCGCATCTGCAGCGCCGCGCACCAGCCGCTGCGGCCGCGGAAGCGGCGCCGGTCCCTGTCGCTGTCCCGGGTCCGGTGCATGAAGCGCTCTATTGGCGCTCCCTTTACACCAAGGCGATCCGGCACGGCCGCTACAAGCTGATTCGCGATGACAAGGCCGACCGCACCGTGCTGTTTGACCTGGCGGCCGACAAGTCGGAGACAAATAATCTTGCCGCCGTCCTGCCGGCCGTGGTCGCTGAGCTGCTCGGCAAGCTCGGGCGCTGGGAGTCGGAGCTGCGCAGTCCGATGTGGCCGCGCGTCATGGACTACCATCACCGGGATCGCGATGGCGTCTACTACTTCCCGCTGTAAGCGGCGGCGCCGACCGAGCGCGGTGGACGGACGCCGGGCGCGTTATTTTTTCGCTACGACGGGCAGCTGGATGCGGCTCGCCTGCGTCGCGCTGTGGAAGACCCGGATGGTGGCTTTTTTGTAGTCCGCGCGGCGGGCGAAAAAGATGTTGTCGACATAGGTCTGCGGGTTGCGGTCGTACAGCGGAAACCAGCTTGACTGCACCTGCACCATGATGCGGTGGCCCGGCAGAAACACATGGTTTATGTGCGGCAACGGCAGGGTGTAGGACTCGACTTGGCCCGCGGTCAAAGGCGTCGGGTGCGCCGGATCGCGGCGGTAGCGGCCGCGCAGGATGTCCATGCTGACGGGCAGCTGATAGCCGCCGAGCTCGGGCTTTTCCGGCACCTCATCGGGGTAGACATCGATCAGCTTGACGACGAAATCGCCGTCGGTGCCGCTGGTGGAGGCAAACAGCTGCGCCACCGGCTCGCCGCGCACCGCGACCGGTGCGGTCAGCGCTTTAGAAGTGTAGGTGAGCACATCGGTGCGGGTGGCGAAGTCGCGCTGATCATCCACCAGCCAGCGCGACCACGTGCTGTTTTTGGCATACACCGCCGCAATGGGACCATGGCGGTAGGGCACGGGCTTGGCCGGATCGGCGATGTACTCATCAAAGTCATCGGCGCTCGGGCCCGAGGCCGCTCTGGGCGCGAAGGAAAGCCGCTCATCCGGCTGCAGATACAGGGACTGAGTCGGCGGCGCGACCGGCCATGCAGATCGGAAGAGCGTCGTGTAGGGAAAGAGTGTCTTC
>CALFML010000043.1 GCA_937879845.1 uncultured Myxococcales bacterium
CCCGGATGTCCTCGACCTTGTCGCCGCAGGTCTGGTAGTGCAGGCGGGCGAGGAACTTGTCGGCGTGCTCCGGCGAGATCTTGGCCTGCAGCAGCCAGGGGCGGATCTCGCAGCGGAACGCCTCGTCGGTCTTCTGCGAGCGCCCAAGTCCCATGACCTGGGTGTGCTCGTGCAGCCGACCTTCCAGGCAGCTCTGCGCGAGCGATGGGAACAGCTTGCGCGCCGCCAGATCTCCGGTGCCGCCGAAGATTATGTAGACGGCGGCTTCATGCGCAGTGGTCGCACTCATGCGTTACTCCTTGCCTTTGTCAGCGCAGGCCTGAGCGATCTGCGCCTTGGCCTTTTTGACCACATTTTCGACCGTGAAGCCGAATTTCTTCTGCAGCTCGGCGAGCGGGGCCGAGGCGCCGAAGGTCTCCATGCCGACGATCGCGCCGTCAAGCCCAGTGTAGCGCGCCCAGCCGAAGGTCGAGGCCTTCTCCACCGCGACGCGGGCCCGCACCGACTTGGGCAGGACGCTGTTGCGGTACGCCTCATCCTGCTTCTCGAACAGCTCCCACGACGGCATGCTGACCACGCGCGCCTTGATGCCTTCCTTGGCCAGGTGCTCGGAGGCCTCCACGCACAGCTCGACTTCGCTGCCCGTGCCCATGAGGATCACGTCGGGGTGCTCGTCCTTGGTCACGCAGTAGGCGCCGCGGCCGACCTGCGACGGGTTGTACTTGGTGCGATCCAGGGTCGCCATCGCCTGCCGCGACAGGATGAGGATCGCCGGCTCGTGCTTCTGCGCCATGATGACGCGCCAGGCGTCGGCGACTTCGTTGGCGTCGCCGGGGCGCAGCACCAGGATGCCGGGGATGGCGCGCATCGAGGCCAGCTGCTCGATCGGCTGGTGGGTCGGTCCATCTTCTCCAACGCCGATCGAGTCGTGCGTGAAGATGTGGACGACCGGCAATTCCATGATCGCCGAGAGCCGGATCGGCGCGCGGGCGTAGTCGCTGAAGATCATGAACTGCGAGCCGAAGGGCCGGATCTTGCTCAGCGACAGGCCGTTCAAGATCGAGTGCATGGCGTGCTCACGGACGCCAAAGTGCATGTTGCGGCCGCCCGGGGCTTCGCGCTGCATGTCGCCGGCGCCCTGGAAGGTGAGGCGCGTCTTGGTGGACGGGGCGAGGTCGGCGGAGCCGCCGATGAGCCACGGCACGTTCTTGGCGATCGCGTTTAGCACCTTGGCCGAGGCATCGCGGCCGGCGACGCCCTTGGCATCGGCGGGGAAGCTCGGGATGTCCTTGTCCCAGCCCTCGGGGAGCTGGCGGTGCTGCATCTGGTACAGCTCCTTGGCGAGGTCGGGATACTCCGCCTTGTACTTCTCGAACTGCTCCATCCACTCGCTGCGCAGCTTCTTGCCGCGGGCGCCCAGGCCCCCGGAGATGTGATCGTAGACGCCGTCGGGAACCAGGAACTTGGCGTCCGGGTCCGGCCAGTTGTAGGCCTTCTTGGTCGCCTTGATCTCATCCCAGCCGAGCGGCTCGCCGTGCGCCGAGTGGTGATCTTGCTTATTGGGCGCGCCGTAGGCGATGTGGCTGTCGACGATGATGAGCGTCGGGCGGTCGGTGACCTTGTTGAAGAAGTTGAACGCCCGGCCGAGCATGGTCAGGTCGTTGGCATCGCCCACCCGCATGACCGCCCAGCCGGCGGCGATGAAGCGCGTGGCGACGTCCTCGGTGAAGGCCACGTCGGTGGAGCCTTCGATGGTGATGCGGTTATTGTCCCAGATCCAGCAAAGGTTGGACAGGCCCAGGTGGCCGGCCAGCGACGCCGCCTCGTAGGACACGCCTTCCATCATGCAGCCGTCGCCGGCCATGGCGAAGACGTTGTAGCCCATGATCTCAAAGCCCGGGCGGTTAAAGTGCGACGCCATCCAGCGCGAGGCGATCGCCATGCCGACCGAGGTCGCCACGCCCTGGCCGAGCGGGCCGGTGGTGGTCTCGACGCCGGAGGTCCAGCGGTACTCGGGGTGGCCGGCGCAGCGGCTGTCGATCTGGCGGAAGCGCTTGATGTCATCGAGCGGCACCGACAGCTTGCCCTGCACTTCGTACTTGGGATTGACCGCCTTGACCTGGGCCAGGTGGAGCATCGAGTAAAGGAGCATCGAGGCGTGGCCGCACGACAGGACGAACCGATCGCGGTTGGGCCAGATCGGATCCTCGGGATCGAACCGCAGCAGGTTCTGCCAGAGGTAGTAGGCCACGGGGGCCAGGCCCATCGGGGTGCCGGGGTGGCCGGACTTGGCCTCCTGAACGGCATCCATTGCGAGGGTGCGAATCGTATTGATGCAGAGTAAATCTTTATCCACTTGGACCGTCATGTCGTGCCTCTCCATCGGTCTTTGGCTGGTTCTCGCCAGGGCTTGGCTATATCGGTCGAGCTACTGAGCAGCTCCGCGCCGGCGTACGCCGGTTATCGGTTCTCTTTTTTTTCGCGCCGGCCGGAGTCGCCGACCCGGTGCGCGAAGATCTGCAATATGGGGGGATTCGATCAAACCAGGGCATCGCAGACAGAGCGTCTGTGCGCGGCCCGGACGAAGCTCCGGACGCCGCAACACGGGCGACTAGATATTGGGTCCCGCGGCATTCCCCGCCGCGCTCTTTGTCCCCAGGAATGGTCGTGCAACCTTCCCTCTTCCATTACGGACCAACATCGTATGGCGGGATGGCGCCTCACGTCAACCACCGCAAATGCGAACTTATTTAGCCTCAGGCGCGAGATTAGCGACAGAGGCACCGCTAGTATGTAGTCGCAGAGCGGAGCTTTGTTGACATGGCATTTTCCGCTTGGATCTCCGGAATCCGGAAGAGCTCCGTGATCTGCGGCACTTAGGAAGAGCGGGGGCAGTTAGTCCGACATGTCGGAAATCAGCGAAGGGATGAGTTGGCCGGGTTATGGGGCGGCGCAGGCAGGCAAAGAGGCGGTCAAAGACAAAGTCCCAGGACCGTGATGCACGGCCGGACCTTGACCCGCTTGTCTCCGGCCGTGGGGCTCTGGCACAAAAGCGTATGCTCATCGGCGAACCAGCAGCCTAGGCCTGTGCCCGCGGTCTCAAGCTTAAGCGGCGCGGTGCCCCAGAGCTCGCGGCGCGGCAGGTAGACCTCCAGCTGGCCGCGCGCCGGTTCGTGCGTCCACTTCACTTCTATGGAGCCGCTCGTCAGCGCGCCTTTATGGGTGACGGTCACCGCGGTGGGGGTGCCGGGAATGCGGCGGGCGTAGGGGCGGAAGCGGAAGGTCGGACGCTCCGCGGCGTGATCGTCGATGAGAGAGAAGTCCTCCCCGTTCCAGCCGTCCTTGGCCGCGGCGGTCCAGCCCGGAGTGTAGTTCCAGTACGCGCCCGAAGCCTGGTAGTCGTCGAGCCGCTCATACAGGAGATCGACGTAAGGGAGCCCGCCGGGAGCCCCGGCGACAATGCCGAACTCGCCCAGAAAAAGGGGGACGTTCCACCCCGCCGCCTTGGCGTTCATGGTCACGAAGGCCAGGTCGGTGAACGTCGTAATGCCGCCCCAGGCGCCGAGCCCGATCGCCAGCGGATCGTAGTAGTGCGGGGCGTAGGCGAAGTTTGCAAACCCCGGCCGCGGCAGCTTGCTCTGCACCCCGCCGCTGCACAGGACCTGGCCTTCGATAAAGAGGATCGCGGCGGGAGAGATGACGCGGATGGCGGCGGCGGCGTCTTCGTAAAGCGGTGCGAGCTCGCTCACCTCGTCGGCCCAGGGCTCGTTCAAGGGATCGTAGCCGATGACGCCCGGTACGGCGGCAAAGGCCGTGACCACGCGGCCGAGCATGGCCAGGTACCGCCGGCGCACGCCATGGCTGTCGGCGTAAAACGCCGCGAAGCTCGCCTTCATATCGGCGTCCATGAGGAGCTTGGCCCCCCAGCCGGCGCAGCTGCGGGCGCTGTTGTCGGGGGTGCGGCGGGCGATGCCCGGCGGGATCGACCACTCGGGAAAGCCGTCGCCGCAGCCGCTCAGCTGATAGCGCGAGTAGCCGTCCTGGTGGATATCGACGATGGTGTAGATGCCGCGCTCCCACGCCGCCTCGGCGACCCGCACCATCGCCGCCAGATAGGCCTCGTCATAGCCGCCCAGCGTCGGCTCGTACGCCTCCCAGCTCAGCACCAGCCGAATGACCGACACCCCCCACCCGGCCAGCTGATCGAGCCGGGCGGCGCGATCCAGATCGGACAGCGGGACAAACGGCGGCACCTTGGAGTTGCCGGCCAGGTTGACGCCGCGCAGGATCACCGCCCGCCCGGCGCCATCGCGGAAGTGCCGCCCGTCCACGCTGAGCTCCGCCGCCGCCGCCCGGCCCCCGCCGACCCCGCTCAGACAGGCCGCGAAAAGCCCGGCCAGAAACAGCCGCCGCCACCCGCCGCGGCGTCCCCTGCCCCGCGGTTCCAGGCGCCCCGGCATCAGGTCAGAAACACTTCGATCGCCCGCTTGTTGCATCTTGCTGTCGTAGCAGAAAATCGCCGCGCCCGGTCAGCTGCGGCATAAAGGCCCGCGCTCCCGACGCTTGCCGCCCGTACGCCGTCGCGCGCCGGCGTCGCTTGTGCGAACATCATGACGAGCCGCTGTGCAGTCCGCCGTGCTCCAAGCTCGTATGCGCATCCGATCGATCGAACATAGTCCGCCCCGCCGCGACCCTCGGGATGCGTCCGCCCCGCCGTGGAGCGTGGCGTACATGAACGCCGCCCCGCGCGGCGGCAGCGTCGGGGCGGAGCTGCCCATCCTGCGCGGCACCGTCGATTCCCTGCCCGGCGAGCTGATGGCGCTCCTTATCACCTCCGACCTCCAAGGGGTGGCGCCGCTGCCGAGCCAAGGCGGGGCGCTGGCGCTGCTCGGCGAGGTCTTGGCGGAGCACCTGGCGGAGCTGGCGGAGCTGGGCGAGCTGCCGCCGCTTGGCCGCATCGGGGTCCTTTTGGCCGGGGATCTCTACTCTGCGCCGGCCGGGGATCAGCGCGGCGCCACCGGCGACGTCCGCCGGGTGTGGCAGGCCTTCACCGAGCGCTTCCGCTGGGTCGCCGGCGTCGGCGGCAACCACGACCTGTTCGGCACCCCGCGGGAGCGCGAGCGCTTCACCGATCTCCCCGGCGTCCACTTCCTCGACGGCACGGCCACGGAGCTCGACGGCCTGCGCATCGGCGGCGTCAGCGGCATCATCGGCAACCCGCGCAAGCCCGGGCGCCGCGACGACCAGACCTTCTTCGAGCTCCTCGACCTCGCCCTGTTCTGCCGCCCGGAGGTCCTTATCCTGCACGAAGGACCCGACGCGCCGCGCTTCCGCCGTCCCGGCAACCCGAGCATCCGCGAGCACCTGGAGGTCGCCCGCCGCGACCTGCTCATCGTCTGCGGCCACGCCCACTGGCATGAGCCGCTGGCGCAGCTGGACAGCGGCAGCCAGATCCTCAACGTCGATGCCCGCGCCGTCCTGCTCTTGCCCAAGTGAGTGACCCCCAAAGGCGGGCGTTACTATACACTCCCGCTCAGGCAGCCCAGTAGGAGTCTAAGAGGATATGATCGACCCCAAGCACACCGTCGTCGTGGTAAACCCCGCTGCCGGTGCCGGCCGGATCGGACGGGCGCGGGAAGCCCTCATCAAGAAGCTGCGCGCCGGGCTTGGGGCCTGCGAGGTGCTGTTCACCAAGGCCCGCGGCGAGGCCACCGAGCTCGCCGCCCAGGCCCAGGCCGGCGGCGCCACCACCGTGGTCTCGCTCGGCGGCGACGGCACCCACAACGAGGTCGTAAACGGCCTTTTGCGCGGCGGCTGTCCGAGCCCCGTGCAGCTCGGCGTGCTGTCGGCCGGCACCGGCGGCGATTTCTGCCGCGGCACGGTGGGCGGCCACGACCTGGACGCCGGCATCCGCAGCCTCACCGAGTCCACCGCGACGCGCATCGACATCGGCCGGACCCGCTACCGCACCGACGCCGGAGCCGCCGCGGAGCGCTACTTCCTCAACATCGCCTCGTGCGGGGCCACCGGGCTTATCTGCCGCATCGTCGATGCGAGCAGCAAGCGGCTCGGCGGCGGCGTCGCCTTTTACCTCGGCACGGTGCGCGGCCTTCTGCGCTACAAGCCCGCCCGCCTGCGCATCCTCCTTGACGGCCAGCGCATCTCCGATCCCGACGGCACGGAGGTCACCACGGTCGCGGTCTGCAACGGCCAGTTCGCCGGCGGCGGCATGCGGTTCGGCCCCGAGGCCCGGCTCACCGACGGCCAGCTCGATGTCGTCATCATCCGCCCGAGCTCCCTTTTGAACCAGCTGCGCCACACCCCCAAGCTGTACCAGGGCAAGCTCAAAGGCGTCGCCAGCGTGAGCCAGCACCGCGGCCGCCACATCCAGGTCGAGCCCCTGTCCGACCGCCCCGCCTACATCGAATTCGACGGCGAAGCGCCGGGCATGGCGCCGGCCGAGTTCTCCATCCTCCCCGCGGCGCTGCCGGTGCTGGGCCTGCAGCCGTGGGCGATTTAGGCCATGGCGGACAAGGTCCCTTTTCTGCCGGCCCCCGGCTCCCTCGGCGCCTGGATCCTGGCGACGCGGCCGGCGACGCTGGGGATCGCGGTGGCGCCGGTCCTGGTCGGCTCGGCGTACGCCCGCCTGCACGGCGGCTTCCGGGCGGTTCCGGCGCTGCTGGCCCTGCTGGGCGCGGTGCTCATCCTCATCGGCACCAACCTCGCCAACGATGTCTTCGACTTCGAAAAAGGCGCCGACACCAAAGAGCGCCTGGGTCCCACGCGCGTCACCCAGGCGGGCCTGTTGCCGCCGCGGGCGGTGCGGGCCGGGATGTGGACGGCGTTCGCGCTGGCCGCCGGGTGCGGGGTGCTTCTGACCTTCACCGCCGGCTGGGTCGTCATCGCCATCGGCGTGGCGTCGGTGCTGTCCGGGCTGGCCTACACCGGCGGGCCGTATCCGCTCGGCTATCACGGGCTCGGCGATGTGTTCGTGTTCGTCTTCCTCGGGCTTATCGCCGTGGGCGGGACGGTGTTCGTGCAGACCGGCGAGCTCCCCGCCCTGGCCCTTGTCTGCGCGGTGCCGGTCGGGGCGCTGGCCACCGCGGTGCTGGTCGTCAACAACGTCCGCGACGCCGAGACCGACCGCCTGGCCGGCAAGCGCACGCTCGCCGTGCGCCTGGGCCGCACAGGGGGCCTGGCCGAGTACCACCTGATGTCGCTCGGCGCCTACCTCATCCCGGCGGCGCTGGTGCTCCTGCACAAGCTGCCCGCCGCCGCTCTGCTGCCGCTCCTCAGCCTGCCGCTGGCGCTCCGCCTGAACCTGCGCCTGCGCCAGCTGCACGGCCGCGCCCTCAACCCGATGCTCAAGCAGACCGCGCAGCTCCTCCTTCTATACGGCCTGCTGTGGTCCGCCGGCCTGTGGTGGAGCGCCGCCTAGGCCCGTTGCGATCACTCGCGGGAATCGCGGTTTCCTGCGGGTGGTCTTGACCCCCTGCAGCCAACACGAGCAGTTGCCTGCGGCTGGTCTTTACCACCTGCAGCCAACCCGCAAGGTTCCCTGCGGCTGGTCTTGACCACCCGCGGCCAACACGCGCTGTCCCCTGCGGCTGGTCTTTACCACCTGCGGCCAACACGCGCTGTCGCAGCAGGTGGTCTTGACCCCCCGCAGCCAACACGCGCTGTTCCCTGCAGCTGGTCTTGACCACAAAGAGCTATGTTTCGACGGCCCACAGCGGCGAAAAGTGAGCTCGCGCTTCGCGGGCGGCGATTCTTGGGTACTCTGGGCCGTCATTCGTGAGGAACCTAATGACCAAGCTCACCGCCGCAGTCCCCAGCGCTCGCGCTGCCAAGCCCGCCGCCATGTCCGCCTATGAGGGGGCGACAAAGGCGCTCGCCATGTCCGCCGCGCGGCCCATCGCCAGGGCGGCGCGGCCGGCGGCGCGGCCCAGTGCGGGGGCTTTTGCCAAGGCCGCGGCCAAGGGCCGGAACAAGGCGGCGCGCTGAGATGCCGGCTCGCCGCTACTCCCGCGAAGAGCTCCTGGCGGCGCCGGTCGGGTGCACCCACCCGCAGCCGGTGCGCTTCCAAGACATCGATGCCGCCGGCATCGTCTTTTTTCCGCGCGTGTTCGAGTACTGCCACGACGCCTTCGTCCGCTTTCTCGCCGCGGCCGGCGAGCCCCTGCCGGCGGCGCTGGTCACAAAGAGCTGGTCCGGACCCTTGACCCACGCCGAGGCCGACTTCCTCCGGCCGATGCGCTTCGGCGATGAGCTGCAGATCCAGATCGTCGCCGGCGAGCTCTCCGGCAGCACGATGACCCTGGGCTACCGCCTGACCGTTTCCGAGCTGCTCCCGGAACAGGGGACGCGGCTGCGGGTGCCGGGCGAAGTCGTCGCGGTCGCCCAGACCGTGCATGTCTTCGTCGAACCCAAGACCTTCCAGCGCATCCCCCCGCCCGCCCGGATCAGCGCGGCGGTAGCGCGCCTGTCCGCACGCTGAGTCGCGGGAGCGCCGCTGCGCCGGGCCGGGTCTGTTCCAGGTGAGGCTCGGCGGGAGGGCGCTTGTCTGCGCGCTGACTACGGCGCCCGGCGCGCTCGGGAACACCGCTGCGCCGGGCCGGGTCTGTTCCAGGTGAGGCTCGGCGGGAGGGCGCTTGTC
>CALFML010000044.1 GCA_937879845.1 uncultured Myxococcales bacterium
GGACGTGAGCGATTTCCTCGACTCGCACACGGTCGAGGAGCTTGAAGAACTGGCGGCCGCCGCGCCGAGCTGGACGCGGGCTGCAAAACAGGACGACGCGCCGGAACCGGCGGCCGCCACGGACCTTGCAAGCCTCACGCTGCCGAGCTTCGCCGACCTGCGGCAAATGGAGATCCCCACAAAGCAGCCGATCGTGAACGACCTGCTGTATCCAGGGGCCTACCTGTTTGTCGGCCGACCGAAGATCGGCAAGTCGTGGATGCTGCTTCAGCTCGTGATCGCCATCGGCGAGCAAAGTCCATTCCTCGGATTCTCACCGCACGAGCGCGGCGAAGTGCTCGCGATTTTCGGCGAGGACGACGACGAACGCATCCGCTCGCGCCTCGACACGCTCGGCTGTGCGCAGCCACCCGCGACCGTGCGCGTGGTGAATCAGCAGCGGCTCATTGCGCTAGCCCGCCAGTTCGCCGCGAGCCTCACCTTTCCGCAGTTCCTCGACGCCTACCTCGAAGCACATCCGGGGGTGCGATGCGTGGCGGTCGATACTTTCGGCACCCAGCTCTGCGAAGCCGGCATCGACAACCGCCTGCACAGCGTGGTCGCCAGCCAGCAGAATAGCCAATGGTGCTGGGCCGCCTGCGTCAGCGCCATCTTTGCTTTCCACGATTTCGAGGTCGACCAGCGGCGTATCGTGCAGGCGACCTACGGCCAGGCCGTCAACCTGCCGGCGCACGGTCCGCAGATCGCTGCCGCCAGCAGCCGCGACTGGACGACCGACGACGGGAGGCGTTTTACCGCCTACTGCGATGTTCTCTGGGATGGCCAATTCCATGTCGGTCGCCCCACGGCTGTCGCCGACGCCGCAAACGAACTGGCACAGGACAGACCGCTGATCATCGGCACCGGCGGGCATGCCATGGTGCTGACCGCGATGACCTACCTGCGCGACAGCTACGGTCGGGGGCAGCCGCGCGCCGCGGTGGTGCGCGACCCCTGGCCCGGCATCGGCCGCCGCTCTCTGTCGACACAGGAATGGTACGGTACGAGCTTCCTGGCCAGAATCCGCGTCGCCGCGCGATGAGCTGGCGCGACGGAACAGCAGGGTGGCGGGAGATCCATGGGTAAGCCGGATACGGTGTCCGATCCATCGGGATGGGACGGCAGGAGAGGATTGCGGCGCCGTCTCATGGTCGCCCTGCTGTTTGCGCTGCCGTCGATCGGCTCGTGGCTCAGCACCAATGTCGTCTACCTGAGGCTCGACGAGTTGCAGCAGCCGGTCGCCCGCAAGCAGACGGAAATCATGACGGCTTGGGGCTCTGGGCAGGACCGGATCCTTGCCTGTCAGCACATGCGCGAACAGAAGTTCCAAATCGGCCCGGATCAGCTCTTTTGTGAGCGCAGGATAGGCGCGCAGCATATCCTGCAGCTTAAGCTCGGTCAGCTGCCAAAATCGCTCGATGTCATTGCTGCGAATGGCGGATTCCAGCTGCGCAAACAACACCCCTACCTGGTCGATAAGCGCCTGATCGAGCTTTAAGGGAGGCGCATCTTGCCAGGCCCAACGACCGTGTGCTGGCCCCAGATCCACCGCCGCCGAGACTTCGACGGGAAATTTTCTTGGCAGGTCGGCATCCTGCGACCCCGCAAAGGGGGCCGCAGCAAGCAGCTCCCCGTATTCGACAAAGCCGGGGACACCCTCCGGAAACCGAATCAGCCGGCCCGTTGCCCGCATCGGCTGTCCGGTGAACTCCTGATGCACGGTGCGGGCGCGCGAGGGGCTGGGGCCCGGCTCAACGATTAAAGTAATCCGATTAGGTCCCGAAATAAGATATTGCTCAACTGCTGCATTGGCAATCGGCACCTGACGTGGGGTGATGCGCAGGGCAGCAATTCCATTGATATAAAGCTCAGCGTTGCAGTCATGCGCCTCAAGTTGGGCAAAGATCACAGTTTGCATTTTTGGCTACCCGAACGAGTAAAGTTCATGCTCTTCGACCAAGGTCTTTGGCTCCATTTTCGAGTCCCAGAATATTCCGCGAATATATCCTTTAAGCACGATTGGCTTCGTTTTTATTTTTCCCTTCAAAGCGAAGGTTGGCTTGTTAACATCGATGCACAATCTGGCATCGAACTCAATGCCGGTTGAAATGCTCAGCTCGGCATCGCCGATTGTAAAGCCCACGAGCTCCACATACGCAACAACTGCCAACTTAATCGAGCTTTCGACCTTGGCCCGGATGACAAGATCAGTTTCTTTAGATGTGTTTAAAAAAACATCGGTATCGATCGATGCTTCGAAAGTAATCGTTCCTTTGACGGCGATTTCGAGCCCGGTTCGCAGGCTTTTCGATTTAAGGGCGACCCCGAATGAAAGGCTCCCTGCAATCTTACAGATCAGAATATTTATATGTATCGCAAAAACATGATTGACCCCACGATAGCGCCCGTCCGCCCGGATGCCCTCAAGGTACTCGGGCTCGCAGGAGACTCCGACCATTCCCGAGAGCACCTGAATATCCAGCGAAAACTTCCATCCGAGCTGCGGCAGCTTCTTAAAAAACTCCGTAATATTTGTAATGGACTTACGAATTCCCAAAATTTTCTCTTTTAATTCCAGTATCTCCCGCGCAGATTCAAGAATAGGGATCTCCTTATCATCGATCATGATGACCAAATCGAAATCCGTCTTGTCGTACAGTTTTCCCTTTAATTGATCTATGGCGCGTTTGCCGCGGAGTTTTTTGTCTTTTTCCGAGCGCTTGCCATCGGTTTTTGTTTCAGTAACAATCTTGCCTTTGGCTCCATTTTTCAGCTGACTGGTCTCGGTAACCTTGTGTACCGAGCCGTCTTTGGTCGTAGTTGTTGTCTGCGTACTGTTATACCTCCTCTTATCCTCGGTGGTCTGGGTTGTTTCCGTATTATTGAGGAGATTTGTTTTGGTTGAGCCCGTTGTCGTAGTCTTTGTGCTTTCACGCTGGCTACCGGTCTTTTCATCTTTCTTCTCAGTATAAGTCTTTATCTTGCGAGCATCGATCGCACATTCCTTTTCATCTTTAAACGTCTTATACGTGGGAAACTTGATCCCAATCGCCCACGTCGCCTTACGAAAAACCCGCACCAGTGCATTCAATTCACCATTTGGCGCCTTGCCATCCCCAGCTGCCCGCACGCCGCAGCTTTGGGCTTGCACTGCCACCGCCGTCGTCTCCCCGGAAAACTCTCGCATAAAGGTCGTGATAATGCCAAAGACGCCACCAACCACGTCCATGGGGGCGCGGTTGAGGGTCATATGATCGATAAAAGACGGACGAGGAAAGAAGCCATCAGGCCCTAAGCTCAGGACCACGGCGCCAGTCTGAAGCTTCTTTTTCACTATGTTGGGAAGGTGGTCGGTCTCTTGCAACAATGCATGCTGTTGCGTTGAGCATTTTCTACCGTGATAATGCGCAACGGCCGTGAGCTGGGCGGGTTTGTTCTCACGCGAATCGGGGGTCTTCGGTTTGGCAAGACAGTCAATAACGAGATCCCAACGGCACAGCAGTCCTATCACCTTAATATCATGGACATCCGTGATCTTCGCCCGTTACACGACCGTGATAAACCTATCAATGATTGACTTATTCAGATCTTCCTGATGCAGAAAGCGCTGAACCGTGGTCGTTTCCAGCTTCACACTTAGCGTCGAAGGGCTGTCTTCGTCATTGGCGGCTAGAACTTCGACCTCTAGCTTGTCCACATCGCAGGGATGCCGCAGCATCAAAGGGCAGCACGCAGTCGCCAGAGACACGGATGCCAAAGGCGTGGTTTTCGGTGGCGGTGGCGGTTGTTTGCCGTTGCTCGGTTGCGGTCGCGTCGGCTCCGTCTTTTCCACGATCATGCCTCCATATCGGGGTTCACGACGACTTCGTCAATGCCTTCGATCTTATGTTCATGCGATAAGGCAATCAGCCGCCGCACCTTGCCAACGGCCTCCAGCTCGGCATCGGCGAGGACTTCCTTGACCCACGGCAGCGACTGATCCGCGTTCTGGCCAAGGAGGAGAAACAGCAGGATGAGCTGCGCGGCTTCCGGTTCAAAATGCACTCCGTAGTGGAGCGATTTGGCCAAGGACCGCTGAACCCAGGCGCGCAGCTCTTCCTCCTGCAGCTTATCGACCCAGTTGGCAAAGTGCTCGCGCAGATACAGCCGCAGTCGTTCGACGAAGCGCTGCTGCAGCGGCTGGCTCAAAGACCTGCGTTGCTCTTTACGAATGACGAACATTACTGTTTTTGACCGGACGCTAGAACTACAGTTTGCGACAAGCTGAGGAGCAAAGAAGTAGTTTGTTCGTTCATCAGTCACCCATTAGTCATCGAATTTCTTTTTATTTCTACCACGTTTTATTTCACTCAAAGCGAGCTGGTCGTTTCAAGTTGAGACGCTTGTAAATGGTACAGTTCGCTATGGGTAGGTTCAATAAAGACCAGTTCGTCAGCGCATGGAACAGCTCGCTTATGATTGTATGATTAAATGTGAAACTACTTGACAGGCTTCCGAAAATGGCTTGTCGTGATAACCGGCTCGTCTGGCTGGCCTCTAGGCGAGTTCTACAATGACTATCAATTGAGGATAAGCCATGTCGATATCTCGTTTACTTTGCAACCGCCGCGATAAGGCGCATGGCCGGTCACAGCCGGCGACTTTTTTCCGGGAATGCCGTTTCCGCCTGGGCCCGGCCATTTTTACCGCCCTATTCGCGATTGCGCCTTGGGGCTGTTCCGAGCTTCGCCTGACTCTTCGCGCCAGCCAGTGCATAAATCCGAAACAGGAATTTTGCGCCACGCCGAAGGACGCGCAAGTTCTGCCACTGCGCATCTTCCAGCTGCAGAAAGACGTCGACCCGATGAGCATGGGCATCCGCTGGGATGAGTTCCGCGATGCCCCTCGCGATAATCCCGTGCCCGAGCGGCTGCGCAAACAAGACTACCTGTCCGACCCCAAGCTGCCCGACTATCCCGTGGTCATGACGACCGATGTCGCCCCCGGCGAGGACGGGAGACTGCCGATCGTCCTGCCGCTGCACAAAAGCACCCAATACCTACTCCTTACGACGCTCGGCAATCGCTCGCAGCGCTACTCCATGCAGCATATCAAACTGCTGCCTTTCCAGCGCCGGCTGAGGCTGTGCATCGATCATTTCGACGTGTTCCCGGACTGCCGCCACCTCAAGATCGACGTCGCCGCCAGCCGCTGTCCGAACCCCCTGGGCCTTAACTGTAACTACGCCGGAAAGATACGGATTTTTCAGTTAAGGGACGCGATGGATGACGAATCGCTGCGGCAGGCCCGAAGCATCATTGCGACCCTGCCGGAAGGCGCAAGCCCTCCGCCTTCCTTACAGCAGCAGCTTAGCGATCCGGAAGATCCCGGGAGCCTCTACGCGGCGACCATCGATCCCGACCATCGGGCGACCTTGCAGGTGCGACATGTAAAGGGGCGCAGAGGCCTTGCGCGGGTCCTCCTTTTGGCCATGGTCGGACATGAGCTGACGACCCGCTCGATTCGCGTCGTGGATATGCAGCCGGTCAGCGTGTGCGTCGATCGCAACAGCATCTATCTGCGCGGAGAAGAAGGCTTCACCTATTGCCAGAACGCCATTGAGGGAGGTAGTTGATGATGGACCATTTCATGCCCCACCGACCGGCTTGGGTCGAGGGAATGCCGCTCCTCGTGCAGAACTTTCAGCAATGGGAGCGCTGGCAGGATGGGTTGACGGAGTTTTCGGCGCGCCGCGACCCGCTGCACTATGGCCTGCTGCGCATGGAACTGCTGGACGATTTGCACCGCGGCCAGCTTATCCTTACAAGCTGTGAGGCCGTGCTCGATGACGGCACCGTAGTCGACATCCCGCGGCAAGATGAACCCTGCTCGCTGGCGGCGGACTTGGCGCTGCCGGCCGCCGACCGACACGGCAGCGTATATCTGGTCTTGCCGCGCAGCACGGATCGCCTGCGTCCCGAAAGTCGGCGCTATCGGCGCGAGCAGGTCGCCGCCATCCCCGATGATTTCGGCGAGGCGCCTACCGAGCCGCTGGAGGTCCTGCGTAAAAACCTGTACTTGCAGATCTGTCCGGGCGATAAGATCCCAGTCGGCGATGGCACGGTGCTCAAGCTGGCGGAGGTCGCGCGCGAGGGCAAGATGCTGCGGCTCTGCCCGGATACCTATATTCCTCCGCTGCTAAGCATCTACGCATCGCCGTTCTTGATCAGGGTGCTGGAAGGGACTCTGCGGCGGGTCGAGGAGCGCATCCAGCTGCTCTTGGGAGCGGTGGGCGGAGTGGTTCGCGATGTGACCCGCCACTATGACCCGCAGACTTTGATCGACTTCTGGACTTTGCAGGCGCTGGTTCCTTCGGCGCGCGTGCTCCGTGAGATGATGCATCACGCCGGGGCCGTACATCCTTTGGCGGCCTACCGGGAGCTGCTACGGCTCACCGCCGCCTTGGCCGTACTCAAAGACGGCAACCTCCGCGCGGCCGATCACGTCTACGACCACAAATCCCTGGTGAGCTGCTTTGTTCCGGTGTGTGAAAACATCCAGCGCATGCTGCAAGACATGCGGGCGGAGCAGTATCAGTGGGCGCAGCGGGTCGCCCATGACGGGGACGCCGCACTCTGGCTGTTCCGCTTCGACGATTTGGCGATGCTGCGCGACGGCATGCTGTTCTTGGGTCTGCAGAGCGACCTGCCCGCCTCCACGTTGGAGCGCCATCTGCGCCAGGCCATGCCGATGGTGCGAGAGACCGATCAAGCGAAGCAGAAATATGTAATCGGGGAGCCCGGGGCGCCGCTCGGGTTGGCCCCCTATGCCAGCCTGCCCAAGCAGGGCTGGGTGGAAAGCGACGCCGTATATTTCCGCATCCGCAGCGATAATGCGCTGGGCCAAGACATCTGGGATTCGCTACGGCGCACCGGAACGTTATCGGTGTTTGTGCCGGATATCCAGATGCTGGGAAAGCTGTCGATGATGCTGGTCGCGGTGCGGCAATGAGCCGCGGGCAGAGCGCCGCCCCGGTTCAATCCATCGACGAAACGATCGCCCAGAGCTATAAAAACGGCGAGCTGCGCGAGCTCCTGCTCCTGGCCAGCCGCATGATAACGCAGGGCGCCGAGACTGTACTTGGCATCAGCAATCCGCGTGAGCTGGTGCAGGCGGAAAACGATCTTCACTCGCACTGCAAAGCGCTGCTCGGGCGGCTGTCCGAACGCATTGTCGGGCCGGCGGAAACGGCGGCAACAAAGCCGATTCAGCTGCGGCCGGGCAGTCAGACCCTGGCGCCGCAAGCGCCAAGTGAAAAACAGAGCCGGCTGATAGAGCTGCAGTTTGCCGTTGAAGCGCTGCTCGATATTGCCTGGAAGCAGGCCTTCAAGGATCGGCCGCAGCTGTATCTTTATGTCGGTCCCAAGCGGCCTAGCGATGCCTATGGGGTGGTTCCGCTATTTCAGCGCGAATATCAGGCTCGCCTCGATGACCCGGCTACGCCCAGCCAGCTCTTGGCGATATACGAATATTGCCAAGCGATGTATCCGCCGTTTCGCGGATCTGCGGCGACGCCCGTGAACCAGATGCTGGGCCGCTCGGAGCCGATGCCAGCGCCGCCGCCGCCGCAGTTCCGCCAAAATCAACGGGCGGGCAGCTGGCCGCTGACGTTGACGCTGCTGGGGGCGGCGCTGCTCTTGAGCGGTCTAGTGGAGCATTATTACCTTGTGCCGCTTAAGGCCAAGCATGCCAGCGCGGCGCTTGATGCCTTGCAGCCCGCCCTGGAAAAGCGGCCATGAGCAATCCCTCGTTTCGCAAAACGCTGACCGTGCTGCTCATTGCCGGTCCGGTGTTGTTGGCGGGCGCGATCTTGCTGATGCTGCTGACCAGCGCGCCGATATTCAAATACGGCCTGGTCGGCCCGCTGCTGCTGGCCGCGGTCGTGGCGCTCATCGCCGCCGGCAAACTCTGGTACTCGGAACGCCGGACCGCGGCTGGCGGCGCCCCGGCCGTCTCGGTCGCGCAGCGCCTTGAGCAGCTATTCAGTCAGCTCGCAGAACGCTATGAGCAAGACGGTATCTCGGATATCGGCCACGCGGTCACGTGGATTATCCTGCTTGGTCCGCTCGGCGCCGGCAAGACCAGCTCACTGCTCGGCGCCGGCTTTGTTCCGCTGACCATCGAGACCGTCGATGCGGATGGAACGCGCGGCACGACCCATCGCCTGCCCGATAACTGCACGTGGTGGGAATCGCGGGCGCACCGCACCATTGCGCTGGAGCTGGAGCTTAATCCTAGCGGCGGCTTTGGCAAGGCCGATGCGGACAGCGACGTTCGTGCCTTGCGGCGGGAGTGGCGGAAGCTGCTCCGCTGGCTCGGTCGGCGCCGGCTTCTGGATGCCGTGATCGTGCAGATGGGGGTGGACCAGCTTGACGGCGTGCTGCGGGATGTCAATGAAGCGCTGGGCCGCGGCCCGCAGCAGAGGGTGGATGAGCGGGCGCGCCACCTGTATCTGCTCACCCGGCTGCGGCGGCTCTGGCCCGCCCGGCTGCGCGAACACTTCGACGAAGTCCGCACCTTAACCTCCATCGATCCGCCGGTGTACTTTGTTTTCAGCCGCGGCGACTCTCTGCCGGGCTTTACTCCCTTTTGCACCGCCGAGCCGAACCCGCGCATCTGGGGCGGCGGCCTGGAATCCCCGGGCGGGAGTCGGACGCGCAGCGGAATCGGACGTTTGATGCATGAACAGCTCATGCGGCTCGCCAGCGATCTGGAGGACCGCGCCGCGGCTCGTTTTGCAATTAGCGGCGCCGCCTTGGCTGGTCTGCGCTTTCCTAAAGAGCTGGCGCTGCGCAGCTCGCTGTGGTGCGCCTTTGTCGAGGCGTTCTATGCCGTGGGAGTCCGCGGGGACTTCTGGCCCCCGCTTCTCCGTCAAAGCCTGCGGCCGGCGATCGCGCCGTACCTGCGGGGTTTTTATATATGCAGCGCCCAGCAGGGAGGAGCGCCGCTCCGGCCGCTGGAACAGCCGGGGCTTTTTACCCTGCTGCGCGGCGCGGACGCCTTGCCGGACGACCCGCCTGGGACGCGGGCTCTGTTTCTGGGGTACTTCGCTGAAATGCAAAAGTATGCGCGCGAGGAGCAGCGACTGCTCTTGTCGGCGCCCCCGTTTTTCCGCATCGCGGCGGCGGCCGTGGCGTGCCTTTTGGGAACGCTGGCCGTCGGACTTTCTTACCAGTCGCAGCGCCGCTGGCTGCACCAGCTAAAGACTGCCGCCGGCAATCTGGCGACCAAGCAATCCCAGTCGGACAAAGAGCACCGGTTGTGTGAGAAGTCTCTGAGCGAATACAAGGATCTGCGGCAGAAAGCCCAAGCCAAGTTCTCTGCTCTGTCGAGCGTCGATCTGGCGGCACTGCGGCAGGAGTCGGAGGAGAAGCTGCGGGCGCACATCGAGCGCTACTGCATCGCTCCCATTCTGCCGCACCTCGCCGAGCGGCTCGGGCCGGTCGCCGACTGCCAGCGGCAGCTCCAGTGCGCGGACTACAAGCCGCTTGATGCGAAGGCCAGATCGGAAACCGATGCGTCCAAGGTACGTCCAGGCTGCGCGCCGCAGCTGGAGATAACTGCGGCCGCCGACCTGTACCGGCACTTCAAGATGGTCGCCCTGTTGCGGCAAGACTTGGAGCTCTGCGGCGGCTTGCAGACGAATCGGGAGGACCAACTGTATCTTGCCGACTATGTTCTTCAAGCTCGGTTTGAGCAGAGCACAGATAAGCCGGACTTGGACAAGGTCAAGCCGGAGCTGAAGTCGGCGCTGGAGTTTTATTTTGAATGGTTTGTGTCGGCCCAGCAGCGGCTCACCGCGATGCCCAAAGAGCTGCGCGAGCAAGCCCTGTGCGCTGGCCAGCGTCTGCGGCGCCTGCCGCCGAGCGGCTTGTACGAGGTGCTGTCCCATGGGGATGACAAAAACCCGGGCGGCGATAGCGGGCTTGTGCCGCGCATGTATCACTTTGCCCAGGGCTGCCGGCCCTTTGATGAGCGGCTGAAAAAAGATCGCTGGCTCGCCAGCTGCGTCGTGGCGGCTCCGGCGGCAACGACGACCTTGCCCAGCCAGCGGCAGCTCGATAGCTACCGCAAGCAGTATGCCGCCGAGTATCTGGAGCGCTGGACCACGCTAATTAAGCAGCTGTGGACCTTCCCCAGCGAGACCTACCATGCCAAAGGTCCGTTTACGACCCTGTGCAATACAAGCCTAGGGCGCCAACCGGGCCGCCGGAACTCTCTGGTCCGCGGGGAGGCGATCGCGATTCTGAGCGCGGAAGCGACCGACTCGGCAGTGAGTGCGCTGGCCGCCGGTCTGTCCGGACTGGAGACGCGGTTGAAGCTGCTCGCCCTGGCGGCTCCGCCGGCTGGCGCGGTGCAGAATCGGGAGGACTTTTGCACCCAGCTCGCGCAGCCGTTTTGGGCTCTGCGCGACTTTGAGCCCGACCCAAGCGGCAAGAGCCAGCGGCCGCTCCTCGCCGCGTTCAACGGCTACCTGAAAGCGCTGAGCGCGGTGCAGCAGCTCGTCGCCGAGCTTAAGCCTTACAACTACCAAAAGGCCCTTAGCGAGGTGCAGAAAACCGTACCCGGAGGGCAGAGCGCGCTTGGGACCTTGCGGCTGCAGCGCGCCAGCTTGATCCTCGCGCTCAGCAGCAGCGGCAGCGGCGATGTGGTTCAGAGCTTGGAGACCTCGCTGAAGCAGGTCGAGCGGAGTGTCTGGGAGGTCCTGCTGCGGATGGCTGCCGAACAACTTCAGGCCAAGCTATGGAAGGGGGTAGCGCAGGCGGTGCA
Organism: uncultured Myxococcales bacterium; assembly: GCA_937879845.1. GTDB lineage: Bacteria > Myxococcota_A > Polyangia > Palsa-1104 > JAEUJZ01 > CALFML01. The sequence continues at coordinate 10,849 of CALFML010000044.1, forward strand.
GCCGACCTTGTCCCAGCCCGCCCAGAGCTGTCAGTCTCGGGTCGATAAAGCAAAGTCAGTAAAGGACATGCTCAACGGGCCAGCCAACGTACTTAAGAGCTTCTGTGATGGCGAGTCTTTCGCCAGCTGTGCTCCCCGGGCCAGCTTCTCTGACAGCTTGGAGCAAGATCTGGTTTTGAATCAAGCGCTGACCAGCGTGCTGCGGAACTATCTGTTCGTGCCTCCCGAAGAGTGCTTGCCGACCCCCGTGGCGCCGGTTCCCGGGCCGCCGCCGCCTCCTCCTCCCGCTGCGACCCCGGCGGAGGGACCGCGGCCGTCCTTGATTCCTCGGCGGGTGTTCTTTCCCCACTGCAAGCGCGACGACTTCAAGCTGCGCTTCAAGAACATCGGTGCAGCGGCCGCATCCATCGAGTGCAAGCCGGAGCCGCGGGCCAATGCCGATGACACGTGGCTGTGGCTTGCCTGCAGCGCCAACCCGGCCTACGACGGAACCCTGCGCTCCAAACTGTACGGCGAGTATCAGCCGAGCAACACCAGCAATAGCCGCAATGAAGCGACGCTGCGCGGTGACAGCAGCTTGCTCGACCCCGTCCACTTGTGCCAGGGCCGGCGCAACCACTCGCACGACGGGATTCGAATCTTGCTCCCGCTGGATCAGCCGTTCGAGCCTTGCCCGACCAAACCTGGGCTCCCCTCTATCGAGGTCACCTTTCAGTCGAAGTGCGCAGAGCCGACGACGCCGCTGCCAGCTCCGGTGGCAGCCGCTCCCGCGCCGCTGCCTTCCCTTCCGGAGTGCATCGTGGAGTGGAAGCTGCCGCCAGGCGATCCTCTGCCCGCGGACAAGAGCCACCCGTAATCGACTTACACGCCGGGAGCCTGCCGGCCGCCGACAGGCTCCCGGGGACTAACAGCATCACAGGACCTGCCGTGCTCACGGCCCCGAGGCCGCGCCGCGCGCCAGGCCCTGCGCTCAGGCCGCTCGCTACGCTTTTGAAACAGGCGGCTAATCCCAGAGCATCGCCAAACGCAAGCCGCCTCCGCATGCTATCGCCAGCAGGATGATGGTCAGTACGGCTTCGCGCAGCAGACGCCGCCAGGGGCCGGGCATTCTCTCTACTTGAAGGAGCGGGTCTACCGCTGCGACCGCTGGCGTTGCCGGCTTATTGCTGCTTGCCAGCCGCGCACCGATCACCACAGGCGACCCGGAGTGAGTATTCACTTCAGGGGACGGCCCGAAGCGCTCAGACTGGGCCGCGGGCGGGCGGG
>CALFML010000045.1 GCA_937879845.1 uncultured Myxococcales bacterium
GCAGCGGGGTGCCGGAGGTGACAGGACCCGCGGCGCAGTCCGAACTGCGGGTCTGATGCGAGGCGTGGTTTAGCTGGTTCCGGGGGTGCCTTCGCCGGGGTTGCTGCGCGGACACGCGAAGTCGGCCGGCGCTTGAGGACAGCTCTCCGTTCCGCCCAGGAGCTTCAGCCAGACGTCGCCCGCATCATCCTTGATGCAGGCGTCGGTGCGAAACTCCTTGTTGGTGGCCTGGGTGTTGCACGTAAGCTCGCGGGTGTGCTGGGTGTAGCAGACGCGGTCGCGATAACACTGAAAGTGGGTCGCGGAGTTGTCGCGCGTGCCGCTGCCGGCTTGGCGGCGCCAGCCAAAGCAGGTCTGGGACAGATCGTAGGACAGCTTCATCACCTCTGTGCCCGGCGTGCACTGATCGTTTGGGTAGAAGCCGACCAGGGCCTTTACTCCCTGATAGGGATGCTGGCTGTCGGCGACGACCGGCTGGGTCACGCAGATCACCGTGGAGTCGGGATCGGCCAGGCAGCTTGTCTCCGATGAGCTGGAACTGCCGCAGGCGCTCACGAGCATCAGGCAGCCGAGGATGGGAAGGCTCAGAACGCTCCAGCGCGCAAAAGCCTCTGACTCAAGAACAGACATAAGAATCTCCTTTCGTCCCGGATTTAGGGAAGCTGAACATGACCCGCAATCTGGATTGTGGAAGCGGTCCGCGCGGAGATCGATCCCCGATACAAAGAGATACATTCCCAGAGGGGCAGGGGTGCGGACTGCGTACGGATACAAACAGATACATTCGTCCGCTCTTCGTCTGGATATGCCGGCGCCGGGCAGCGATCCCGCGTCTTGGCCGCGGCCGCAAGTGGTATCCTAGCCGCAGGGGAGTCAGTCCGATGGCAAACTCGGAAGGTCCGTCGCGCGGCCAGCCCGTCATCCTCATCGTCGAGGATGACCTCCAGTTGGCTGAGCTGATAGGCGATTATCTGCGCGACAGCGGATACAAAACGGAGCTGGAGACGCGCGGCGATCAGGCGGTCGAGCGCATAAAGCGCATGCAGCCCGATCTGGTGATCCTCGATCTGATGCTGCCGGGGGAAGACGGGCTTGTGATCTGCCGGCGCGCGCGGCCGGAATACGGCGGGCCGATCCTGATGCTGACGGCGCGCGGTGAAGATCAGGACGAGGTCCAAGGGCTGGAGCTCGGGGCCGATGATTACCTGGCCAAGCCCGCCGCGCCGCGGGTGTTGCTGGCGCGAGTGCGCGCGCTGCTGCGGCGCGGCCGACAACCTAAAGCCCCGCCGGTGCAGTCGCTGCAGGTGGCCGACCTTACGATCGATCGCACCACGCGCCTGGCGGTCCTGGCCGGCTCGCCGCTGTCCCTGACCTCAGGGGAGTTTGATTTATTGTGGCTGTTCGCGCTGCACGCCGGCAAGGAGCTTCACCGCGCCTTCCTGTATAAGCAGCTGCACAGCGCGGACTTCGACGACATCGATCGCTCGGTCGACCTGCGGGTCTCGCGGCTGCGCCAGAAGCTGGCCAAGCACTGCGGCGAAGAGGTCATAAAGACCGTCCGCGGCGTCGGGTATCTGTACGTAAGGAGCTAACCGTGGATCGGCTCTTTCTCGGATTTCAGCTCAAGCTCGTGCTCTCGCTCCTGGCTGCCGGTCTTCTGGCCAGCCAGATCATCGCCCCGCGCGTCGATGATCAGGTGCGGGAAAACATCGCCGAGAGTCTGTCTGTGCCGCTGCGCGTGATGGCCGAGACGCTGGCGGAGGAGCAACAGCGGCGGCCGGGTCCCAGCCTCCTATTGGCGCGGGCGATGCGAATGACCACGACGCCGCTCTCGCTCACGTCGCGCGCGCAGCTCGCCCTGCCGCCGCGGCTGCTTGAGCGGCTCGATCGGGGAGAGGTCGTCTCGGCCGAAGGCTATTTTCTGCATGCCGTGCTGTACGTCCGGATCGGCGCCACGGATCAGGTGATGCGATTCGGTCCGCTCAACCCCATCCATCCGCTGGGCGGCGGACGCGGTCTGGCCATGGCCTTATTGGGACTGTGCGGTCTGTCGGTCGGCGTCTATCTGCTGGTGCGGCCGCTGCGGCGGCGCCTGGGGGAGCTCGGGCGCGCCGCCCATGCCTTCGGCGGCGGCGATCTCACGGCGCGCGCGGCCGTGGACTCTCCCGACGCCATCGGCACCGTTGCAGCAGCCTTCAATCGCATGGCGCACGAGCTCCAGCAGCTCATCGCATCACAGCGGGAGCTCCTGCGGATGGTGTCGCATGAGCTCCGTACGCCGCTGCAGCGGATGCACTTCGCGCTTGAGAGGATCCGCAAGGCGGAGGATGCCGCGCACCGCAACGACGGTCTCCGGCGGATGGAGCGCGACCTGGGGGAGCTCGATGCGCTGATCGATGAGCTGCTCACCTATGTGCGCCTGCAGCATGACTCGCCGCTGCCGCGCCACGCGGTCGAGCTGTCCCGACTCCTTGATGAAGTGATCGAGGCGCAGTCGGAGCTGACCGATGCGGTCGCCCTGCGCGCGCTCCCTGCGCCGGCTGAGTTGCCGAAGGTGATGGCCAACGCCCGGATGCTGCGCCGGGCGCTTGGCAACCTTATCGAAAATGGCCTGCGCAATGCGCGCTCGCGCGTCGAAGTGGCGGTTGCGTACAGCGGCTCGCCGCTCCGCATTGATATCGCCATCGATGATGACGGCCCTGGTGTTCCCGCGGCGGAGCGCGAGCGCATCTTCGCTCCCTTTCAGCGCCTTCCCACCGGACAGCAGCGCGGCCCCGCGGGCTGCGGCCTCGGGCTGGCCATCGTCCGCCGCATCGCCGAACACCACGAGGGGACCATCACGGTGGACGACTCCCCTCTGGGCGGCGCGCGCTTCCGCTTGTCGCTGCCGCGCGCACCCTGAAGTCCCGGCGCAGCAGAGCGGCTGTGCAAGCGCGCTCACTGTGCCTTATACGCACGTGGCAATCCCGCACCCCTACCGAGACTGATTCGACTGTTCCTAACCAATCGTCAGCGATTACGGCTCTTTGCTAACCGCGTCCGGCCGGGCTTCACTCGGTATGCGCTTTGCTTATCTATGGTCCTCTTGGCGCAATGATCTCTGGGGGCGCCCGAGGGCGTCGACACGAAGCTCCTAAGAGCGATGGCGTATCGGGTCGATCCTTGTAACAGAATCAAATCAACGGAGGAATGGGCATGTGGTTTCAAGACATCTCCCGGCTGTTCGAAAAGCGTAGCGATCCGCAGCACCTGCACGCTTTGGTTGAGATGTCCTCCGAGGCGCTCGACACCCTGCCCGTGGGAGCGATCCGTCTGGGAGCAGATGGGACGGTGCTCGGATACAATCAGACCGAGTCGCGGCTGAGCGGCCTGTCGCCAAGCCGCGTCATCGGCCGCAACTTCTTTAGCGAAATCGCGCCGTGCACCAACGTCCGCGAGTTCGCCGGGGAATTTCACGACGGCGTAAGGCGCGGCGAGCTCTATGCGGTGTTTCCTTTCTTGTTCAACTTCAAACCCAATCCCAAGCTCGTCACGGTCACTATGTACCTTTACAAGCCCACCGGGAATGTCTGGGTCCTGATCAAGAGCGACCTCGGAGCGCCTGGCGTACCTTCCTGAGATCCGACAAGCGTCCCGTGGGGCGGGCTATCGGCGCCTTCGACTGAAGGCGGCGTCCTATTGCAGGTCCCGCAAGGTGTTATTAAAGTGCGGCTCGAAGTCGGCAAAGGAGACCAGGCCGTCCCCATCCGGGTCCATGCTGCTGACCAGCGCCGCGGCGTCGCCGTAGCTTATGCGAAACCGATCCGTGATATAGGTGATAAGCTCCGACACGCTGACCCGGTTGTCGCGGTCCGTGTCGAGATGATCGAAGTGGCTTCTGGACGACTCTTTTCCCTTGGACATGAACCCTCCGGTGCAGCTCCGTCACGATGAGCGGGGCTAGTGTTGGGGAGAAAACCCTACAAGCATAACTCCAGATCGACCCGCCGGACCAATCTAACACTGCTTGCCTGACACGCCTAGGCCGTGAGGTGGCGGGTGCGCAAGCGTAATGAGCTGTACGCCGCGAAACCTTGAGCCGTTTTTCATGAGCCTAGGGAGCCGCTAGCCCGGTTGTCCAAAAGCCGCTCCACTTCGTTTATTCTATTTTCTACTATGGCGCACCTTCAGGTCCAAGGGCACCTCACGGGGCTTATCCATATCCGATCGGCGCGCGCCGATGCGGCCCTTGCGGCTCAGCTGGCCGCCATCCTGAGTGATGCCGGGCTATCCCGATCTCGAAAACGCCGCGGCCGAGGTAAAGTCCGTCGTCGAGCTGCGCGCGGCGCCGGAGCTGCTCGTCCTGCGCGATGGCGAGGCGCAGCGCCCGAGCGTGCGGGCCGCGCTGAGCCGCGCTCAGGTGGCCCACTTCGCCTGCCACGGCGAGTTTTTTCCCGAGCGACCGCACGCCTCGGGCCGCGTGCTTGCGGACGGACTCTTGAGCGTGGCCGATGTGCGCACGCAGCGGCTCGACGCGCTCGATGTGGTGGCGCTGAGCTCCTGCTGGGTGGGCAATGTGGCGGTGCTTCCCGGACGGGAACTTGTCGGAGTGCACGTCGCCTTTCTGGAACAGGGGGCAGGTCTTGTCATTGCGTCTCTGTAGAAGGGGTTCGATGACTTCAGCCTGAAGCTCACCAAGGAGCTTTTCACCGCCTTACGCACGCAGTCGAGCGCCGAGGCGCTCTCTTATGTCCAGCGGCAGCTTATGGCCACCACGCGGCCGCGCGACTGGGGTTCGTACGTAGCGTATCTGGGCGGGCTGGTTCCGCCGTGGTCGGCCCGCCTCCGGCTGCGGCTCCGCAGCCTGGCGCGATTCTGAGAGCCACCGGTCAAGACGCGGCGGCAGTCGCGCTGTCAGCGCGGCCTGTGGGAATAAGCGCCGACGTTTCTTTTGCCGCGCCGCCGGTGGGCGCCGACCGGCTCGCCGCCTCAAGTGCGCTCTCGGCACAACGAGGCGATTTTTTCGCGCACGAACTGGTGCAGCGGATCTTTCTGCGTGCGCTGGTGCCAGATCATCTGCAGGTCGATGCCCGGCACCGGCACCGGACAGGGCTGCGGCTTGCGGGGAATGAAGGTGCTGTAGCGCGCAAGTAGCAGGCGCGGCGCCGTCAGCACCAGATCCTCTGTAAGCAGCAGCCAGGCCGGAGTGGCAAAGCTCGTCGTCGCGGCGGCTACGCGGCGGCGCTGGCCCAGGGCGCGCAGCGCCGTATCGACCCGCCCCTCGAAGTCGCCGGTCAGGGTGATGAAAAGGTGCGCCGCCGCGACGTATTCCGCAAGCGTCAGCGGCCGCTTGTGCGGCAGCTTGCCGCCGGCCAGCGTGGCGAACTCGTCGTGGAACAGCCGCCGCCGCGACAGACCCTCCGGAAGATCGCGGAAGAAGCCGCCCACCGACAAATCGACGCGGCCGGTCTCCAGCGCGTGATTGAAGGACTGGCCGTGCGCATCGAGAAAACAGAGCTGGAGCCGCGGGGCTTCTTGCTTGAGCGCGGCCATGAGCGGATGGCCGATGACGAGCTCGAAGTATTCGGTGGCCGCGATGGTGATGCGGCCCTCGGCGTGCTGCGGATCGAAGCGCGCGTGCCGCTCCAGGGTGCGCTGCGCCTGTTGGCGGAAGGCGAGAAGCTCCGGCTCAAGCCGCTGGCCGAGCGCGGTCGGCACGACGCCGCGCGCCGCCCGCACGAACAGCGGTGCGCCGTAGTACTGGTTGAGCCGCCGCAGCGCGTGGCTGACCGCCGAAGGAGTCAGATGAAGCTCGGCGGCGGCGGCGGTGAGGTTGCGGTGGCGGTCGATCACCTCGGCGATGATGAGCAAGTTGAGGTCGAGGTTTCTAATATGAACGGTATTCATATCTCTAGTGAATAGCATGCGCTTCTCCCTAAGTCATATCTGCTTCAAATTAAGTTTCGACGGGCGGCATGAATGCCCTTCATCAATTCGCAGATCACGGAAATCAAACGCGGCGCGTCGCGGCGCGCTGCGGCATAGGAGCTACCATGGGAAGAAAATCGCTGTTTGCTGCACTCTCCCTGACTTTGGGTCTGGCTTGCTCACCGCCGGGGCCGGCCGCGGTCGCGCAGCTCAACCTGCCCGGCGACAACTATTACCCTGAGAGCCTCGGCGTAGCCCGTGACGGCACGCTCTTTGTAGGCAGCTTGGCGACCGGGCAGGTGGTCAAGTTCGCGCCGCAATCGACGGCGGCGGAGGTCTTCATCGGCACCGGCGTCGTCCGCAGCGTGGCCGGCGTGCTGGTCGATGACGACAGCTCGCTCCTGTACGTGTGTGACAATGACCTCTCGCCGACCAATCCCGGTCTGCCGGTGGTGCGCAGCTTCAGACTCCAAGATGGAGCGCCGGTGGCAAGCTATCCGTTTGCCGCGGGGGGCTTCTGTAACGACCTGGCTTTCGATGGCCAGAAGAACCTGTTCGTCGCCGATTCGGCCGGCAAGATCCACCGCTTGGAAAAGGGCGGCAGCACGCTCGCGGTGTGGAGCAGCGCTCCGTTACTCGCTCCATCTTCGCCGCAGGGGTACGGCGCGGACGGCATCGTCTGGGACGGCGCGAGCAGCCTGTACGTAAATACGTTCAGCGACTCGCGGCTGCTGCGCTTTCCCATAAACGCGGATGGCAGTGCCGGGACCCCGGTGTCGCTCACCGTAACTCCCGCGCTGAGCTCTCCCGATGGCATGCGCCTCATTGATGGCAACACCCTGCTTTTGGTCGAGGGAGCGGGGCGGCTGACGCGGGTGGCAGTAAGCGGCGCGACGGCCAGCGCGACGGTTCTTAAGGACCAGCTGAACGGGCCGACCTCCGTGGTGCGCTATGACCAGGCGGCGTGGATCACCGAAGGCCAGCTCGGGCATCTGTTCGGCAGCATCGCCGGTCCGCCGAGCGCCCCGTTCCTCGTGCGCCGGGTCGACCTTCCTTAAAGAGGCGAGCCCGCGATCCTTGCCCGACTCCACCGACGAGCGCCGGTTTGCCGACGGCGCGGCCGGCAATCGAATGCTCGCAGACGGCATTCCGGCAGATAGTTGACAGAGTCATTTATATATATGACGATGTCAAATATGACCGACGTGGAACACAGGGCTCGCGAAATCCGCCGCTTCAACCGCTTTTACACCCGCCAGATCGGTGTTCTGACCGAAGAGCTCTTAGATACGCCGTTCTCCTTGGCCGAAGGCCGACTCCTCTACGAGCTCGCCCACAACGAACCGGTGACGGCGATGGCCTTGAAAGCCGCCACCGGGCTGGATCAGGGGTATCTCAGCCGTCTGCTGAAAGGATTCCAGCGGCAGGGGCTCTTGGCCAAGGGCGCCCATCCCGATGACGGCCGCATCCGGCTGCTGCGCCTGACCGCCAAGGGCCGCAGCGCTTTCGCGCGGCTCGACGCGCGCGCGCAGTCCGCGATGTTGGCGCTGCTGGCTGCGCATGGCGAGAAGGCGCAGGCCGATATCGTGCACCACATGCAGGCTCTGTTGCGGCTCCTATCGCCGGAACCGGCGGCCGGCCCTACGATCCTGCTGCGGCCGCCGCGGCCCGGCGACCTGGGGTGGGTGATCCAGCGCCAGGCAGTCCTCTACGCCGAGGAATATGGCTGGGACGGAAGTTATGAGACGCTGATGGCGGGCATCTTGGGAAAATTCCAGCCTGGACCAAGAGAGCAGGGCTGGATTGCCGAAATGGACGGCGCGCCGGCGGGCGCCATCTTCGTCGTGCGCGAGAGCGAAGATGTGGCGCGCCTGCGTCTTTTGCATGTCGAGGCGTTTGCGCGCGGCCGCGGCCTTGGCCGAACGCTTGTGGACACGGTCATCGCGTTCGCGCGCGGGGCGGGCTATCGCCTGCTGCGGCTGTGGACCAATGATGTTCTTGTGTCAGCGCGGCGCATCTATCAAGCCACGGACTTCAAGCTGGTCAGCGAAGAGAAGCATCACAGCTTCGGCAAGGACTTGGTCGGTCAGATCTGGGAGCGGACGCTGTGAGCGGCGGTGAATCTTTTTTGTACGTTGCGCTGGCTCCCGCATGTCAGCGCGTTGAAACGGTCTCCAGGCTGGCAGCATCCAAGACTTCGCATGTCCAGCCGACCTTCAGCCGATCCCCAAGCCGTAGACCGCGAGCTTGCCCGGAGCCTCAGCCGCGTCAGCGCGCTGCCGGAATCCCTTTTGCAAACCCTTTTGCTAAAGCAGCCGACCCTCCCGCCGCCGCGCGGCGCCGAGATCCTTTTGCGCCAGCAGCGTGTACCGCGCCCTCTGGCCGAGGTGTTTCCATTTTTCGCCCAGGCCGAGAACCTGCAGCACCTGACCCCGTCGTTCCTCGACTTTCGCATCTTGACGCCGCTGCCCATCCCGATGGCGGTTGGCACGCTTATCGACTACCGCATCCGTCTGCGCGGCCTGCCCATGCGCTGGCGCACGCGCATCGGCGCCTGGCAGCCGCCGCACCGGTTTGCCGACCAGCAGCTGAGCGGCCCTTACCGCGTTTGGTGGCACGAGCACCTGTTTGCCGAACATGACGGGGGCACCCTGATCACCGATCGCGTCGTCTACAAAGCTCCGTTTTCTTTCATCACCCATCCATTTCTCGTCCGCCGCGAGCTGGCCCGCATCTTCGACTATCGGACGCAGGTCATAAGCGATCGCTTCGGCACTGCTGCTCCACCGGTAGCGCGCTGATGCCGGTGCGGCGCGCTGATGCCGGTGCGGCTGTGCTGCGACGAGCCGCGCTGCCGCAGTCTGGCAGGGCCGCGTAGGCAGCGCGCCGGCTCGCGCGCTTCCGCGTTGGCCGCTTTATCATCGTGGCTTGCCTGAGCGGGGTCCGCCGACGGCTGCACAACTTGCCTGCGCGGACGGCCGATAATCCCAGGCGGAGTAGCCATGCTGCACGAAAAGGATAAATCCACCGCTCACGCCCTTTGGGCGGGCGCCGCGCAGACGCCGCATCATGCGCCTGCTCTGCACCCGGCCAAGACGGAGACCGCGGCCGCTGCTACGGCGTCCCCGCACCACAGCGAGCCGGCGCACGCCGCCGCGGCGATGGCCCACTGGGCAGAGGACGCCCATCCCGCCGCTCCCGCGCACAAGGCCGCGCCGGCCGCCCACCACCATGCCGCCCCGGCGCACCACGCTGCTCATGTCGAGCAGAGCGGCCTGGGCAAAAACGTCGATAACATCGCCGCCAAGTCCGCGACCCTGGAGAAGAACCTGGTCGCCCTGCACAAGTCCGGCTGGGTGATAAAGTACGGCGCCAAAGGCGGCGGCAGCTTCACCGATCGCGGGAGCAAGACCATCACCGTGGACGCCGACGAAAAAGGGCACACGGGGGAGCTGCTCCAGACCTTGGCGCACGAGACCGGACACGCCCGCTACACGCCCGACGCCTACACTCCGCCCGACGGGCTGACCCGCCAGCAGTACATCGACCGCAACGTCGACCACAGCCTCAAGGATGAGGGCGAGGCGACGATCACCAACCTGCAGGTGCGGCGGCAGCTGCTCGCGGCCCACCAGCTGGACATCGGCGTGGCCGGCCAGCAGTCGGATCAGTACAAGAAGCTGTTCGCAAAGCACTCCGGACACCTCAACGAACCGGGCGACCGCGACAATCTCCGCGAGCAGATCGGGCAGGTCTTCGCCAAGGGCGAGCACCCGAGCACGGATCCAAAAAAGAATTATTACGACTACTACGCAAAGACGTATGCTGATTTCTACGATCACAACGTCGCGCACCCCTAGGTCCTCGCTCCCGGGAATCATATCTGCATGACGCAGCGGCCATTACAGACGCTGGGCTTGGGGCTCGCTCTCGCGCTGGCCCTCCTTGGGCGGGCGGACGGGCCCGCGTGGGCGGCCGAACCAACCGCAGCGCCGACGACAAAAGTGAGGACGACCATGGACCTGCAGAGCAGCGACGCGCTGCTGGACTTTATCACCCAGCTGGCGCAGCGGCGGCCGTTCCGCCATAAGGACATCGCCGCCGCCACCGGGCACACGCTGCGCATCGATGCCGCAAGCAGCAACCCGTACTTCGCGATTTATCAGTCTGCGGCAGCGGCCGGAAATCCGGGTGCAGGTCCCGCCAGCGGTTCCGCTTCCGGCGCCACCGCCGCAAAGACCGGGACGATCTCCGCCGTCGAGCTGCGTGAGCCGCGCGGCAAAGACCCGGACCAGGGCGGGCTCCTGATTCTGCAGCTCGGGCCGCCGGGCGGCGACACGCCGTGCGTGACCCAGAAAGAGGTCCAGGCGCGCTTTGGCAAAAGTCCTTCGTTGTCGGTGCCGACGCCGCACCAGCCCGCCGACGCGCCGCTTTACCTTGTATACACGCAGGACTGGGGACAGCTGCGGTTTGGCTTCGCGCGCAAAGGCAGCGAGTGCCTGGTGACCGTGGTCCTCGACGCCATCAAGGGCTGACCGCGCCCGCGCCGTGCTCAGGTGGTCGGGCTCGAGCTATTGCGTGCCCGGATTGCAGTTCTCCGCCAGCGAGCGCTCCGTCAGCCGCTTCAGCATTCGCAAGGTAATCGTTCCGTTGACCCGGTAGCGGCCGACCACGAACGCCGGCACCTCGGTAACCTGCGCCGTCGCCGCATCTTTGAGATCTTGCTGGATCTGGGCGGCATGCGTGTGCTGGGTCAAGGCGCGCTTGAACTTGGCGCGGTTGAGTCCCGCATGGCGGGCGTAACGCTCCAAGGCCGACCGTTTCTGGAAATCAGGTTCGTCCGTGTGCTCGAAGAGCTGCTTCTGCATCTCGATGAATCCCTTTTGGCCGCGCTGCTCCATGGCCTCTTGGACCGCCTCCGCCGCCAGCGCCGCATTGGGGTTGCTCACGTCGGGGTGGTGGCGCCAGAGCAGCTGCACCCGCTCGCCGTAGGCGGCCAGGAGCTCTTCCAGCATCGGCTGCAGACGCGGACAGAAGTAGCTCTCGAAGTCACAGAACTCGTAGATGGGAACCACGCACTCGGCGCCGCCGCCGCGGGTCGGGCTCATGTACTTGGGCTGCGACAGCGCGACGGTCTGCGGCGGAATCTCGGTGAGCCCATCGCTGACCAGGGTTTCATACAGGGCCTCGGGCGCCACTCCTTGGGCCACTTTGGCGCGAGCGCGGGCCAGCTCGGCATCGATGAGCGCCTTGAGCTCGGCGAACGGCCGCAGACCGTTTATCCGTCGTCCGTTTACAAACAGCGTCGGCGTCGAAGTGACATCGAGGCGGTCGGCCAGATCGATGTCAGCGTCCACTTGATCCGCGAACGCCTTCTTGTCGATCGCGCTCATCGCCTCGTCGGGATTCAAGCCGGCGCCCTGGGCGAGCTCGCGAAACAAATCCGGAGAGAGACGATCCTGCTCAGCAAAAAGCTTATCGTGCATCTGCCAGAAAACGGATCCCCCTTTTTCTTTCAGGGCATAGCGGGCCAGCCACGCGGCCGGCTCCGCCAAGCGGTGCACCGCCAGCGGGCTCTCTTTCCAGACCACGCGAACCTCGTCGCCATAAAGCTCCGCGACATGCTGGAGCAGCTTCTCTGCACTCTTGGAGCGCCGGCACTGGTACTCGGCGAATTCGACGATGGTGACCAGCGCCTGCTTGGAGCCGCGGCTGGGGGAGTTGCCGAGCGGGACGTGCCAGAGCAGCTTGGGCTCGTCGATATCGACGACATGCGGCGGTTCCGTGCGGACGCTGGCGACGCTGGCGGGCTTGACCTGGCTGTCGCTTGGATTCGTTACCGCGGGCGGCTTGCTTGGGCCCGACAACCAGATTCGAGAGAGCGCGAGCAGCGTCGCGACCCCCAAGGCTCCCATGATCAGCGTAGGGTACCGGCGGCCCTTTTGCGGCTTGTTAGTCTGCAGCGATGCGATGGCGACGCCGCCGGAAGGGAGCAGGCTGGCCGGAGTCTCGACATCCCGCACCTGACTGCGCGGCGAAAGCGGTGGCGCCGACGCGCCCACCGATTGCGTGGATGAAGAGGTCAAGCCAAGCGCAGAAGCCGATTCGGAAAAGTCGACTACGGAGTGCCCGCCGAGCGTATCGAGGGTGACCGGCGGCACCGTCCAGGAGAAGATCGGAAGAGCGTCGTGTAGGGAAAGAGTGTCTTCGC
>CALFML010000046.1 GCA_937879845.1 uncultured Myxococcales bacterium
TCTCGAGTCGGGATTCCCTGACGATGGTGCGGCCTTTATCCGGGCAGCCGTCCTCATCCTCGAAGCCGTTGTAGGTCTCCGGTTCATTTGGGCACTTGTCATCGCGATCCGGAATCCGATCGCCGTCCGTGTCCACATCCCCGCCGCTCCCGGTGCTATCGGCGAGCAACGTGTTCCCGTGCTCGGACTCGACAAGCCCGGTCGCCACGGGCTGGACGAGTCGGCCGTTGCCGTCAGGACGCGCGACGAAGTGCGGCGTCTGCAGATCCACCGCGAACGACAGCGGCGCCCCGGTCGCCAGCACCAGCTCGACATCTTTCCACAGCTCTCCGGAGGCGTTATTGACAATCGCCCACGCCTGCAGCAGCCCCGCTTCCGCGCCCGCAGCCGGCGGACTTGCAGCGGCAGCCGTCCCCTGCCCGGAGCTGCCCGGCAGGCGATCCGGCAACACGACGCGGTAGGACGGCTTCCACACCGGGGTCGGCGCGGCATAAGAGATGGCCATGTCGTGCGGACCTTGTCCATGCAGCAGGAGCTCGATGCGCGTGGCCTCCTCATCGCCCCCCTTGGGCGCCGGCAGCACGGCGGATACGGCGCGCTGCCGGCCGTCGGTGTTGTCGATGACGACCATGCTCTTTAGGACATCGCCGACCTCATGCCGGCGCAGCTTCAGCGAGTAGCGGTCGCCGCGTAGTTCGCCCTTGCGCTCGAAATAGCCGACGCCGTTCTGGTATAGGACGACCCGCCGCAAGGTGAGCTGACGGCCCGTCCCGCCGCAGCCGCTCACGGCGCCGACAAGACTGGCAGCAAGGAGACTCCACTGCAAAAAACGCATGGTCAAAACCTCCACCGATGCCAACCAGTGTACTGGAAGCCGTACCAAAGGCGGCATGGGTGATTTGCCGGCCGGAGTATATGATGCGCAGCATGCTGCTCAAATTGACTCCCTACGCCGCGCTGGCCAGCGCGAGCATCCTCTTTGCAACCGTTGTCGTGGAGGCCGCCGCGCCGCCGGAGGACCCGCAGGCCCGCGCCGCACGCCTGCACAAGCAGGCCATCCTCGTCGATGGCCACAACGACATCCCGTCGATTTTGTTAGGGAGCTCCACGGATCTGATGCAGCCCGGCAAGGGAACGCACACCGACCTTGCCCGCATGAAGAAAGGCGGCATCACGGCCGAGTTTTTTTCCATCTACGTCGATGGCGACCGGGCGGAGCATCCCACGGTGCGCGACGGCGGGGCGCTGCGCCATGCGGTGGATCTCATCGACGTGACGTATCGGCAAGTCGAGAAATATCCGGGCGACCTGCTCCTGGCCCAAAGTCCCGCCGACATCCGCCGCGCCAAGCGCGAGGGCAAGATCGCCATCCTCATGGGCGTCGAGGGCGGCCATGCGATCGAGAACTCGCTCGGGGCGCTGCGGGTGCTGCACCGGCTCGGCTGCCGCTACATGACCCTCACCCACTCCAACACCAATGAGTGGGCCGACTCTTCGGGGTTTCTTGGTCCGGAGCCGGTGCGCCACCATGGGCTCACGCCGTTTGGCCAAGAGGTGGTGCGGGAGATGCAGCGCATCGGCATGCTGGTCGATATCTCGCACGTCTCCGATGACACGTTCTGGGCGGTGATGAAGCTGGCGCAGGCGCCGGTCATCGCCTCGCACTCCTCGGCGCGGGCGATCTCGCCGCAGCGCCGCAACATGAGCGATGACATGCTGCGGGGCCTAGCGAAAAACGGCGGCGTCGCGATGATCAACTTCTGGTCGTTCCTCCTATCGAGCGAATACAGCGCCGCCGCCAGCCGGTGGTTTGCCGCCAACATCAAGACCTTCGGCGAGCTGCGGGAAAAATATCGCAACAACCCTGTCGGCTACCACGCCGCCATCGAGCAGCTCAAGGCGCAGTCGCCGCCGCTCCCCGCGGTGCCGCTGTCGGCGCTTATCGACCACATCGATCACATGGTAAAGGTCGCCGGCGTGGACCATGTCGGGCTCGGCTCTGACTTTGACGGGATCGATGCGCTGCCGCAGGGGCTGGAGGGAATCGACGCGCTGCCCAAGATCACCTTGGAGCTAGTAAAGCGCGGCTACTCGGACGCCGATATTTTGAAGATCCTCGGCGGGAACTTCCTGCGCGTCTTCGAAGCCGCCCAGGCTTACGCGGTTTCGACGGGCACCACCCTGTCCGGTTCCGGCAGCACCCGTCGTCTCGATTAAGTTATAGCACGGCGAGCGCGGCGGCGTAGTCGGGCTCCTTGGCGATCTCCGGCACGAGCTCGGAGTGGATCACGTGGTTGTTCTCATCAAGGACGACCACGGCGCGGGCGCACAGCCCGTTTAGCGGGCCGGTCGTCATCTGCACCCCGTAGTCGCGGGCGAAGGTGGAGCGGAACGCCGACAAGGTCTCCACGTTCTGGAGTCCTTCCGCGGCGCAGAAGCGGCGGTGGGCGAACGGCAGATCGGCGGAGATGTTGAGCACCGTCACGCCGGTCTTTCCCGCCGCGCGCTGGTTGAAGGTCCGCACCGAGGTCGCGCACACCGGGGTGTCGATGCTCGGGAAGATGTTGAGGACTTTCTTGCCGGCGATGTCTCCGAGCTTGACCTCCGACATGTCGCTCTTGACCAGCTGAAACGCCGGAGCGGCGGTGCCTTTTTGCGGCAGCTCGCCGGAGGTCTGGACGGCGTTGCCTTTCAGGGTAATGGATGCCATGGTCGTGCTCCTCTCGGATGGAATTGATGGGTTTGAAGATTGCATCAAGAATCTGGCGCATCCGCGTCGCTCTGTCGAGATCAATCGCCGCGCCGCAAAGGCCCTGCCCGAGGACGAAGGCCGCAGCCAAAAGGAGTGAACACCCATGAGCGAGCTCGGGCTAGAAAAAGGCCAGCGCGTAGTCGTCTCCGAGTTCGCGGAGGATCCCGCGACGGCGATCGAGCAGCACACCGCGCTCGTCGAGCTCGCACCGCCGGATCCGACGCAGCTTGGGCGGCGCGATGTGCTCATCGCGGTGCGCAGCGCTTCGGTCGGATGGGTGGATCTGCTTATGACCAGCGGCCAGTACCAGCACATGCCGGCGCCGCCTTATACCCCGGGCCTGGAATATGCCGGCGTGGTCGTCTGGACCGGCGCCGATGTGCCGGCGGGCGCCGCGCCGATCGGCAGCGCGGTCTATGTCGACGGGCTCCTGGCCGGTCCGCGCTCCGTCGGGGATTATCAGAAGTATGGCGGCTGGGCTTCGTACGCCGTGGCGCCGCTGGCGGCGGTGCGCCCGCTGCCGGCGGGGTTTTCCTTTGATGAGGGCTGCAACCTCCTTGGAAACTATGAGACCGCGTATCACTGCCTCATCGCCTGCGGCAAGGTCCAGGCGGGCGAGACGGTGCTCATCCACGGGGCCTCGGGCGCGACCGGACTTGCGGCGGTGCACATCGCCAAGCTGCTCGGCGCGACGGTGATCGCGACCGGGCGCTCCGAACAAAAGCTGGCGGCGGTCAAAGCCCAGGGCGCCGATCACGTGGTGAGCTGCCGGAACCCGGACGGCACACCCGGAGTCCGCCGCTTCCGCGAGGACATAAAGGCGCTGACCGGCGGCGCCGGCGTGGACGTGGTCTACGACGGCGTGGGCGGCGAGATCTCGCTGGAGAGCCTGCGCTGCATGAAGTTCGGCGGCCGCTTGCTCATCGTCGGCTGGGCCGCCACCCCGGACGTGGCGCGCGGCAAGGGACTGCGCGGCGCTCCCAACGCCAACCAGCTGCCGACCAACCTCCTCATGATGAAGGCGCTGACGGTACAAGGGTGTCCGACGGTTCTGTCCACCCTGCACGACCCGGCGATCCGCCCGCCGCGGCTAGCGCAGATCATGCAGTGGGTAGAGGCGGGAAAGCTCCGGCCGCAGATCTCCCACGTCTTTCCGCTCGCCGAGTTCAAAGATGCGATGCGGGCCAAGTGGCGCGGCGAGGTGATCGGCGGGTGCGTGCTCCGCTGTTAGGGAGCTTCTTCCGCGATTAAGGGAATGCAGGCGGGTGAGGATGGTGCGACGAGTTCGGCTGCCGACCTAGCAGCTGCCGGCACCCAGGGGGCAGGAGCAGCCGCCGGCGTACCCGGTGGGAACCGCCTGCTCCGCGGTCGTGTTGTCGATCGAGAGGATGAAGTTGATGATGTCCATGCGATCCTGCGCCGCCGTGCCGCCAGTCAAAAATGTGCTGTTGCCGGCCTGCCAGTGCGTCTGCCAGCGCGTGTTGGTAAACAGGTCGGTGAGCGTCGGCGCCTGCCCGTGGTGCAGGTAGGGCGCGCCGAGCTGCATTCCGTACAAGGACGGAACGTTGAAGCCGCCCATTCCCTGGGCGCGGGTGGAAGTCCCGGCCCCGACCGCAAACGCCGCGCTGCGCACTTCCAGCGCGTTGGTGGCATTGGCATCGCCCGGTACGCCGAAGGTGCCGACGTCGCGCAGGGCGCAGGTGACTTCCAGCGGCGGAATGGCCACGCTCACCGAGGGGTCGGCCGACATCGCCTGGAGCGAGATCTGATTGGCGTTGGCCGAAGCCGTGGTGCTGTAGGCGGTCAGTGCGCCGACGAACGCCGTGCCGCGCAGGCTGGTCAGGCCGCTCGGGGCGTTGTTGTCGGCGCCGGCCGGCGTATAGAAGCGGTTGGAGATCGTCCAGCCGCTTCCGCCGTGGCAGTTGGCGCAGCCGCCGGCGCCGGAGAACAGCGCCGCCCCGCGTGTGACCGAGGCCTGATCGAGGAAGCGCCGCCCGCGCGTCGGCCGCAGCGTCTGCATATAGGCGCCGATATCGTCGAAGTCGGTGACGCAGTTGTTGGCCACCAGGTCCTGCACTTCCTTGTTCACCAGGTTCATCGTCATGCCGTTAATCATCGTGGCGACGACATCAAGTCCGGTGGCGGCGACGATCGAGCGCACTTCGTTGGCCAGCGGTCCGGCCGGGGAGCAGGTCGTGCCGCTGGTGATGGCGCCGATGCCGCCGGAGACATTGCGCACGTTGTTCTCGAAGTCGTGCACCTCGTCCATGGTCGCCGTCCAGTTGAAGACGCGCTGCTTGGGCGTCCCCGCGGTCGGACTGTGCGAGAACGAGCCGTCGAGCGCATTGGCTTGGCGCGGACCGGCGGGGAAGATCCAGGTGATGTTGTCGCTCAGACCGTCGGGGTGGCAGGTGCCGCAGGAGGACCAGGCGCTGCCGCCTTCGGTGGGCTGGGTGGTGGCGTTGCCGTTGCCGGACCAGCGCCCGCGCGCGGTGTAGAAAAAGCGCCGCCCGCGATCGACCGCGGTCGGCGTAGCCGCGGGCACCGAGTCCACCACGGTCTCGACGCGCTGGGTGCTGAGGTTGATCACGGCCATGCGCTTGGTCACCCAGCAGTTGACATAGGCGCGGTTCAGGGTCGCGGCGACGGCGATGCCGGTCGGATTCTGGCACGACGTGGCGCCGCTGCCGAGCACGTCGATCTGGTTGTTCTGCGCCGAGCCGATGGCCGGCGGACTCTGACTGAAGTCGACGCGCTGGATGACATCGGCGCCGCGCGAGACCAGGAAGGCGACGTTGGTCGTCGGCAAAAATCCGATATCCACCGTCTCCGCCAGGAAGAAGCGGGGGCTGCCGGGAACCACCGGGAGCTTGTTTACCGCTTCGGAAAGATTCACCGTTCCGGAGCCGCCCACCACCTGCTTGCCGGTCGTCAGATCGCCGACATAGACCACGGGATAGACGTTGCGGTTATACCCGACCGGCGGCTCCGCCGAAGCCGAGACCGAAGGAATGAAGATGCGCCCGTTGGCCACCGCGACCGAGTACAGCTGATTCGGCGCCGCCTTCGGATCAAACGACGAGTCGGTGTTGGTAAACGGATTGAGGGCCATGGGTCCCTGATCCGTACCATCGGAGGTCTTGAACAGGTGGACGCGGCCGACGCGGCCGTCGTTTTTTCCCTCGCCGTTGGCGGTCGGCTCGCCGTAGTACTCGGGCACGACCACAAGCTCATCGCTGTCATTGGTGTCGCCGTTGTTGGTCACGGTGAGCGCCCGCGCGTTGCGGAGATTGGAAGCGAAGGTGGTGCGGACCATCGTGCTGGTGTCGATGGCGCCGATGGTGCTCTCGCCGAACTCGGCGACGTACAGCCGCGCGCCGGTGGGCGATAGCGCAAGGCCGGTCGGCTCCGAGCCGACGTTGACCGGCGTGCCGACGGTCGGGGTCGGGTTGCGGATGCCGGTGATCTTGACGACCGTAGCATCGGCCCGATTGGCGACATAAGCGGTCGTACGATCCGATGCGATCACGACGGATGTCGGGGTGCCGCCGGTCGCCACGGTGGAAAGCAGCGTGTTGGTGGCGGTGTTGAAAAACGATACCGAGCCGTTGTCCTGATTGACAACCGCTACCGTCGCATCGTCATCGCTTATCGCCACTGTGCCGGACTTCGACGGACCTTTGGCAACCGGGCCGGTCGTTGGCGGAGTGACCGTGGCCAGGTCGGGAGTCGAGCCTAAATCGGGACGGCTGGTCGCGCCCCCGGTGCAAGCGCTCAGTCCTAGAACCAGTAGTACATTTGAGAAAGCTGACTTCATTCGTTAATACTCCTCATTCATTGAAATGCTCCCATGCGCATAGACTTCCGATCTGCGCACTAGTCCCCAGCCTACAATATTGCCATTATTGCCCCGCCCAGAGCACGACTTTTCAGATCCGCAGCCGTTACGCAATGTAGGGCAAGCGGAGCATCCGCACTGAAGGCAGAACGCGGTCCGTCTCTAGTCTTTCAAGTCGGAGCGGTCGGAGCGGGCAGACGGGGCGGACGCAGCCGCATCCGCGGCCTGGAGAGGTTCCTGCGCCCCCTGCAGCTCGACCGAGAGGTTGCGCAGCGAGCGCGAAAGCGCGCGCATCGATGAGGCGGTCGTGCGCTGCCAGCTCAGATTGACGTTGTAGATAAGGTGCACCGGGATGCCGCGGCTGCACGCCGCCTTGATGAACATGAGAATCGGCGACACCGACGACGAATTCATGAAGTTGAGCCCGCGGAAATCCAGCACCAGGCGGCGGTCGCGCAGCTCCGGCAGCACCCCCCGCAGCGTGGGTCCTAGCGCCTCGGTCGGGTCGCGGAAGTCGCACTCGCCGCGCCAGAACAGAGTGTAGCGGAGCTGCGTCGTCGCATGACTGATGATCAGCCGATCGCGGTTATACAGTTCTTCGCCGAGCTTGTCAGGCTTCATCGCACCCGCCTCCGCGCCGTCATCTGGAGGATCTGATCCGCATAACTATATTCCAAATCAAACTTTCCTTCATACCCGATTCGGTATAGCCCTAGCCGGTTCGTCTCAGAGGGATTGGCGAGCAGCTCGTGCAGACGCGCGACGTACAACTGCTCGCAGGCGGCGACGGAAATCATCGGCTCTACGATCTGGCTGAGCGCGGCCAGCGCTTTCGCATCGGTGAGACCATTGGCCACCTGGATCTGAATGTGCTCATCGGTCAGCTCGAAGCGGAACTGCGCCCACTGCAGGGCGGGGATCGATGCGCCGTACTTGATGGCGTTTTCCACCAGCTCGGACGCCACCATGACCGCGGCGGAGCGCAGCTCTTCCGGCTGCTCGGCGAGCGCGGCTTCGACCTGCTGGCGCACGAGCCGCACATACTCCCAGGCAATCGGGATGTTGAGCTGGATGTTCTGGGTCATTGCACCCTCACTCCTTCCCGCGGGTCCGCGGCCATCGGCCTCTTTTGCGACCTCATCGCCGCTGCGCTCCGAGACGGCGCAGGGCGACCACGGAGATGTCATCGCGCACGATGCCCGCTGCGGTGAGCGCCATGATGCTCTGGGCGATTTCCTCGCAGCTGCGGGCCTGACAGCTCTCGGCAGCGTATCTCTCCATGACCGGAGCGATGTCAATAAACGTCTGGTCGGCAGCGCGCCGGGTCTCGATGAGACCATCGGTGAAGAGCAGCAGGCCGTCGCCGGGCGCAAACTCTACGCAGCGGTCCGCGTTGAGTCCCTCGATCTCATCCAGCATACCGAGCCAGATTCCCTGGCTCTCCAGTTCTTGCACCGTCTGGGTCGCGGCACGGAATATAAGCAGACTCTGATGCAGCCCGGCGTATACGACTTGCTTATCGCTGATACAAAGAGCGGTCATGGTCATGTACTGCCCTTTGCCGATAAGCTGCAGATTGCTCCACACCGCGCGGTTTATCAGCGCGAGCAGTCGTGCCGGAGACAGCTCGACCGCGGCATCGGCAAAGCTGCTCACGAGAGTGCGCACCGCGGTCTGCACCATCATCATGATAAGCCCTGCGCTCACCCCGTGCCCAGACACATCGCCGATCAAGACCCACAGCTTGTCGCCGGCGACAAGGGCGTCGTAGTAGTCGCCGCCAACCTCCTCCGCCGGCTTCATGAGGCCGGCGAACTCGATGCGCTCCGCGAATACCTGCTGCGGCGGCAGCAGCACCGACTGGATCTTGCGCGCCAGATCCATCTCCGCCCATAGCTCCTTGAGCGCGTCATTCAGCGCGACCGTGCGCTCTGCAACCTTGGCCTCAAGCCCGACGTTGGCAGCATGCAGGTCGGCATAGAGCCGGGCATTTTCCAGCGAGATCGCGCTCTGCGACGCGAGCACCGATAACAGCGTGACCCGATTCGGAGAAAACGCCTGAGCCGCCTGGTGTTCCAGATAGAGAACGCCGCCGAAGCGCCCCTGCTGGACCAGCGGCACCGCCAAAACGGAGCGGATGCGGGCGCCGGACAGATGCGGATCCGCGGCGAATCGACTGTCGGTCGGCGCATCGGCCAGGACCAGCGGCTCGCGCGTGCGCACTGCATATTGCACGACCGCATGCGCCACCGGATGGGCGGCCGAAAGGCTCTCATTGAGACCTGCGTGCACCTGGTTGCCGCTCAAAAGAGCCACCACGGACAGCTGCTCCGCGGTTCCGAGCAAAAGGGCCGCGCGCTCCGCCCCGGCGTTCTCAAGGACCAGCCGCATGAGCTGCGCCGCCACGCGCTGCGAATCCAGCTCACCGGCCAGCGCCTGCGCGGCGCGGATGGTGGT
Organism: uncultured Myxococcales bacterium; assembly: GCA_937879845.1. Lineage (GTDB taxonomy): Bacteria > Myxococcota_A > Polyangia > Palsa-1104 > JAEUJZ01 > CALFML01. Next base: position 9,048 of record CALFML010000046.1, read on the forward strand.
ATGGATGTCGATCGACTCGCCGCTCTGCGCGTCGGTGGTGCGAATCGTGCTCGTGGTCGTATAAGGGTGGCGCTCCACGCTCAATGACGCAGCGGGTCCGTGGAGCAGGGACGAATATTTTTGCTCCAGAAACGCCACCAGGGCGCGCGCCCCCCAGCGGGTGTAGGCATCGCGCGCATCACTTAGGTACAGAGCGCCGATGCGCTGGCGTCCGGCCTGCAGATGGAACTCGGCGCAGAGCTGCGCCGCCAGCGCCTCCATGTGCAGGAAGCCGTCCTGCCGCGCCAGCGCGATCGCCTGATCGTACTTGGCCATCGCTTCTGCGGGCTGGCCGGTGATGCGCGCGTGCTCGGCCTCAAGGAGGCAGAGCTTGTGCAGGAAGTTCGCGGCGCAGCCTTGGGCGAAGTAACGGAAGCGGGTGAGTCCGTGCTCCAGATACCCGCGCAGCTCGGCCTGGCGTTCCGGGGTCAAGGTCGGGCTGAAGCACTTCGCGGCCGCCAGCCCGCGCCACAGCGGAATGTCGGTCACCGGAATGTTGGCCAGAAGGAGCGGCCGGAACGTCTCCGCCTCGCAGGCCCGCGCCAGGGCGCGCTCATACTCTGAAAGCGCCAGGAACAGATGCGCCTCAAAGACCCGCGCCCCTTCGGCCGCAATCCCCGCCCCTTCGGCAACCAGGGCGCGCGAGCCGCGGGCCAGCTGATCGTCGCACAGGAAGCGCTGACAGCCGCCCGGAGTGGTCAGCATGTCGTGCAGCGACGCCACGAGGTCAAACCCGTAGCGTCCGATCGCATCCCCGGCGCGCTGGATGAGCGGCCAGTGCTTCTCCCAAAATGCATGAACCATGGGCAGGGGCTGACCGCGCCAGGCCAAGCAGTAGTTCAAGTTGGCGGCGAGCGCCCAGCTCATGCCCTGAAACGAGCCGGTCTTGAGCGCGACCTGGAACGCCTGATCGTAAAACGGCGAGACTTCGTCGGTAGGACGGAAGTAGAAGTGGATCGTTCCCTTGTAGTATAGACACTCCGACAGCATGGCCGGAGAGATGCGCGAAAGGGCGCGCAGGGCCGGCTCGACCCAGCAGGCGGCGCGGAGGTACATTCCGGTGAGGAGTGACCAGAGGCTCGTGCAGCTGCAGATGAGCAGCGGGGAGACCGGCGTCAGCGCGCCGCGGCGGCGGATCTCCGCCACCGCCCGCACCGTGCTTATGCCCATGAGCATCGGCCGGTTGCCAAAGCCGGCGCAGATCAGCATCTGCGCCTGCAGCGCGTCCATCACCAGGTGTTCCTGCGAGTCATCCGCCGGCAGCTTGTCGAATGCGTCGGGATTTTCGGCGAACCAGGCATCAAGCCCCACGACCTCAGTTAAAAGCACGGCGCCGCAGTCGGCTTCGGTCGCCGGATACTGCCAGCCGACTTCGGCCAGCGCGGCCAGACCCAGGTCGACCCCGCGCGCGTACTCACCGGTTGCGACGCAGCTGCGCACCCGCACCTCATGCGCCGCCAGCCGCGGCAGGACCGGCAGCGGCAGGGCCAGCAGCGCCAGGGCGCGCAGCTCGACCTCTTCGAACTCGCGCAGCAGGAAGGCGCCCTCTAGGCGCTCCAGCGCCAGCTCAATCGCCAAAGCAGGCGCCTCCAGCCACGCCGCCGGTCCGAGCAGCGTCTGCGCGGTCTCTATCAGATTGACCATGAGCACATGCGAGCTCGCCGCTTTGGCGCGTCGCGCCGCTTCCAGGTTGAGCCGCGCCAGGTCGCCGCGCTCGGTCTCGGACTCCATGCGCTCGGCGCCGAGGTTGAGGTGGCGCACGAGCTCCAATAGCTGCGGCGTGGTGCCGCCGTCGCGCCGATAGCGGCCCAGGAGCCGGCGGCCGATCTCAAGGTGCGCCGCCACCCGCTGCTCGGCGGAGATCCGCTCGTAGCTGGCCTGCTGCACGCGGTCGTGGAGGAAGCGGTACTCGGCATCAAGTCCTGCGCTCCCTGCTTCCATTAGCGCCTGGGCCGGGCGGTAGGTGCCATCCACCGGCACCACCAGCTCTTCGTGCAGCGCCGGCCATAGGGCGGCGTTGACCCGACTGCGCTCCCACCCGCTCAGTCGCTCCAGATCCATCAGCTGGAACTGATGACCGGCGCAGGCCGCCAGGCCCAGGATCTGCTGCGCCGCTTCCGGCAGCTCCCGCACCTTGGTGGTGAGCAGCGCGACGACGTTGTCGGTGACGGCGGCCTGCTCGATCTGCGCAAGCTCCCAGTGCCATTGCCCGCTTTGGGAGTCGCGCACGACGTGTTTCTGGCGGTGCAGCAGCAGCAAGAGCTGCTCAAGGAAAAACGGGTTGCCGCGCGTCTTGTGGGCCAGCACTCGCGAAAGCGGCGCCACTTCATCCTCTTGCCGGCCCAGGGTCCGGCACAGCCACGCCTCCACCTGTCGTTCACTCAGCGGTCCGATGTTGATGAGGGAAACGGCGGTCCCGCTCCGCTCCACTGCGTCTACGAGCTTCCACAGCGGATGCTCGGGCGGCGCTTCGTTATCGCGGTAGGCGGCGATCACCAGCAGCGAGGCCCGCTCGACATCCGTAAGCAGCGTCTGCAGGATGACCAGCGTCGCGCTATCGGCCCACTGCATGTCGTCCAGAAACAAGACCAGCGGCGCGCTCGCCGTGGTCACGGCGCGGATGAAGTTGATCCAGGTCAGCTTCAAGCGATTTAGGATCTGCTCGCCCTGCACCGGCGGCACCGGCGGCAGCGGTCCCATCACCAGCTCGAGCTCGGGAATCACATCGGCGATGAGCCGCGCATTGTCTCCTACTTCGCGGCGCAGGCGCTCCTGCCAGCGCGCCAGCACGTCTTTGGGACTCGCCAGCCACTGCCGCATAAGGCCGGCGAACGCCTGCGCCAGCGCCGCGTAGGGCGTCGAGCGGGCCAGCTGATCGTGCTTACCGCCGAGCAAAAGTCCGCGCCCGCCCCGCGCGATGTCCAGATACACCGTCCGCACCAGGGCCGTCTTGCCGATTCCCGATGGGCCGCTTAGGAGCAGCAGCTCCACCGCGCCGCGCGCT
>CALFML010000047.1 GCA_937879845.1 uncultured Myxococcales bacterium
GGCGAGCTGACCCAGCGGCTGGCCGCCGACACCACCGTCCTGCAGAGCGCCACCACGTCCAATATCTCGATGCTGCTGCGCTACGGCATGACGGTGGTGGGCGGCATCGCGATTCTGTTTTACACCTCGTGGCGGCTGACGGTCGTGATGCTCAGCGTGGTGCCGGTGGTGGTCCTGGGGGCGGTAATCTACGGCCGGGCGCTGCGCAAGCTTTCGGTCAAGGTCCAAGATGCGCTCGCCCGCTCCACCGAGGTCGCGGCGGAGACCCTGGCCGGCATCCGCACCGTGCGCGCCTTCGCCCGCGAGCTGCGCGAGTCGGAGCGCTACGGCGAAGCGGTCGGCACGTCGTTCGATCTGGCGCGGACGCGGGCGCGGGCGAGCGCGGTGTTCCAGGGCGTCGTCAGCTTCGCCGCGTATGGCGCCATCGCCGCGGTGCTGTGGTACGGCGGCGTGCTGGTGCTGCGCGGGCAGCTGCAGGTCGGCGATCTGACGGCGTTTATCCTCTACACCCTGACCGTGGCCTTTGCGTTCGGGGCGGTGAGCGACCTGTGGGGCGAGTTCATGCGGGCGGCCGGGGCCAGCGAGCGGCTGTTCCAGCTGCTCGATCGCGAGCCCAAGCTCGTCCCCGGTACGAAGCGGCCGGCGCAGGTGGCCGGCGCGGTGGCGCTGCAGGATCTCCACTTTACCTACCCGGCCCGCCCGGATATGCCGGTCTTGCGCGGGCTCGAGCTCGCCCTGCGGCCCGGCGAGGTGGTCGCGGTGGTCGGCTACTCCGGGGCCGGCAAGTCGACAATCGCCGCCCTCTTGTCGCGGTTCTACGATCCGCAAAAAGGCGCCGTGCTCCTCGACGGCGAAGATCTGCGGCAGCTCGATCCGGCCTGGCTGCGCGAGCAAGTCGGCGTGGTCTCGCAGGAGCCGATCCTGTTCGCCACGACCATCGCCGAAAACATCCGCTACGGCCGCACCACCGCGACCCAGGCGGAAATCGAAGCCGCCGCCCGTGCCGCCAACGCCCACAGCTTCATCACCGGCTTTCCCGACGGCTACGCCACCTTGGTGGGCGAGCGCGGGGTGCGCTTGTCCGGCGGTCAGAAGCAGCGCGTGGCGATCGCCCGCGCCATTCTCAAAGACCCGCGCATCCTGGTGCTCGATGAGGCCACCTCGGCGCTCGATGCCGAGAGCGAGGCGCTGGTGCAGCAGGCGCTCGACCGCCTCATGCAGGGCCGCACGACGCTCATCATCGCTCACCGTCTCTCGACCGTGCTCAGCGCCGACCGCGTGGTCGTGCTCGATGGCGGCCGCGCCGTCGAATCGGGGACCCACAGCGAGCTCCTAGGCAAAGGCGGCATCTATCACAAGCTGGTCGAGCGGCAGTTCGCCACCGCAGCGCCATCGACTCTTTTACCGCCGCCCGCCGGCTCGTGATAACGTCCGCGCATGGTGTTCGCGCCTACGCTCACGCTGGTCATCCCCGCCTATAACGAAGCCGAGAACCTGCCGCACGTCCTGCCCGACGCGGTGCGGTTCTGCCAAAAGAACTGCCGCGAAGCCACGGTGCTGGTGGTAAACGACGGCTCGCGCGATAACACCGCCGAGGTCCTGACGGATATCGAGCGCAGCCTGGGTCCGGGCGCGCCGCTGCGGATCATCCATCATCCGCAGAACCGCGGCCTCACGGCGACCCTGCGCACCGGCTTTTTCGCCGCCCACAGCGAGTGCGTGACCTGGATTCCCGCCGACGGCCAGATTCCCCTCAGCGAGCTAGGCAAGATCCTCTCCGCCTACCGCGGCGAGGATCTCCTGCTCTCCACCTACCGCCACCGCCCCGACGGCGTCGTGCGCATGGTGATGTCGCGCACGGTGCGGCTCCTGGTCCGGCTGGCCACCGGATTTGCCGACCGCATCGAGGGGCCCTACCTGTTTCGGCGCGACCTTCTGCCCGATCTCCACCTGGTGGCGCGGACCTCCGCCGGCTCGATCGGCCTTGAGATGGCGGCCAAAGCGCTGCGGCTGAAAAAGCGCGTGGGCACGACGGAGATCGAGTGCGCCCCGCGCCTGTCCGGCCAGTCCAAGGTGGCCAACCTGAAAAACATCGCCTCGTACCTGGGCGAGATCTGGCGCATCCGCCAGTCCATGATCGCCGACCTCGGCAACGCGCCCCGCTAGCCGCCGCGCGGCTTCACCGATGCGCTCACGCCATGGTCGGGCGGTGCCCAGGATGCCGGCTGAAGCGCGCGCCGCGACGGTCAAGCCGCAGCGGCGACACCCCGCGGTGGTACGCTAGCAAGCCATGGCTGCCCGATCCCCGCATCCGCACGGCGCAAGCCCGGAGAGCCCGCCGCTTTTCGGCGCCGGCGTCGGCGCCCTGTTAAACCGTCTGCGCGACAGCTTCACCTATACGCCGCGCGCGCTCGCCATGGTGTGGCGCTCATCCCCGGCCGCGACCTTGGGGCTGGCGGGGTTTACGGCCGCCGCCGTGCTGCTGCCGCTGCTCATCGCCTACGTCGGCAAAGGCATCGTCGATGCGGCCGTGGCGCGGTCGACCGCGCTGGCGACCCGCTACGTGATTTACGAGTTCGCCCTGGTGGCCGCCCAGGCGCTGGTCCAGCGCGGCCTGGGCCTGTTGCGCGCCACGCTAGGAGCGCGTCTTAGCGTCGACATCAACGTCATCATCTTGGAAAAAGCGCTGACCCTGTCGCTGCGCCACTTCGAGGACACCCAGTTCTACGATCAGCTGACCCGCGCCCGCCGCGAGGCGTCTTCGCGCCCGCTGGCCATGGTCACCGATACGTTTCAGCTCGGGCAGAACCTGCTCACGCTGCTCGGCTATGCGGCGCTGCTTTTGGCTTTCGGACCGCTGGCGGTGGTCGGGCTGCTCCTGTCGGCCATTCCGGCGGCGGTGGCGGAGATGCGGTTCTCCCGCGCCGCATTCCGCCTGCGCAACTGGCGGGCGCCCGAGACGCGCCGGCTTAACTACATCGAGTACGTGCTGGCCAACGACCAGCATGCCAAGGAAGTGAAGCTGTTCGGCCTTGGCCAGCTCCTGCTCGACCGCTACCGCACCCTCGGCGAGATGTTCTACCGCGAGGATCAGGCGCTGTCGCGCCGGCGCGCGGTGTGGGCCTACTCGCTCTCGCTGCTCGGCACCGGCGCGTTTTACGCCTGCTACCTTTTTGTCGCCCTGGGGGCGGCGCGGGGGAAGATTTCGCTCGGCGATATGACGCTGTACCTGCTCGCGTTCCGGCAGGGGCAGCTGGCGTTCCAGAGCTGCCTGGGCGCCATCGGCAGCATGTATGAGAACAACCTGTACATGTCGAACTTGTTCCAGTTTCTCGCCATCCCGGTGGATGCCCCGGCCCCGCCCGCCCTGGCCGAAGCCAGGAGCGCGGCCTCCCGGCAGCCCGCCGCGGAGCTCGATTCCGCCTCTTTGGTGACCCCCGGCGAGCGCGGCATCCGCTTTCAGGGCGTGGGCTTCCGCTACCCCGGCCAGGAGAAGTGGGCGCTGCGCGGCATCGACCTATGGATTCCGCAGGGACAGAGCCTGGCGCTGGTCGGCCACAACGGAGCCGGCAAGACGACCTTCATAAAGCTCCTCACCAGGCTCTATACCCCGACGCAGGGGCATATCTATCTGGACGGCCGCGATCTCATGGACTGGGATGAAGCGGCGCTGCGAAAGCGCATCGGCGTCATCTTTCAGGACTATAACCAGTACCAGTTCACGGTCCGGGAGAACGTCGGCTTCGGCAGCGCCGCGCACCTTGAAGACACCGCGCGGGTGCAGCGCGCCGTCGAGAGCGGCGGCGCCACGGAGCTCGTAGGAGGCCTGAAAGAAGGCCTCAACACCGGCCTTGGCCGCTGGTTCCAGGGCGGGGTCGAGCTGTCGGGCGGCCAGTGGCAGAAGATCGCGCTCAGCCGCGCCTTCATGCGCGAGGAAGCGGACATCCTGGTCCTCGATGAACCCACCGCGGCGCTCGATGCCGAAGCCGAGCATCAGGTGTTCACCCGCTTCCGGGCGCTGAGCCAGGGCCGCACCAGCATCCTCATCTCCCATCGCTTTCCCACCGTTCGCATGGCGGACTGCATCGTCGTCATCGAAGGCGGCGAGCTGCGCGAGCGCGGCACGCACGCCGAGCTTGTGCAAAAAGGCGGCCGCTACGCGGAGCTGTTCGCCCTGCAGGCCAAGGGGTACCTTTAACCCTTCTGCGTCGCTGCCGCCGCAAGAGGAGCCGCTGCCGCAGGACTTTGTCGGATTGTGTATGATAGGTGCCCTTACGGAGTGGTGACCATGAATAAGACCAACGACCAGCGGGAGATCGCCCTTATCACCGGTGCCAGCAGCGGCATCGGCACCGACTTCGCACGCCTGCTTGCGGCACGCGGCTACGACCTTGTGCTGACCGCCCGGCGCACCGACCGGCTGCAAGCGCTCAAGACCGAGCTTGCCGCCACCGGACGGCGCGTCGAAGTCATTCCCGAGGATCTGGGCGTGGCCGGCGGCGCGGAGTCGCTGATCCAGAAGGTCGAAGCCCTGGGCTGGCCGATCTCCTTCCTGGTCAACAACGCCGGCTTCGGCCTCCACGGCGACTTCACCGACAACCCGCCGGATCGGGTGCTGCAGATGCTTCACCTGAACATCGTCGGGCTGACGACGCTGACCGGGCACTTCGCCCGCCTCATGCGCGGCCGCGGGCACGGACGCATCCTGCAGGTCGCCTCGGTCGCCGCCTACCAGCCGACCCCCTATTACGCCGCGTACGCCGGCACCAAGGCCTACGTCCTATTCCTTTCCGAGGCGCTGAACTTCGAGCTGCGCGGCAGCGGCGTCACCGTGACGACCCTCAACCCGGGCGTCACCGAGACCGAGTTCCACGACGTGGCGGAGCATCCCAAGACGGGCTTTATCGGCAGCACCCGCATGACCGCGAAAGCGGTGGCCGAGATCGGCATCAACGCCGCCCTCCGCGGCCAGGCGGTGATAACCCCCGGCATCATCAACAAGATTGCAGGCCTGGCGACCAAGCTGGTCCCGCGCTCGGTGGCGACGTTCCTGGCCGGTCTCATGATGCGCCACTGAGAGCGCCCCTAATCGGCACCGCAGCCGCCCGCTCCGACTCTCCTTCCGCATTCCTTCCTAGCGCCCCGACCGACTCCCCCGCTCCGAGACGGCCCCCGCTGCGTCCCTCATCCGGCTTGAGATCGCAGTGAACGATCTGTTCCATTTTCGCCGTCGCGAACCGCGATCGCTGAGGGGGTTATGGAACTGCCCTGGAAATGCGCTTTCTGGCGCTTTGCGGCCTTAAATCTGCCGCTGGGGGGTTGACGGCAGGCGCTCACTTTCATCAAATGGCCGCGTCTTTGCAGACCTATCGTCGGCCGTTCGTTGAGGTGCTCATGATGCGCGCTTATAGAAAATTCCTCCCCCTCCTGGTCAGCCTGAGCCTGGCCTGCTCCAGCGGCGGGACCCTCCCTCCTCCCCCGACCGCCGATTTGAGCATCAACGGCATGGCGGATCTGTCCGGCAACCCACCGCCTGACCTCAGCGGGCCGGCGCCGGATTTCGCAGGGGCGGATCTGGCCGGCGTGGATCTGGCGATGTCGCCGCCCGACTTGGCGATGCCGCCGCCGCCCGATCTGGCCGGTGTCGACCTGGCGGGAGCGAAGCCGGATCTGGCGACGCCTGCGGATCTTTCGACCTCGCCTGACCTATCGACCGGCGGCAGCTGCACGCCCGGCGCCTCGCGCTCGAGGCGCACGAGGAGCGCGGGCCCGAAGCTCTCGACGAAGCCCTCGCTGGTGCGCAGCGTGAAGGCGGGCTCGTCAGCGCCGTGAGCAGCGACCGCAATGACGCCAACGTCGTCCTGAAGGTGGCACGCGACCGCCAATGCGGCGAATGGCTCGATTGCAGATCGGAAGAGCACACGTCTGAACTCCAGTCACGCCAATG
>CALFML010000048.1 GCA_937879845.1 uncultured Myxococcales bacterium
AGATCTACACAGGCGAAGACACTCTTTCCCTACACGACGCTCTTCCGATCTGATTAATATTCTCTAATTTGGTGATTTTGCAATCATCTTAGATAAATAAAGATGTACTAAGAACAAGTGTTTAAAGTTTGCTGAGAGATTCAAGACCCTCTATTTTCTCAATTTAATTATCAATTAAAAATTGTTTTAACCCGTGATCACTAGAATTTATCAACATCATCTAGTGCTGCTGGCTCCTACCTGCAGAACCTAAATTCAGCCGAAATGCACTGATATTTAGAATTCATTCAGCTTTACTCGTCGGTAAGCTAATTTCCAGTCCATAGCTTCAGAGCATAAAGGTAACGGCGCCTGACCGGATACAATAGATAGGAATTCTGGCGTAGAGCCCTTTTGGGGGGCTGGCATGAATTGTGCTATTGCTTGGCTGCATACTTTCTTGCAGGCCAAGGCTTCCGGAGCATCGCTTGCCTCACTTGCGCCTAAGCGCTGTCGGTGCAGCCTGAGATTGGCGAATAAACTCTGCAAGCACAGAAAGGAGCGAGGTCAAGTCACGAGGCTGACGAGACTCGACACAACCGTGGCTGTTTACTTTTTTCGCCGAGCTACGGCCCTTGATAGCAGGCAGGAAGGCAACGATCACTGCATGAGTCAGAAACTCAGCCGACACTTTCGCTGAAGTCTTGGCTCTCCCGACAGGCACCTTCAGCGGCTTATCGCAGACACGAGCCAAAGTACGATTCTGTCGGCGATGACAAGTCGCCTTGCAAAGCGCCGCAGTGAGGTCTGCTTCGGATATCATGTGGAGCAGAATATTCTCTTTTCGGCAGCGAGACATTTCTCCGCCGAACTGCTTATAGGCAAAAGGGAAGTAGTCCAGACAGAATCCGTCGAAGATATCGTCGGTAGAGAACTGCTTGGCGAACTGCTGGCGCAGATCGCGGCGGCTTAGGGTTGCGCAGCAGCGGGAAGGCATTTGCAATAGATCATGAAAGCCGCCTTGAATCCGATCAAGTGCCCTTCATTGTCATTTTTTTTAGAACTGATCTTTACATTTTGAATTAGTGGATGTGTCTGAGCTTGGTTTAGGGTTGACTCCTCACGGCGCTAAGAAATATCTATCATCATACAAGTGCCATGCTTTCAGAAAAGCAAGCGACATGCCAACCGGGTGTCGGCGATGACAGCGACGACAGCGACAACAGGGCGCCAGCGGAGACAGCAACAGCAGCATATAAGGGCAAACTTAATTAACAAATCCATTTCCCAACCAGAAGGGTGCGTGCGCGCGATATCTAAACGCCTAGCCGAGGATTCCGCGACTGCGGCGCTCCCGATTTTCCTCGGAGCGTCCACCACGCCGCCGGGAGCAGCAGCGCTGCAAATCCGGCGCAGAGCCAAGCCAGCGTTTCAGACAAAACGGCATCCGGACCGTGATGAGCGCGCGCCGCACGCTGCTGGGCCAAGAAGAAAAGCGCACTCAGGGCGAAATGGATGCCCCGCTTGATGGAGTTGAACCCTGATACCAGCGATGCGGGCACGCGCAAGCCGCGGGCTTGGGTGAACTCGATAAGCGCCGTGGAGGAGTAGGGCTCGACGAAGCCGCGCAGGTAGTTGAAGAGCAGGCAGATAAGCGCCGCCCCCACAAGGAGAGGCCAACGTCCGCTGGTACGGGCCGGCGAGCAGGCGTAGAGCAGCGGATAAAGCCCAAGGAGAAGCAGCGAGCCGACGGCGAACCATAGCGGGCGCATCGCCTTGCTTTCATCGCCGGGCTGGCTGGGACGCTCGTGGTAGTGACGAAAAGCGTAGGAGCCGCGGCTGCTCGACCAATAGCCGACGGTGACAAGTATGGTGTACAGCGGCCAAAAGGCCGGAGTCTGTTGGGCTAGCGCACCGGCCAGGCGGCTGAGGGGGGACTGGACGACATACACTGCGAACAAAGCTGCAGCGGAGGTCAGGCACAGCATCCACATGCGCCAGAAGAAGGCGGGCCAGTGCAGCACCTCGCGCATGGCGTGGAGCACGGAGGAAAAACCCGGCCGCAGGAGGGGATGATTGGCTGCTGCGGGCTCCTGGGTGTCGGGCAGCCGCGCGAGCGTGCGTATGGCCAGGCCCATGGATAGGAGGGTCAGAAGGAAGAGGCCATTTTGCAGTGCGATGCGTAGCGCCGGCTGGCGGACAATGACGGTGATCCCGTCGTACAGTAAGGCTCCGATGACGACGGCAGCCATGGTGCCGAAGTAGCGGATGGCGCTGCCCACGCCCTCAAACCCGCTGCGCTCCAACCCGGCAATTCCGGAGCGCTTGGCAACCGCCAGGAAGAGCACCGTATCGGCGCCGCTCAGCAGGGCCAGGCTGACGCCGATGGCGGCTTCAAGGACCAGGAGGCCCACGATCCCGGGGAGCCATGCACCGGCCGCTGCGCCGCGAGCAACCGCCGTCGCGCGCCACAGCCCGAGCACGAAGAACCCGAGCATGATCACGCAGGTCATCTGCAGGCCCAGACGCAGCGCCGCCTTGGCGCCGTGGCGGTCGGCATAAAGACCGGTCGGCACATCGGCCAGCACCATGGTCAAGCTGGCCAGTCCGAGCGACAAGACGCCAAGCGCCGGATCGCGATGGCCGGCGAGCAGCTCGAGCAGCGGAATCAGGACCGGGGCATGGAACGCGAACAGGTAGACGAAGCGGAACTTGAGCAGGTCCCGCACTTGCGGATGGGCGATGCACGCCGCGACGGTTTGGGGAGGGAGGCCGCGGAGGAGCACGTATCGCAGCAGCCAGTCAAACAAGCCCGGCTCCATAAGAAGAGGCGTGCAGGCTCATCGTGCCCGCTCGCTGCGCGGCCCGGTCGTGGCGCTCATGCGTGTTGCTCGTGGCTGTAGGAGAGGGCGAGCAAGAACAGCCGGCGCGACGCGGATAGGTGGCGGTCTCGTTCCGCGCCGGAGGTCTGGGCGGCGCGAATCCACTCGACCTTGGCGCGGACGACGGCGCGATAGCGCTTGAAAAAGGGAGTCACCGCGGCCAGCGTGGAGTCTCGGGTCGCCGCGGCGTACTGGGTCAGCAGCCGGTCGGCGGCGTCGTGGCGTCCCAGGTCGTCCAGCTCCATGGCGAGAAAACAGACCTCGGCGGCGACATCGCAAAAGCGCAGCTCGATGGAGAACTCCAGCGGGTCGATCACCGACCAGGGTTGCGTTAGATAGACATGCTGCAGTCTAAGGTCGCCGTGGCCTTCGCGGATGCGGCCTTCGGCGATGCGTTGGGCGAGTGCGGGCTGTAGATCGGTAAGCCAGGACTGCGTCTGCTCGATGAGCTGGGCGCGCTCGACCGCAGACAGCGGAATGGTCGCATCGTTGGCTGAAAGCTGCTCAAAGTTGATCGACCACGCACGAACCATATTGGCCACGGCCCCGTAGCCTTCTGGCCTTATATCGGCTGGGCATGCGGCATGGAATCGCGCACAGGCATCGGCTACTTCATCCATGCGCCGCGCAGGCGTGCTGGGGTCGGCGAACAGGTGCTCCAGCTGCAGCTCGTCTGCTAGTCGCACCATGGCGACCACGGGCTCCCCGGTGGACTCTGCTGCTGTCAGGAAAGGGCGCTCCGCATCCGCCAGGGTCCAGACTCCCAGGTAGACCTGCGGTGAGATGCGCCGGCCGATCGCGACCTCGGTTTGAGCAGCCTGCCGGCGCTTAGCTTCCGTGCTGTAGTCGAGGAAGCCGAGCTCGAGCGGTTTGCGAATCTTGAACGCCCGGGCACTCGTGAGAAAGACCCACGCGGAGTGCGTTTCGTGTTCTCGCACGATATGCAGCGGCCCGTCGGAAGTATCGACACGGCCACTGCGGAGCGCGGTGATCAGGCTAGTCAAAGAAAGCTCGCTCATGATCGCCGCTATCGCCCGCACCCGCCGCGACACGCAAGAAGTGCAAGAGCGCTGAAGGGTCATAGTCGATCAGCGCGCCAATGACAGGATCCTCGGGCGGAACCGTTGCCAGAATTCGCTTGTTGGCACGAAGCGAGTAGCCAATCTCCAGGGCGGCGCTAATACCGACCCTCCCCGACGGGGAATAGAAGATCACAGCATCGGCCCGATCGATGAGCGAAAAGACATGCCGCTGAACGCTCCCCTTGTCCTGTGAGCGGTCGCAGTCCAGACGCACGAAGCCCAGATCCTCCCCGACCGCATGCGCCTCCGGCGGAGGGTGCAGAACGTCGAAACCGAGCTTGCTCAGGCTCCCCGCGAACCCGAGCAGCCCGGCTAGATCCTCCCTGTACGATCCAATCACGACCACCGAAGGCGCCATCGCCGGTTGTCCAGCTCTGCTTCTGCGCGGCGTCATGACGCGGGGTTTACCAGGTTCAGATCTCGTGCATATAGATTGATCTGCGCTGGATCCTCCCAGCAGATGGAAAACGCGATGAGCCCGACGGGCTTGGCGGCGAAGTGGCCGTATTCCCAGCGGAGCAGCATCGCCGGCTTGCGTGCGTCATGAAGGAGCGCGGAAACATCGATGGAGTGCTGCTTGCCTAGCGCCGTAACGTCATGGCCAAGCGACTTGGGAACGGAGCCGAGCCCGATTCGCGTGCGGCCGTTGGTCAGCTGCTTCACCGCGGCGAAGCTCAGCAGGCTCCCGAGCGACACCATGCGGATGCGCTTCTCAATCAGGTAGCGGATGCGCTCCTCCACTTCTTTTTCGACCTCTGGCGGGAGCGCCATATACGTCAGCTCATGCAGCCAGGCGTGCGGCTTTCCAGAGCGTGATAGGAAGCGCAGGCGGCGGAAGACCATAACGCGCGCCTGATACCAGCGCTGCCGGCAGGCCTCGGTCGCCAGGCTCGCTTTGATGGCTTTGTCAGTGGTCGCTGAAAGCGCCTCGCGCAGCGGCTCAGCATACGCACTGCCGTCGTCTATCTGGATCCACAGCGGCTTGTCGATGACCGAGGCGCCGCCCTGTTCCTTGAGCTGTCCCGTTGCCGAGATCGTCGCGCTGGCCAGCCAGTCGGGATGCAGCACCGGCGTTCGCGAGACGATGCGGTAGGGCGACTTGGGCCGCTCCAGCATCACCAGCCCCTGGCGCAAGAGCCGATCTACGGCCTGGTTGATGGTGCTGCGCGAGGACTGAAGCCCGGCCGCAGCCGCGGCGATGCCGATGGCGTCCCCCTCTTGAAAGCCGGGCTGCTCGTTAGCGATGGCCCAGGTGAGGAGCGCTGCAAAGTCGGCGATTTTCTTCGTCCCGGTCCCAACGCCGGCGGTCTGCGTCGCCCGCTGGTAGGCGCGAAGGGCGTGGTCGTATTTGCTCGAGTCGTCTGTGCTAGGTCTGGCCATCGACGGAAGTCCAAAGGTTGCTGGGCATTGTAGGTCAGCTTCTCACTCGGTCAAACGGAACCGTTGCGGGCTGAACCGGAGATCGTGAGCAAAAACATGCACTTATGAAGTGACGACTAAGTCGTTAACTCATAAAGTCGAGTTCGTTACAAACGAAACCGATCGGGCCAATAGCACCGGAGTACGACAATGGGCGACGGCAAAGAGGCAACCGCGGTCAAAAGCATGCTCCCTGCAGAGCCGCCTAATGATGGCTCGGTGCCGGGGTGCCTGCGCTGCGAGGGGATGGAGCTTGTGGACTGCGACCTCTGCGAACCAGAGAGCGAGCTGGCGAGCTGTCCCCGGTGTGAAGGGCTGGGGCTCGTGGTCTGCCCAGCCTGTGATGTGCCGTCCAGCGCCCCGGTGCCGGCTGCATCCGACCCGCCGTTGCCTGATTTATCTGAGCGGCCGAAAGTGATGGTGAATAGCGCCATCCCGAAGCGGCTGATCGATCTGAGCCGACCCGTCGAGCACCTAAAATCCCTGCCGTCCGGCGCGACATGGTCCCCCGAAAAAGCCGCCCAAATTCTAAAGCTCAGCGAGCGCGGCGAAGTCGCCACGCGCATCACGATGATCGAGGGCTACC
>CALFML010000049.1 GCA_937879845.1 uncultured Myxococcales bacterium
ATCTGTACCTGAAATAGCTCGAACGATTCATCTGCGACATTAGAACGCTTAGCAAAGCCGTAGCGAGGATGAAAAGCCGCGGCGGCCAGCGCGCGGAGCGGCCTTGTGACCGTGAGCACGGTGGCCGCCGTGGATGTCCACCGCAGTAGGTTTTGATAGGCGTTGTTAGGAGTCTGGGCGACCGGCGATGTGCCGGCATCGCAGGGGAGGAGCCGGACTCTGTGTACCAAACCGTTCATTGCCCTGTACGGTTTAGGACACCGCGCGAGCTATCGCTAGCATGGTTCTGACGGCGGCGTTTCTAGAAATCCCATGGCACATGGCTTGCTTTCCGGAAATCAGCCATGCGGAACCTCTGCCCACGAAAACAGCGTTCGCTCCCGGTGCTGCCCCTGGTGCTGCCCTGGCTGCTGCCTTGGCTGCTGCACTGCAACAGCACGGTGACCTCACCGGAGGCGAGCATTACCGCGGTGCAGCCCGTGGTCGTGTGTGGGTCGCAAGCCCCTAAGTCCGTGACGATCACCGGAGACGGCTTCGCGCCGCTTCCGGTCAACACGCTGCTTGACGCGCCGGGGCTGGAGCTTCCCAAGATCTTCCTGCGTCAGCGCATGCCGGCCGATGGCACAACGGGCGCCGCCGCGGAGCTGCAGGTGTATGATGGCGCCGATCAGAGCCATGTGCGCTGGCAGAGCGCCGCGCAGATGAGCTTCGATATCTATCCCGGAATCCGCGGATCCGATCCGACCACAGGGGCCCTGGGTACTGATCTGGAGTCAGGCCTTTACGATGTGAGCGTACAGAACCCCGACGGTCGCCGGGCGACACTGGATTCGGCCCTGGCCGTGGTTCCGCCGCCTCAGCTCACAAGCGCAGTTCCCAATCCTTCGTGCACCGCGCAAGCCGACGTGTCCTACACGCTGACCGGCAGCAGCTTCATCCAGATTGGCTCCCAGCTCCCCCAAGTCAGCTTTACGGATCTAACCACCCAGGCCGTGGTCCAGACCGTGACCGCCAGCGCGGCGAGCGGATGCACCAACCTGCCGGCGCCGACCGGGGTCAGCCTGCTCAGCTGCACCAGCCTCGTCGTCACCGTGCCCAAGGGCGGTCTGCCCCAGGGCGCCACCTACCGCATCGCGGTCCTCAACGCCGACGCGACCGGCTGCGCCAGCCGCGAAGACGTACGCACGGTGGTGATCCCGCCGCCGACCATCACCTCCGCGAGCACGCTGGCGGTGTGCTCGGTGGCGGCGACGACGCTGCAGATCACCGGGACCGGCTTTGTGCATGTGACGCGACCGGCTGACCTGACTCCGGTTTTGACGATCAACGGAATGATGTTTCCCACCACGGTCAGTGACTGTGTGCCGATCGTGGATGCTCCCGACGCAGAGCTGTGCAACACGGTCCAGTTCACGGTGCCGCAGGGCACCTTCCAGGTCGGCTCGTACATGGCGCAGCTGCAGAACCCGTCCGGCGGCTGCAGCATCGCGGCGCCGCTGCGGATCGACGTCGTCGGCCCCCCTACGCTCGCCAATGTCGTGCCGACCTCGATATGCTCCGGCGGCGGCCAGCTGACGTTGACCGGAACCAACATTTATTCCGGGGCGATCGCCCTGATCTCGACCTTCGAGTCGAGCAGTCTCCAGACCGATGGCACCACCGCGACCGCGCAGTTTTCCGGCCCGCTGACGGTGAACAACATGCCCGGCATGCCCAAGTATGACGTCACGCTGCGCAACGCGCCCGGCTGCGAGGCCAAGCTCCCCCTGACCGAGGTCGTGACTCCGGGTCCGTCGATTCTGTTCGTCGATCCGCCGGCCGTCCCGAACATCATCACGATCCAGGCCACCGTATATGCGTCCGGAGTCAGCCCGCTCATCAAGCGGGTGCGCATCGCTCCGACCGGCACCACCAACTACACCGACTTTACGGTCGGCGGCGGCAACTTGTCACTCGACCCGACGCGGCCCAACCGAGCGCTGTTGACGCTGCCCAAGGGCTTGGCCACGGGCTTCTACGATCTCGTGCTGGATGATCAGTCGATCTGCTCGGCGTACCTGGTCAAGGGCTTCAATGTAGTCGCGGTTCCGACGCTGACAGTGACCTCGATGACGCCGCCGTTCGGAGCGCAGGATCAGAACACCGGCGTAATCATCGACGGCGCCGGCTTCAAGAGTACGCCGCGCGTGTACCTCACCCCGACCGGCAGCCCGGCCGGCTCGCTGGCGCAGGCGCTGGCCGGCGTGACGTTCCAGAGCGCCACGCGGCTGACGGCGGTGGTGCGCGCCGGTCTTACGCCCGGCGCCTATGATCTGGTCGTGGTAAATCCCGATGGCAGCTTCGGCATCAAGACCCAAGCGTTCACGGTCACGTCGAGCACCGCGCCGCCGCCGGTCATCACGAGCATCGCCCCCTCATCGGTCGTGACGGCTACGGCAACGCCGGTTACGATTCAGGGGACCGGCTTCCGCGCCGGCGCCACGGCGACGCTGACCTGCTATGATGCGACCAACGCCCTGGCACCTGGTTCGTCCGCGTCCGTGACCGCGGTTACCGCCACCACGGTCAGCGCGACCGTGACCGGCACAGGAACCTATTGCATCGTCCGCGTCACCAACCAAGACGGCACCTATTTTGATTTCTCCGCGATCGGGGTGACCAACGCTTCGCTGAACCTGACCGGCTTCAAAGCCGGGAGCAGCTTGCTCGTCGGGCGGCGGGCGCTGGGCGCGGTCGCCGGACGGCCGACTGCGGTCACCCGCTTCGTCTACGCGGTCGGCGGAGACAAGGGCACGGACAACACGCCGCTCGCCAGCGTCGAGTCGGCGCAGAGCGGGCTGGATGGCAAGCTGCTCGGATTCGCCGCCCAGGCCCAGTCGCTGCCCAAGGCGCTGAGCTTCCTCAGCGTGGTCAACATCGGCCGCTTCCTCTACGCCGTAGGCGGCTTCGACGGCACCGCCGCGGTCAAGGACGTGTACCGCGCCGAGCTTCTCAGCCCGCTGCTCACGCCGCAGTTCAGCGATGTGGACTTCACTTACAACCCGACGGCCGGCCTGAGCCCCGGCGTCTACACCTACCGCATCGCCGCAGTGCTCAATAGCACCGACGCCAACAACCCAAATGGCGAGACCCTGACCGGGGACTCCTTCCCCATCCAGGTCCCCGCGGTCGCCAACGAAGGCGGCGGCTTGATTCAGGTCACGCTGTATTGGAAGCCGTTTGCCAATGCGCAGAAGTACCGCATCTACCGGTCGCCGAAAGTCAACGACCCGGCGGGGCAGGAGCGGCTTCTGGCGGAGGTGAATGACACCGGCATGATGCTCCAGAGCTACATCGACCAGGGCGCCACGGCTCCGGCTGGTCTCTCGCCGCTTCCCATCGGCGCGACGGGAAGCTGGCGGCTGCTCACTACCGCGCCGCTTTTGACCGCGCGGCTCGGGGCGGGGGTTACGGCGGCGCCGGACCCGACCGATGCGACCCTGTGGTATCTGTACGCAGCCGGCGGCAACAGCGGCACGCCGAGCGCTCCGGCCGCGCTGCGCAGCGTGGAGTTTCTCCCCATCGTCATCAGCAATAACGGCAACACCCAGACGTTTACGACCTGGACGGCGGCCACCAGCCAGATGCGCAGCAGCCGCTGGCTGGTCGGCGGACTCGCGGCCACGCGGGCCAATAACAGCATCATCTCGCCGGCCAGTGCGACGTACCTCTATGTCGCCTCCGGCTCGACCACCAGCATCACCAACCTGGATGGGAATATCGATGTGGCGCTGGTTCAAACCGGAGGCCAGCTGGCGGCTTTCAGCGATGCCGGCTCAACGGGGCTCAAGCGTCCGGGGTACGGCAGCACGCTGGTCAATAACCAGCTCATGGGCTTTGGCGGCTTCGGCGGTGGCGCCGCCGCCTCGAATAACTCGGACACCGCAACGCTGAAGAGCGCCACCACGCTGAACAACTTCAATGCGCTCGGCAATGGCGCGCTCACGCAACCGCGGGCGCTGCAAGGCACCGCCATCGAGAGTGCGTTCATCTATCAGCTGGGAGGAGCCAACGCCGGAGTGAACACGGCGCAGGTCAGCACCGAACAGGCCATCTGGTAAGGGGCGAGGTCAGCGATGTCACGGCTGTACGCAGTGCTTGTTGCAAGTGTGCTCGGGTTTTCATCGGTGGCGGCGGCGGATCGGGGCGTGAGCAGCACCGACCAGCTGCGGGCGGAAGACAAGGGCGCAGGAATCATCGGTCTCAAAATAGGAGCCTTGTTGCCGCAGGCCTTCTCTCCGCTTGGCGCCAACTGGATGCTGCAGCTGGAGGGCGGCTACCTGCTGCCGTTTTACCATCGGCTCATCGGCATCGTGGGCTCGATCTCGGTCGCCACGCCCACGGTCAGCGGCAGCGCGGTGGGCGATCTCCGGGTCAGCAGCGGCAGCTTCGATTACGAGCAGCAGTCGCAGCAGTTTCTCCTCGGCCTGACGCTCATGGGCCATATTCCGCTCGGGCGCGTGGTTCCGTACGTAGGCGTCGGACCCCGCGCGTTCGTCGTCCGGACGGTTTCGACCGGCCAAGCCGGCGGCAGCGCCTTCCCAGGCAACAGCGAGCTGTCGGTGGAACCCGGCGTCGGCGTGCCGGTCGGCCTGGGCATCCTGCTGGGCCCCGGGCGGCTGTGCGCAGAATTCCAGCTGCTCTACGCGCCGGCGCAGCAGCGCTCGACCGGCTCCGGCTCGTTTGGTTCGATGTCCCTTTCCGCTGGCTATCTATTCGTTCTATGAGCCGATTTCATCGCAGCAGACTATTAAATGCCCAAGGATCAGCCACTATGATGCCGACTCAGCGTTCGCCTCTGCTCGGATGTATGGCGCTCGCGCTCATGATGGGAAGCGCCGATGCGAAGAAACCGCCGGCCGCGCGGGGTCCTGCGGCAGCGGTCCCGGCTCCGGCTCCGGCGGCGAAGCCGCTCCCGCAGCCCCCGGACTCACCGTCCAATCCCGACGCCGCATCCACCGCACCGCAGAGCCCCGCCGAGGCCACCGCGCCGCCAGCTGCTGCAACCGCCACCGCCGCCCCGCCGACCCCGCCGACCCCGCCGACCCCGCCGGCCCCGCCGACCCCGCCGATTCCGCATCTCACACCCGATGAGCTGGCCGTGGCCCGGCAGCACTTCGAGGCGGGCACGCAGGCGTTCGAAGACAACCGCTACGAGGTCGCACTCAACGAGTTCACTACGTCCTTTGAGATCTCCAAGGAGCCGGACCTGCTCTACAACCTGCACCGGGTGGCCATCCGGCTCGGGCAGAAAGACATGGCCGTGAACTATCTGCGCCAATACCTGGAATACCGTCCCGCGGACGCAGTGAAGATCCAAACCGAGATCGATCAAATAAACGCTCAACCGCTGCCGCCGCCGGCCCCGCCGGCCCCGCCGACCCCGCGCGTGGGGGCA
>CALFML010000050.1 GCA_937879845.1 uncultured Myxococcales bacterium
CTGTACCGGCAGGCCAAGCTCGGCGCAGACATGCGCGGTGACGAGCTCATTGTCCCCGGTCAGGATCTTGATCTGAACCCCGCTTTGGGCCAGCGCCTGCAACGCCTGCGCGGCGCTCGGTTTGGGCGGATCGAGGAAGGCCACGAAGCCGGCGAAGTTCAGCTCGGTTTCATCGCTCACTACGGCATGGGGATGATCGAGCGCCACCTGCCGCCAGGCGATGCCCAGCACGCGGAACCCCTCCTTGCCCAGCCCGGCGAAGGCCTCTAGGAGCCGCTCGCGCTCCGCTTTTGTGACCGGCAGCAGCTCGCCTGGCTGTTCTCCTTCATACCGCGTGCAGAGCCGCAGGATGTCTTCCGGGGCGCCCTTTACCACCAGCAAGCGCTCCTTGTCATTTTCGACCAGCACCGAGACTCGCCGGCGCTCAAAGTCGAAGGGAACTTCGTCGATCTTCCGCCAGGCGCTCGTGTCAATCGGCCCGCTCGCCAAGATCGCCTCGTCCAGCGGGCTGCGCAGGCCGGTCTCGAAGGTGCTGTTGAGGTAGGCCAGAAGCAGCACGCGCGGGCTTATGCGCAGGGCCGGGTCGAGATGGCGGAAAAGACGGATGTGCGCCTCCGTTAGGGTGCCCGTCTTGTCGGTGCAAAGGACATCCATGCCGCCCAGGTTGTGCATCGCCGGCAGGTGCTTGACAATGACCTGTTTTTTGGCCATGCGCATGGCCCCGCGCGACAGCGTCACCGAGACAATCATGGGCAGAAGCTCCGGCGTGAGGCCCACCGCCAGCGCGACCGCGAAGAGAAAAGACTCAAGCCAGGGGCGGTGAAAAAATGCGTTGGTGAGTACGACGAACAAGACCATGAGCAGCGTCAGCCGCATGATGAGCAAGCCGAAGCGGCGGGTGCCCAGCTCAAAGGCGGTGGGCGGGGCCTTGGCGGAGACGTCCGCGGCAATCTCGCCGATGGCGGTGCGGGCCCCGGTGCGGCAGACGAGCACCGTGGCCGAGCCGCTGATCACGCTGCTGCCCATGAAGACCGCATTGTCCGCGGCCGCGAGCTCGACCCGCTCGCGCAGGTCGTGGGCATGCTTTTCCACGGGATAGGATTCGCCGGTAAGCAGGGATTGATTGACGAAACAGTCGCGCGCAAAAAGCACGCGCCCGTCCGCAGGCACGAGGTCGCCCGCCGCCAGCTTCACGATATCGCCGGGCACGAGCTGGCTCACCGGGAGATTCACCGACCGGCCGTCCCGCAGGACCGTGGCGCGCACGGCCACCGACTGCTGCAGCTTCTGCGCGGCCTGTCCGGCGCGGTGCTCCTGCACGAAGTCCAAAAGCACGCTCACAAGGACCATGGCGCTGATGATGAGACAGCTGGTCACCTCACCGGTGAAGGCGGAGATCATGCTGGCGCCAAGGAGGACTAGCACCAAAGGGTTGCGAAATCGGCTCAGGAACTCCAGCAGCAGGGCGCGGCTTTTGTGAATCCGGAGGACGTTGGGGCCGCTGTCGGCAAGTCGGCTCTTGGCCTGTTCCGAAGTGAGCCCGGAGGAATCCGCCGCAAGCTGTTGCAAAAGCGCGAGCGCAGGCTCGCAGAAAAATGGTCCCCCGGTTCCTTGGTCGTTCTTCGCTAGCATGGGAGCAGGGGCACGAACTCATGGACGAACCGCCCAAGTCCGTCCCAATCGGTGAATACATGATCGCTCGAGGTGTCGGTAGAGCTGCCGGCTTTCCGGGCGATGCGCTTCATGATGAAGCGCAGGAGGAGCCCGTACTTGGTAAACAGCATGGCTCCGGCGACCGGAGTCACGCGCGCCGGGTGCCAGCCGGTCTGTTCGAAGAACGTGGCGAGCATCTTTTCGACATCCTCTTGGGCCTGCGCGCGCTTGTCTGCGCTGGCCGCGGGATCTTCAACGCCCGCCTCGCTAAGGCTTACCGAAAGGAATGCGCTCGGCAGCCGCTCCAGGGCCTCGCGGTGGCGCTTGGCGAAGGCCACCATCTCGGACTCATGCTCCCCCATGTGCACGGAGGCGGCGAGGATGGCCGCGGCGTAGTCGGACAGCGCAAAGGGCTCCCGGCACTCCTTGACGTCGTGGCTCTCGACGGCAAATCCCTGAGCGCGGAGCAGTCCGGCAACATGCTCGGCGATGCGATGCGTATGTCCTTCGCGGGTCGCATATAGAATCAGAATCGGTTTCATACGTTCGTTTCAAAGCAAAGAAAATGCCAGTGTGGTTTCAGGTAGCAGCGTTGCGGGCGGTCGCGCAAATGTTTCGGCCGGTGTCAACCACGCGGCAAAGTTTGCGCACTGGCGGGTCGCTCAGGGTTTCTGCGTTCCGGCCTTGCGTCGATGCGGCTGCAAGAGCCGGCGGCCCAGAAGCTTGGCGAGCTCGATGATGGGCAGGATGCTGAGCGAGAGGGCCTGGACCAGCAGCCAGTCGCCAAGGGACAGCGGATACGTATGGAAGATCGGGCGCAGCGCCGGAACGGCCAAGGACGTCAGATGGATCCCGGCGGAGAGCAGCACCGCGCCGAGGAGCGGCAGGGTGAAAAAGGGCCGCTGGGCGACCAGCGAGCGGTCGCGTGAGCGGCAGTTCCATACATGAAACAGCGGCGCGAACCCGAGCACCGCGAACGCCATGGTCCTTGGCCACTGCGGCTCGACCTGATGCCGCCACCCAGGGACCACATACAGGCCCAGCGCCAGCAGGCCCATGACGATCCCGGCCAGGGTGATGCCCAGGTAGTCCAGGGGCGCGAAGAGCCTCTCCGTCGCTCGGCGGGGGGCCGCGCGCATCTGCTCTGGATCGGGGGGCTCGATCCCCAAGGCCAGCGCCGGCAGACCGTTTGTCACCAGATTGATCCACAGGATCATGAGCGCGGTGAGCGGCAGAGAATTTTTATCAAACGTGATCCCGAACACGGCCAGCGCCAGCGCGACATTGGATGAAAGCAGATAGACGATGAACTTCTGAATGTTGTGATAGATGGCCCGCCCTTCGCGGATGCCGGAGACGATGGTGGTGAAGTTGTCATCGGTGAGGACGACATCGGCGGCCTTCCGCGCGACCTCCGTGCCGTCGCGTCCCATGGCGATGCCGACGTGCGCCTCACGCAGGGCCGGCGCATCGTTGACGCCGTCCCCGGTCATGGCGACGACGTGTCCTTGTTTCTGAAAGGCGCTGACGATGCGCAGCTTCTGCTCGGCGGTGGTGCGGGCAAAGACGCGGGCGTGGGCGCAGCGGGTGCGCAGCTCGTCATCGCTCAGGGCGGAAAGGTCAGAGCCCGTGAGCACCGCATCCTCCGCCCGGAGCAGCCCGATCTCGCGGGCGATGGCGGTCGCCGTACCGGGGTGGTCGCCGGTGATCATCACCACCATGACCCCGGCCCGGTGGCAGGCGGCGATGGCTTCGGCCACGCCCTCGCGCGGCGGATCGATCATGCCGACAAGACCCAAGAAAGTGAGCCCCGACTCATCGATCGCTTCGCTGCCCGTGGGCTTGTCGGCCAGCAAGAGGACGCGCAGCGCCCCCGCGCTCATCCGTTCCATTTCGCGCTGGATGTCTTGCCGATCCTGCTCCGTGATCGCGCGCTCCCCATCCGCAGCGCGGTAGCGGCTGCACAGCGGGAGGACCGATTCGACGCTGCCCTTGACGTGGAGCCGCAGGCGCCGATCCGGTCCGCTGACCAGCACGGCCATGCGCTTTCGGTCGGAGTCAAACGGCAGCTCAGCCAGGCGGTGATGTGCGGCGCCAAGCACCCGGGGATCGCAGCCTCGCTGGTAAGCGGCGCGCAGAAGCGCAACCTCCGTGGGGTCCCCGGCCGTCGTCTCCGTCCCGGTTTTTTTGTCGAACATGAGGCGCGCGTCATTGCAAAGCACCGCCGTGCCCAGAAGCTCGAGCAGGGGTGCCGAAGATGCTTCTTGGGTGTCCAGCCGCTGGCCGGATCCGTAGATCTCGCGAACGGTCATGCGGTTCTGCGTCAGGGTGCCGGTCTTGTCGGTGCAGATGACGTTGGTGGCGCCCAGCGCTTCGACCGCGGGGAGGCGGCGGACGATGACGCCGCGGCGGGCCATGCGCTGCATGCCCAGGGCCAAGGCGATGGCGGTAATGGCTGGCAGCCCCTCGGGAATGAGCGCCACGGCGAAGCTCACGGACTGGAGCAGCGCGAGGTGCCAGCTGCTGCTGCCGCGCCACAGACCCCAGGCGAACAGGAGCGCGCTCACCGCGAGGCAGACCCACAAGACGCGCCGGCCGAACAGGCGCAGCGTCACTTCCAGGGGCGTCTCCTCGCTGGGGGTGGTGCCAAGGGCCACGGCGATGCGGCCAAGCTCGGTGTGGACGCCGGTGGCGACCACCACCGCGCGCCCCTTGCCATGAACGGCCAGGGTCCCCTGGTAGATCATGGAGAGGCGCTCGGCCAGGGGCGCCTGGGCGGGTAGCACCGCTTGGGGGTCCTTGGTCACGGCCACGCTCTCCCCGGTCAGCGCCGACTCGTCCAGGCGCAGATCGACCGCCGTCAGAAGGCGGGCGTCCGCCGGCACGGCATCACCGGCCTCCAGCTCGATAACATCCCCGGGGACCAGGGCCCTTGCCGGGATCTCTTCCAGCACCGCCGAGCGCAGGACGCGCGCGCGCGGCACCGTCATCCGGCTCAAGGCCAGCAAAGCGGACTCCGCGCGGTGCTCCTGAAAGTAGCCGAGCAGCGCGTTGAGCAGCACGATAAGGACGATCGCCAGCGCATCGCCGAAACGCGCCAGCACGGAGCCGCCGCTGTCGGTGAAGCCGACCCCGGTCGCGATGGCCGCGGCCGCAATGAGGACCAGCACCAGCGGGCTTTGCAGCTGGCGCAGGAAACGGCGCAGCGGACTCTCCCGCGGCGGATCCGGGAGACGATTTTCACCGTGACGCTGGCGGCGCGTGAGCACCGCCGCCGGCCCAAGCCCGACACCGGGATCGAGACGCAGCGATGCGCAGAGCGCGTCCGGTGAGACCGTGTAGGGAACCGGCGGAGATAAGACTTGCTCTGGTTTATCCGTCATCAAACCCCACCCCGATGTCTGGACGTCCCTCGTGCCGCGGAGCTAGGCGTGAACCTGGGCTGCAAGGTCTGCGCGCCGCCCGACCCGCGACGCGGAAAAGCCCAGTCGGTATTACGCATCGGCAGAGGTGCGCACGGTCAGGACCGGGCATGAGGCCGCGCGGACCACCCGCTCGGCGACCGAGCCGAGGAGCAGGTGCTTAAAGCCGGTCCGCCCGTGAGTGCCCATCACGATGAGGTCCGTGCTGCAGCCCTCTGCGGTGGCCAAGATCGCCTCGGTGGCGATCCCCTCCAGCGCCAGCGTTTGGGTCATTACGCCTTGTTTTGCCGCGCGATGGCGGAGCGGCTCCAGGGCGCGCTCCGCGTTGTCGTTGAGCTTCTGGCTTAGCGATAGCGGCTGCGCGTAGCCGACCCCCAGCGGATCCAGGTGAACCGGAACCGCGTACACATGCAAAATGGTCAGCTCGGCGCTGAAGGTGCGGGCCATCTCGATGGCCAGCTCCAGGGCCGCATCGGCGCCTTTGGAAAAATCGGTGGGATGAAGAATTTTTTGGATCGTAGGCATGATTTGCTCGCTCCGGTAAAAAGGCCCGATGTCGTCATGGGCGTTGGCCTAAGCAGCTAAGCAACCGGTGTGCCGCGCCGTTGCCGGACCCGGCGTGGAAGCATTTGCGCTGGAGCTGGCAGGGGCCCGGCTTTTGCAAATGCAGTCCGCCGCGCGCTTCCCGGGGCGGCTTGTCCCTTTCGCCGGTCGGCCGCACGGCCGTGACATGGCATGCCCCGTCGCGGTAGACTGCGCGCCATGGAAACCTTATTTCAGGAGCTGAAAAGGTATGTTCTGTGGAGCCCCCAAGACGAGCAGGCCCTCCACGCCCTGCAGCCCGTCCTGTCGCCCGAGCTCGTGCGCATCGCCGACCTGTTTTATAAGCGCATCCTCGCGCATGAGAGCGCCCGCCTCGCCTTGGAGGGAGGCGAGAGCCAGGTGGGCCGGCTCAAGATCTCCCTGGTCGCCTGGATGGAGCGCCTGCTCAGCGGACCCTGGGACGAGGCCTACTTCGAGCTGCGCTGCCGCATCGGCCGCGTCCACGTCCGCATCGCCCTGCCGCAGCACTACATGTTCGGGGCGATGAACGTCATCCGCCAGGAGTTCGACCTCATCCTCCTGCGCGAGTACGCAAGCCGCGCCGAGGAGCTTAACCGGGCGCG
>CALFML010000051.1 GCA_937879845.1 uncultured Myxococcales bacterium
GGCAAGACCTTCGATCTCGGGGTGCCGATCGCGACCGCAGACGGCGGCGAACCGAGCCGGCCGGAGAGCGCCGAGCGCGGCGGGCGCGTCCTCATCGAGCTGCGCGTCGATTCGGGACTCGATGAGGACCAGCTGGAGAAGCAGCTCAACCCGCGCTTTTTCCACGCCGGGGATCACCTGCTCTATCTGCTGCTTGGGTATAGCGAGATCACGCTGCATCGCGGCATGCTGGCGCAGGTCTTAGGCCGCATCGCCCGCCGCGACCGCGTGCCGGACCTGCCCGGACGGGTGAGCGTGCGCGGGGCCAGCGACCTCATCCCGCTGCTCGCCGATCCGGAGCTTTTGCCCGACGGTCCGGATCGGCGGGACGCGCGGGACCTGCTTGCCGCGTATCGCGACCTGCTGGGGGATCTGCACGGGCGCACCGGCCGCTTCAGCGAACGCGCGCTGTCGGCCTGGAGCGAGGGCGACTTCTACGGCTTGTTTGCCCGCTGCCGCGCCGCCCGCCTGGCCAGCATGGCCGACGCGGTGATCGGCCGCCCGGCCGGTGCCGAAGCCGGGGTCGTCGGCTGCCACTTTCTGCCGCTCGCCATTCCCGGCGGCGAGCTGGCGCTCCAGTTCGAGAACGATCGGCTATGCCTCAAGCTCCGTCCGACGCAGGAGAGCCAGCGCAAGCGGGTGCGCGAGCAGGTTGACGCGGCGCTGCAGAGCCTGGGCGTGGCCGCCGCGCCGATTGACAAGATCGCGGGACAGCTCGTCTTGGCCCCGCGCAAGCTGGCATCGGTCATGACGGTGGCGTATGTGGATGGTCTGCTCGCTGATGTCAGCGGCGGTCTGCACAAGCTCGGGGCGGCGGTTGCGGCGGTTGAAGATACGGCGCGGGCGGTGGCGCGGGCGCTCGCGGTGCCCGGCTGAACCACCCCGCGGCGAGCAGCTACGGCACTAGGTCGTCGCCGCCGCGGGGCACGACGGTGCCGCCCTGGTCGATCGATACCACGCCAGTGACCGAGCTATAACGGCTGCCGTCGGCCGGCGGAGTGTAGTTGGAGTCGAGGATACGCAGGTAGGTGGTGCCGATCCGGGTCTTGTTCGCGTCCGTGGCGCCCGGCGAGACCCGGAACGTGCGCGTCACGGCGTGCGAATCAGAGGTGACCACCCCCTGGAGGGACACGAGCGCTCCGTACGCGCCAATGAACGCCGCCGGCGGCGGTGAGGTGTTCACTCCGGCGCTCCCCAGCTGGGCCGCCGTGACCTGGACCGGCTGCGGCTGCGTCTGCGCCCTGCCCATGTTGACGACGCGGCCGAGTGAGCCAAGGTCGATCGAGTGGATGCCGTTCTGAACGACCAGGGTGCCCTGGATCTCGACCTGGTAGCCGCGCGCCGCCTTGCCAATCTCCAGGCCGGCCGCGAGCTGCTGGCAGTCGCTGCTGCGGATCATCATGTCGCCGGTCGCCACGTCGCGCTGGATGAGGCGCACGGCGATGCCGTCTTTGAGGGTCGGCGCCGGATCCGCTTGTACGACGATAAGCTCGTAGAGGCAGCCCTGGTTGAACAGCACCGCATATCCCGCGGCCACCGGGCTCTGCACCACGCCTGTCACCTGGACATGCGTCCCCGTCGGATACTTGTCCGAGTTCAGGTCGCGGATGGTGGTCATCGTCAGCGGGCCCAGGGTCACCGGGTTCGAGGACAGGTCCTTACCGCCGCCACCGCTGCCGCCGTCGTCATTGACGTTGTTGCCAGGATTAGGCTGGTTCTGGCAAGCAGAGCTTAGCAGCGCGGCAAGCAGTAGTGCGTGGGTCGTGCGGTACATGGGAAAACTCCTCTATGACACTTATGCAGTAGATTATTACATCGCCGCCCGCACAAAATTGCTTGGAAAGTTGCAGGCTTAGGGCCGTTACGAGGTTTGTCCGGCGGAGCTTTGGGTCAGTATGAACCGGCTGCGGTCTTGGCGCCAGGCTCGCGCTGATTGGGCGGCCGCGCGCCCGACCTGCTGGCGCTTCACGGGGCGGCGGCGGCACGGCGCTGACTGAACAGCCAGGGAAGGAGGTTCGGCTCGCTGAGCGCGTCCTTCCACGCGTCGTGCCCGACTTCGGGATATTCGGTGTAGCGGACGTTGCCGCCGCAGCGCTTGAGCGCGGCGACCATGCGCCGCGAGCGCTCGACCGGGACCACCGGATCGCGGGCGCCGTGAAAAGCCCAGATCGGAACCGCCGCGGCGCAGATCTGGGCGGCTTGCGATTCGACCCCGCCGCCGCAGATCGGGATCGCGGCGGCAAAGCGCTGCGGCTGGCGGCAGAGCGCATCCCAGACCCCGTAGCCGCCCATCGACAGGCCCACGAGGTAGACCCGCCCGGGATCGATGCTCGGCAGCTGCGTCGGGGGGGCGCTGCTGCCGGGCTCACGCGGGGTGGTGCGCAGCAGCGCATCCACAAGGGCCAGCGCGGCGTGCAGCGGCGCCGAAGGAACGCTCGGCAGCTCGTGGCTCGGGGCGCTCCAGTCCACTTCGACCCAGCGCAGCCCCTGCGGGCACTGCGGCACCACCGCGATGCAGGGGAAGGCGGCGCGGCTCTCGATGAGCAGGGCCCCGACCCCGTGGCCAAGCGGCGCCACGTTGTCGGTGCCGCGCTCCCCGGCCCCGTGGAGGTAAAGGAGCAGCGGGTAACGCTGGCCGGGCTCGACGCGCTCCGGCAGCAGCAAGCGGTAGGGCAGCGGAAGGCCAGCGGCGTCGACGAAGCAGCGAGCCGCAAAGACGTTCATGTCTGAAAGCAGGGCAGCTGGCATGGCGGCAGTGTAGCGGGAATTGGTGCGCTGCGGCATCCGGCGATAATGTCGCGGTATGTGGCCTTGGCTTCTCATGATGGCGGTGGCGATCGCGCTGGCCCTCCTCGCCGCCAAGCGGTTGCGCCGTCCGCTGCCGAGCGCGGCCGCTCCGGGTGCAGCGCAAAGCTCGGCGACGGCGGGCAGCGCCGCGGTCGGCAGCCCGCAGGATGCCGCGACAGACCCGCCGCGTTCGGCCGCCCCGGCTGAGCCGCCCCCCGTGGCTCCGTTTAATCATCGGCGCCACTGGGCGATCTTGGAGGGGGTAAAAGACGCGCATGAGTTCTTGCTGCAGATCTTCCGCCAGCTCCTGCGCGAAGGCAGCGGCGCCGGAGCGATCTGCCGCGGCGAGATGTGCCACATGGTCGATAACCGCGGGCACCTCATGTTCAGCGCCCTTTTGCGGCGCAGCGAGCCGCTGGAGCTGTTGGCCATGTACCCCTACGCCGAGTCGCCGCACGTCTGGCCGCTCGTGCTGGAGCGGGTCGAGGAGAGCGGCGATGGGCTGGAGGCGCGCCTCATCGGCTCATGCCAGGGGGTGGCCGTGAGTTTTTACGACACGCTCTATCTCAAAAACCGCGACGCCTATTCCTGCGGCGAAACCTATGAGCTGCAGGCGAGCGCCATCGCGTATCAGCTGGAGCCCGACGAGCTCGGCGAAGAGTTTGCACCGGACTTCGTCGGCTTTGGTCCGCTGTCGCTCTTTAGCCCCGACACCGCCGCCGCTCCGGACGAGATCGTGTTCCACAGCTACATCGAAGAGGCGCGCGAGCTCACCTTCTGGGGCGTGCCGCTGCGGGTCTATGTCATCCCGCTCGCCCGCCCGGAGCGCGACAAGGAGCCGCTCCGCGTCGAGGTCTATGTCCACGACGAGATCGCGGAGCGGCCCTTCGCCGTAGGCGAGCGGGTGCGCGGCGTGCTGTGGCTGTTTGCGATGTGGCCCGCCCCCCGGCCGGCCTTCGCGGTGCCCGCCGAGCCCTCAGCGCAGCCGAACTGAATCTTTGTAAGGAATGCTCGCGCGGAGACAGCGCTAGGACTTGAGCTTGGGCGTCTCGGCCGGCCGTACCGCCGCCACCTGGCCGCTGCCGGAGGCCGAGGCGCTAGCCCCTTTGCTGCCGTCGGCGGGTGTGGACATGACAAGCTTCGGCGTACCGAGCGGCGGCGTGATGACCGGCTTGAGCGCCGATGAGGAGATCCCGGAGCTGGACGCCCGGCCCTTTGGCCCCGGTCCCTTGCGCGGCGACATGAACAGCCGTGGCAGCTGGATGCCGCGGGTCTCCGGCAGCACCCACACCCAGGACGCCGTGGCCAGCGCCAGCACCATCGGCACGGCCAGACCTCCGGCCAGCCCGTAAGTGTCCTTCATCATGGTCACGATCGCCGGCGCCACGAGCAGCGAGGTCCGCGCCATGTTGTACGTGCCGCCCATCGCGACGCCGCGCACCTCCAGCGGGAACAGCTCGGCCAAAAGCGCGCCGAATCCCGCCGTGCAGCCCGAGCCCAGGCCCAAGGTCAGCATGGTCAGCCAGAACAGCTCGGGACGGGTGGACAGCCACTGCCAGCGGAACGCCAGGGCGGCCAGCGCCCCCGCCGTTACCAGCGAATACAGGCTATAAGCCGGCCGCCGCCCGTAGCGATCGGCGAGGTTGCCGAAGGCGAGCATGCCGGCGAACTGCCCCGCCTGCGCCGTGAGCACCCAGCGCGTGCTCTTGCCGACGCCCTGTCCCATATCGGTGAGCAAGAACGACGGCAGCCACGTATAGCAGGTCCAGTACGTGCCGAGCTTTAGCACCACCAGGATCCACGCCAGGAAGATCTTCTTGCCCACGCCCGCCTGGAACACCTTGAGCAGATTCACCGGCCGGCGGGTCTTCTCATTGGGCAGGGCCATGGAGCGCCGCATGAACAGCGCCAGCATCGCGGTGGCGCTGGAGCCGAGCAGCACCGCCCGCCAGCCGACCACCGGCACGATGAGGAACCCGGCGACCGCGGCCAGCGCCACACCCACCGGTTCACCGGCTTGGAGCAGGGCGGCGGCGCGGCCGCGATACTTGCTCTCCACCGCTTCGGCGACCATGCCGTGGCCGATCGCCCACTCGCCGCCGACCCCGAGTCCGACCAGCGCCCGCCCGAGCAGGAACACCCAGAGGTTGGGCGCCAGCCC
The DNA here is from genome assembly GCA_937879845.1 of uncultured Myxococcales bacterium. Taxonomy (GTDB): domain Bacteria; phylum Myxococcota_A; class Polyangia; order Palsa-1104; family JAEUJZ01; genus CALFML01. The sequence continues at coordinate 4,988 of CALFML010000051.1, forward strand.
GCACACCGCAGAGCCTATCGAGTAGATAAGCACGGTCAAGGCGAGCAAGGTCCGCTTGCCAAACCGATCCGCCAAAAGCCCCGAGACAATACCGCCGATTCCCGAGGAGCTCAGCGCTACGCCAAGGAGCCAGGACTCGGTGGCATGCGACAGACCTAGGTCGTGGCTTACGTGATCCTTGATGAAACCAAACAGGACCAGATCGTAAAAGTCGAACGTCCACCCGAGGAAGGCGAACAGGAACAACCGCATCGGAAACGTCTTCACCATCGACGACACTACCAACTCACAAAAAAGCGGAAGCGGTCCGAGCCGGCGCGGGATAACCTCTCGTGCGGCCCTGTGCGAACATTCATGCCTGTCCTCGCGGTCCGTCGACGCAGAACAAGCCGCCGGACCCAAGCCGGGCTGTCCTTGGGCAAGACAGACCTGGGGAGAACAATATCGGCATGGTCCTACAATTTAACCTCGAGACGCATCTAGGAAGCAATGAGTGGTCCGGCTCCTTGCTATTAGGCTTCCCATCTCCGCGTTCCGATACGGAGAACTCGGATCGTGGGCGCAAAGGTCGCGGCGGGAAAAACTGCAGCCCTAAAAAAACACGGCCATTTTGCGAGTCTGAAACTACAAATCCGCGCCAGTTTGGACAGACTAAACCACGCTTCGCAGCTGCATCTGGCCCGCGGTTTCGGGCTGCGCCGCGGGTCCTGTCACCTTCTGCGGCACCCCGCTGCTTGCGCAGCAGGGCCCCCGCCTCCGGTGCCACCCGCTCTCTGGACCATAACTTCGGGTTTCAACTGGGGCGCGGTTTAGCGGACCGTCCTGGCGTACTAAGTTCGATGGGCGTACTAAGTTTGATGGGTGGTCTAAGGCTTGCCTGAGGCCGGGACGGGATGGATGCTGCCCTGCCCTGTCGCTTTGATCGCAGGCGCGGGGCTCGTGGGAGCGGCTGGGGCCGGGCTTGGCGTCGGCGAAGCAGCGGTCGGGGCGATCGGCTTGATCGGGTCGGCCAGGCGCAGCGGCATGAGCGCGCGGGTGTCGTTGATGCGGGCCGAGCGGCTGTACACCAGGGCGCCGTCCTTGAACACGAACAGCGGCGACTCGACCACCTGGATGCGCTGCAGCGGATCCCCGGCGACGGCCAAAAGATCGCCGACAAAGCCGGGCTTGAGCCGCCCCAGCCGATGTTCTTGGCGCAAGAGCCGCGCGGCGACGAGGGTCGCTGACTGCAGGGCGGCAAGCGGCGTCATCCCCGCTTGGACGTACAGGGCCAGCTGGCGGCCGTTGTGCCCGTGCGGCTGGACCCCGGCGTCCGTCCCGTACGCCACCGGGATCCCGGCTGAGACGGCGCGCCGCAGGCTGTCCATTTTCTTGTAGTAGATCTGCTTGCTCTTTTCGATCTCGTAGTCGACAAAGCCGGCGCTCTGGCCGCGGTCGAGGATGTAGAAGTTGGTGTAGGGGTTGGGAACGATGAAGGTGCCCTGGCGTTTGAGCTCGGAGATCGCCTCGTCGTTTAGATAGGAGGCGTGCTCGACGGAGCGCACCCCGGCGCGGGCGGCGCGTATGATGCCGGCGGCGCCGTGCGCGTGCGCCGCCACGTCGCGGCCGCGGGCGCGGGCGGCGACCACGGCGGCGTGGATTTCTTCCTCTGTGTAATCGGCTTGCTGCGGATCCGTGCCGGCTGAGGTGACGCCCCCGGTGACCAGGATCTTGATCCAGTCGGCGCCGTACTTGAGGTTCAGGCGCACCGCCTTGCGCACTTCCTCGACCCCATCGGCGAGCGCGGCGGGGCGGTGAATTTCGATGTCGGGCGGCAGATCGTTCCAGTCGCCGTGCCCGCCGGTCGCCGACAAAGACAGCACCGCGACCAGCATGCGCGGCCCGGGAACTCGTCCGGCGGCGATGGCGTCGCGCAGGGCGACATCGGCATACTCGCGTGAGCCCAGGTCGCGCACCGTCGTAAACCCCGCCTCCAGCGTCGCGCGGGCGTTGGCCACCCCTTCGATCGCGGCATGGGCGGTGGTCTCCCGCAAGGTGTCGTAGGGAGCCGGGCTGGGGCTGCCGATTAAGTGCGTATGGCAGTCGATGAGACCGGGCAAAAGCGTCACGTCCCCGAGGTCATAGGTGGCCCCTTGGCTGGCGGCGCGGGGCGTGACGGCGGTGATGACCCCGTCTTCGATGCGGATGAGCGGCCGCTCGATCATCTGCCCGCTCTCGACATCGAGGAGCCGGCGGGCGGTAATCGTGACCGTGCCGCCCGCGGCCGCCGCATCCGAGGAGAGCAGCGCGACAAGCCCCCCTATCCACCCTGCCCTCTGGCCTGCTTTCCGGCAGAACACACTTATCATCGCGTGATCATATCAAATTTTGCCGCCGCGCTCTTACGGGTTGCGCGCCGCGCTGCTGGGCGTCAGCAGCGCGCCAGGTCGCGGCGAATTTGTTAGGTTCACCGTCATGAACACGACCACGTCCGGCAACTTGCGCCAACAAATCGCACCGGCGGAACCGGCCCTGCGGCTAGGTATCGACCTTGGCGGCACCAAGATCGAGGCGGTGGTGGCGCAGCTCCATGCCGATCGGGTCGAGATCCTGGCCCGCCTGCGCCGACCGACGGATCGAAACCTAGGCTACGAGCACGTGCTACAAGCGACCGCCGAGCTTGTCTTTGCCGTTACCCGCGAGGCCGGTCTACGCACG
>CALFML010000052.1 GCA_937879845.1 uncultured Myxococcales bacterium
GAAGCATCTTATTTTTTTATTGGCTCTATTTTGTGAATATCTTTTAATTGGAGACTATTTTGATGATTGATAATTTTAACTTGAAATTTGTTTATCTTAGAGTGAAGACTAGCATATGAAGGCTTAAAAACTTTTATTTTTGATATAGCTCCAAGCAAATCATCCCAAGCTTTTGTTTATTTAATTGATATTTTAGATTGAAGCTTACTCCATGAAAAGACATGATTTTTTTTATTTGCTTTACTTTTATTAGAAAGTTGAGAAGGCAGTCTATTCTTTTGTATTGTTTGGTCTTTGGATGTTACCCTTTTCATTTTTTTATTTCTGATAATTTTATTTTGTAAATTCGAAGATCTATCGCTTGAGCAAGCCTAAACTCGGCTTCCTTATCATTGGCACAAATTCAAGCGACCCGGAAAAGCAGAGATGCGCCATGGCCTCGAGATCAATTGATCAGTCTCAGGTGTGGGACGACCTTATAAAACGCGGTCTGCCAAAAGGTCTGAAGGAAAAGCCTCAAGCAGGCGTGAGAACTTATACCACCATGATGACCTACCAAGCGGCGGACGGTACCGACGTGCATATTGTGATCGGATTTGATCGCCTCGCTAGTGGCTGGCGCTACATGCAAACGATCTACCCGAAAGACACTGAAATTCGAGGAGCAGTATTTTAATGTCAATCTTCGTCAACAAGAACACAAAGGTCATCACGCAAGGGATGACCGGCGATACCGGCACATTCCACACACAGGCTGCGCTTGATTACGGGACGCAGATGGTCGGCGGCGTCACGCCGGGCAAGGGCGGCGCCACGCATCTCGATCTGCCGGTGTTCGACACCGTCGCCGACGCGGTCGCCAAGACCGGCGCCAACGCCACCGTCATCTACGTGCCGCCGCCGGTCGCCGCCGACGGCATCTTGGAAGCGATCGCCGCCGGCATCGAGCTCGTGGTGTGCATCACCGAGGGGATTCCCGCCCTCGACATGGTGCGGGTGCGCCGCGTCCTCGACGCCCAGACCGGGCCGCGGCGGACGCGCCTGGTCGGTCCGAACTGCCCCGGCGTCATCACCCCGGAGCAGTGCAAGATCGGCATCATGCCCGGCTACATCCACAAGGCCGGCCACATCGGCGTCGTGTCGCGCTCCGGCACCCTCACCTATGAGGGCGTCCACCAGCTCACCGGCCTGGGCCTCGGCCAGTCGAGCTGCGTCGGCATCGGCGGCGATCCGGTCAAGGGCATGGACTTCATCGACGTGCTCACGCTGTTCGAGCAGGATCCGGACACGCACGCCGTGCTGATGATGGGGGAGATCGGCGGCTCTTCCGAAGAAGAGGCGGCGGCGTTCGCCAAGCGGCACATGAAAAAGCCGGTGGCGGCGTTCATCGCCGGTCAGACCGCGCCTCCGGGCCGCCGCATGGGCCACGCCGGCGCCATCATCGCGGGCGGCAAAGGGACCGCCAGCGATAAAATCAGCGCCCTGCGCGATGCCGGAATCGCCGTCGCCCAGACCCCGGCCGAGCTCGGAAAGACCCTGCACTCCGTCCTGCGCTAGCCAAGCTGCGGCTATACTCGGTGTTTTACCCTGTCGTGAGGTCCTGCGATGCGGTTCATCGACCCGAGTAAGCTCCGCCTCCCCACCAAAGAAGAAGCCCTCCCCGGACGCGCCGAGCGGATGCCGGTCTCGGCGTACCACTTCGTGAGCAATAACGCGATCGTGCCACCGTTTCCGCCCGGCACCGAGGTCGCGATGTTCGGCATGGGCTGCTTCTGGGGCGCCGAGAAACAGTTCTGGCTCACCCCCGGCGTCTACAGCACCGCGGTCGGCTACGCTGCCGGCATAACGCCAAACCCCTCCTACTACGAAGTCTGCAGCGGCCGCACCGGCCACACCGAGGTCGTGCGCGTCGTCTTCGACCCCCACAAGATAAGCTACGAGCAGCTCCTGAAAGTCTTCTGGGAAGGCCACGACCCGACGCAAGGCATGCGCCAGGGTGCCGACACCGGCACCCAGTACCGCTCCGGCGTCTACTGCTACAGCGCCGCGCAGAAAGCCGCCGCCGAATCGAGCCGCGACGCCTACCAGCGCAGCCTCACCGCCTCCGGCTATGCCGCGATCACCACGGAGATTCTGCCCGCGCCGGAGTTTTACTACGCGGAGGAGTACCACCAGCAGTACCTGGCGAAAAACCCCCACGGCTACTGCGGCCACGGCGGCACCGGCGTCTCCTGCCCGATCGGCCTGCGGACCCGCTGAAGCGCGGCGTCATCCGCCGGCCACGCGGACGACAGCGTAACCGCCGGTCCGAGCTACGGGACGAGCAAGTGCCGGCGTTCGAGCGTCTCCGGGTGGATGAACCACGCCGCCTTGCCATCTTCGATCAACACCACTTGCGCCTTCTGCAGCGGCGGAAACGACGGACGACCGGCCAGATACGCGCACAGCATCGAGATGCCCGGTTCGTGCCCGACGACGGCGACCGCGGCCCCGCGGCTCGGCAGCTCGGACGCGGCGACCCGCGGCGGCACCCCGGGCACAAGCGCCGGCAGCGCTTCGATGACGCCCAGGAAGTCGAGCCGCTCGGCGATAAGCTCCGCCGTCTGCACCGCCCGCACGAGGGGACTTGTCAGCACGGCATCGAGCTCGACGCCCGCCTCCTTGAGCACCCGCCCGACCTCGCGCACGGTCTTGCGCCCCTTTTTGGTCAGGTAGCGTTGCTCGTCCGAGAGCGTACCTTCTTCATCGACCGCATGTCCGTGACGAATGAGATAGACCCGCACCCCTTGCAGCGTGCCTAGCGCCGCCGCGACTGTCAACCGCGAGCCGCCTGCGCTGCACGCTCCGCCGCCACGGCAAAAAACCCTGCCGCGTTCCGAGCACGGGTTTTGTAATATACCGCGTCATGACGCTTCGCTACCGGGCCGACCTGCGCACCCTCGCTTTCGTCGCCTTTTATTACGTGCTCCTCGCCGGCGAGTGGAACCTGGCGCCGCTGTCCGCGTCCGTCGTAATTCCCCTGGTCGTCTTCACCTGTCTTGTCTCCTGGCTGTGCGCCGTCATCACCCACAACACCCTGCACAGCCCCGTGTTCGTCGAGCGCTGGGCCAACAAGGCCCTCCAGGTCGCCCTGTCCTGCGCCTACGGCTTTCCGGTCAGCGAGTACGTGCCCGGCCACAACCTCAGCCACCACAAGCACACCCAGAAGCGCGCCGATCTGATGCGCACCTCCAAGGCGCCGTACCGGCTCAACATCCTCAACGCGTTTTACTTTTTCCCCCGCGTCGCCTTTGACATCTTCTTTCAGAACTACCGCTACGTCGCGGTGATGAAAGAGCAGATGCCGCGCTGGCACCGTCAGCTGCTCTTGGAGATCGTGTTTGTCTGGGGCGCCAAGCTGGGGCTCTTGCTTCTCGACTGGCGCAAAGCGCTGCTCTTCGTCGTCGTGCCGCACCTGTTCGCGGTGTGGGGCATCACCAGCGTCAACTTCATCCAGCATGACGGCTGCGACGCCGACCACCCGTACAACCACTCGCGCAACTTCGTCGGCCGGATCTTCAACTGGATCACCTTCAACAACGGCTTCCACGGCATCCACCACGACCAGCCCGGCCTGCACTGGAGCCTCACCCAAGCCGCGCACTACGAGCGCATCCACGGCCACATCCACCCCGCGCTGGAGCAAAAATCCCTGGCGATCTACCTGTTCCGGACGTTCGTGTATCCCGGACAGCGCCTGCGTTACGACGGCAGACCGGTGATCCTTCCGACCGAAGGCCCGGACGAGGAGTGGATCCCGCGCAGCATCCGCGCCGCGGTGCAAGACCTGGGCGCCGAAGGCACGGCGATGACCGGCTAGCGGGCTGGCCCCGTAGGCGGCGAGACAGCGCGTGTTTGCCCTGGCCCGCGGTCTGAAGATGCGGCATTCTCCGGCGAAAAATGCTCGATAGCGCTGCGACTTCGACGGTTTCTTCCTTTTCGTCCGCTGATTACCGCGCCGCACTGGCCCTGGCGCAGTCCATCATTCCCGGCAGCCCGCGCATCCCGCCGGCCGACGCTCGCACCGTCGAGCACACCCTGGCTCTCGTGCATGAGCTGGGACCGGTGCTCATGCGGCCGTGGGCGGCGGCGCAGCGGCTCCTCGATAACGCCGCCATCGCCAGCACCGGACGGCCGCTGCATTCCTTGCCGCCGGAGCGCCGCGATGCGCTGCTGCGGCGCTGGGAGACCGATCCGCTGCTCAAGCTGCCGCTGTCGATCGTCGCGCTGGCCTACAAGGTCGTGCACTTCGATGAACCGCACGTGTACAAAGCCATGGGCCGCGAGCGCAACGTCGTCAGCCGCCTGGAGCAGCCGCGCTGGCTGTCGCAGATCCACCGCGCCGAGACCTGGGACGGCGGCGATGTCGAGTGCGATGTCGTGGTGGTCGGCACCGGGGCCGGCGGCGCCGTGGTCGGGCGCGAGCTCGCCGAGCGCGGCCACGCGGTCGTCTTCGTCGAAGAAGGCGAGCATCACCGCCGCGATGTGTTCGACGGCAGCTCGCTGTCGGCGCACAAGCGCTTCTTCCGCTTCGCCGCCTCGTTCGGCAACGCCGTCATCCCGATCTTCATCGGCCGCTTGGTCGGCGGCTCCACCGCGGTAAACGGCGGCACCTGCTTCCGCACCCCGCCATGGGTCCTCGATCGCTGGTGCGAGGAGCTCGACACCGACGAGTTCGCCGATGAGAACATGCAGCGCTACTTCGATCGGGTGGAAGAGATCCTGCAAGTCGCACCGTCGCCACGATCGGTGGTCGGCCCGATTCAGGACGTGATCTCGCGCGGCTGCGATCAGCTTGGCTGGAGCCACTTCGCGATCCGCCGCAATGCCCCCGGCTGCGACGGCAAAGGCTTCTGCGATTTCGGCTGCCGCACCGATGCCCGGCGGAGCACCAACATCTCCTACATTCCGCCGGCGCTGCAGGCCGGGGCGATGCTGTTCACCGGCTTGTCGGCGGAGCAGGTGCTGCTCGAAGGCAATCGCGCCGTGGGTCTGCAGTGCACGACGCCGGACGGCCGCAGCTTGCGGGTGCGCGCGCGCAAGGTGGTGCTGGCCGGCGGCGCGGTGCCGACGCCGCTGCTCCTTCTCAAGCAGGGTCTGTGCAACCGCAGCGGCCAGGTCGGACGCAACCTCACCCTGCATCCGAGCTCCGGCATCTCCGGCCTGTTCGAGCAGGAGATCCACGGCCCGCACCACGTGCCGCAGGGCTACGGCTGCGATCATTTCCTGCGCTCCGGCCAGCTCATCACCGCGGCGCAGCCCGACATCAACTTCCTGCCGATGCTGTTTCCCTTCACCGGGAAGCACCTCATGGAGACGCTCGAGCTGACGCCGCGCATCGGCTCGCTGGCGGTGCTCATTCGCGATGAGACGCGCAACGGGCGGGTCTGGCGCAAGGTGGGCGGGCAGACCGCCATCACCTATAACGTCACCCCGGCCGATGCCGCGCTGCTGCACAAAGCGATGGTCGCCGCCGGGGAGATCCTGGTCGCGGCCGGCGCGACGCGCCTTTACCCGGTGTGCATGTCGCTGCCGGTCATCGAAAGCCATGAGCTCGACAAGCTGCGCAAGCTGCGCCCCTCGGCGATGGAGATGTCGCCGATCAGCTACCATCCACTGGGGACGTGCAAGATGGGCAAGAACCCGCGCGACAGCGTGGTCGGCCTCGACCACCAGACGCACGAGGTGCGCGGGCTCTACATCACCGATGGCAGCACCACGCGCGGGCCGCTCGGGGTCAATCCGCAGGTGACGATCATGGCGATGGCCACCCGCGCCGCGGAGCACATCGCCGATTCGCTGTAGCGCGGTTTTTTCTGCGTCAGTCGCGGAAGAACGCGCGGATCGTCGCCAGCCGCTGACGCAGAAGGAACGGCAGCTTCCACGCTTTGCTGAGCCGCAACAGCTGCGCATCCGACAAGAGGTTGCCAAGCTCGAACAGCGAGGCGTCAAACGGCATCCAAAACGGCTCGGGATCCGCTGAGCGGTCGAGGGTGACAGCGCGCGGACGGACGAACGTCCCGAGCGCCAGGGCGCTGTTGGCGATGCCGAATCCGGTGGCGCGGGTGCCGCTCCACGGCAGCTCCGGCACCGCGCCGGTGTAGGCGTGGTTGTTGACATCGACGACGCCGACGTTGAGGCGGCGGGCCAGCTCCTCCGCCCGCGGCAGATCGCGCGTCCAGATCGACGCCCCGAGCCCGTAGCGCGAGCGGTTGATGCGGCGCACCGCCTCCGCCGGTCCTTCGACGCGGATGACGGCCAGCACGGGTCCGAAGGTCTCATCGCGCACCACCGCCATGTCATCGGTGCAGTGATCGAGCACGGTGGGGCGATAAAAAAGTCCCTGCCCGGTCGGTTCGCCGCCGCACACCACGGTGGCTCCGCGGGCGCGGGCATCGGCGACCTGCGCGCACACCAGGTCGAACTGCTGCCGGTTGGCCAGCGGTGAGATGTCGGCGAACTCCTGCGGACCCATCTGCAGGCGGGAGAACGCTCGGCCAAGCCGCGGCACAAGCTCATCGGCGATCGCCTTATCGACGTAAGCCAGCTCGATCGCGCCGCACGCCTGGCCGACGTTGCTGAGCGTCCAGTGGGTGAGCCCGGCTGCCGTGCGCTCGAGATCGCAGTCCGGCAGAACGATCGCGGCGTCTTTGCCGCCCATCTCGATGCTCGACGGAATTCCGAGCTCGGCGCACTTGATCGCGACGATTCGTCCGGCGCGCGGTGAACCGGTGAAGACGCAGGCATCGATCCCGGCTTCGATGAGCGTCGCGCCCACTGCGCCGTCGCCGATGACCGCGGCGATGAGGCCTTCGGGCAGCTCCGCCGCCAGCTGATCGACAAACCAGCTGCTCGTGAGCGGCGTGTACTCCGACGGCTTGAGCACCACCCCGTTACCGGTGAGCAGCGCCGGCAGCAGCGACCGGTAAAGGCCCGAGATGGGATAGTTCCACGGGGCGATGACGCCGATGACGCCGCGCGGGACGCTGTCGATGTAGGCGCTCTTGCCGGCAAACTTCAGCGGGTTCATAAACACGCTGCGCCGCGAGGTGGCTTTTTCGACGATCGCCGCCCACGCTTTGACGATGTCGAGCGGTCCCAGGGCTTCGTTGAACAAGCTCTCGATCGGCAGCTTGCCCATCTCGTCGCGGGCCAGGTCCAGGATCTCGCCGCGGCGGCGCAGCATGTTCTTGGCGGCGCGCACAAGGGCATCGCGGCGCTCAGCAAAGGGTCGGTCGCGCCACTGTTCCTGGGCTCGACGGGCGCGCACCACCGCCTCTGTTACCTGCGCCGTGGTGGCGACCGGCAGCGGTGCAAGGGGCCGCAGATCGATCGGACAGGTGCGGGCGATTACGCGCTCGGCCGTCGCAGCAGCCTGGGTGTTTGGCATCATGGCTAGGCTCCAACCGCGCGGGGAATGCGCTGGGTGCGGACGCGCAGAAAGTCGATGAGCTCATCGCGCGGCCGCGTCTTGCCGTCCAGCGCCACGTAGCAGCGGGCCAGCCAGTCGTAGCGCTTGAGCATGAGGAACAGCCACACGATGAAGAAGTCGACCTTGGCGAAGACGATCGCTTGTTCGGCGATATACCGCTCTCGGGTGGCGAGAAAGTCGGTCGGCATGTCGGTCCAGTGACGGGTGGCGCTCAGGTG
>CALFML010000053.1 GCA_937879845.1 uncultured Myxococcales bacterium
CGCCGACCCTCATCATCGCCAAGATCGAAAAACCCGAAGCCGTCGCCTGCCTCGCTGAGATCATCGACGTCGCCGACGGCATCATGGTGGCGCGCGGCGATCTGGGGGTGGAGCTCGGGCCGGAGAAAGTTCCGCTCGTGCAGAAGGCGGCGATCCAGATGGCCAACGCCAAGGCGAAGCTGGTCATCACCGCCACCCAGATGCTGGAGTCGATGACCGCCAACGCGCGGCCGACGCGAGCCGAGGCCAGCGACGTCGCCAACGCGGTGATGGACGCGACCGACGCGGTGATGCTGTCGGCGGAAACGGCGTCGGGCAAGTACCCGCTCCTGGCCGTGCGCACCATGGACCGCATCATCCGCGAGGTCGAGCAGAGCGACCGCTACCACCGGCAGATGCGCCTGCTCGACTGGCCGATGATCCGGGTGACGAGCAACGCGGTGGCGCACGCCGCCGTGGTCGCGTCGCGCCTGGTCGAAGCACCGGCGATCGTCGCCATCAGCGACTCGGGCGGCGCGGCACGGCTGCTGTCCGAGTATCGCTCCGAGGCGCTGGTCATCGGCATGACGCGCAAAAAAGAGGTCTACGGCCAGCTCGCCGCCTACTGGGGCGTGCTGCCGATGATGGCCCCGGAGACCGACAGCGAGAGCGCCCTCATCACCGAGACCCTGCGCATCCTCCGCGACCGCGGCATCGCCAAGCCCGGCCAGATGGTCGTCATCACCCTGGCGATTCCGTTCCGCAGCGGCCGCTCGACCAACACCATGCAGATCCACATGGCCTAGCCGGTTCCCGTCCGGAAACTTAGTGCGGGCCCCGCCCGCCGCGTCGTCCGTCCTGCCGGCCTAAGGGTCGCCGCGGGCCGGCGCCGCGCTGACCGGGTCTCCTTGGACCCCTTTGTCGGACGGAAGCTCGCCCGCGCCGCGCCCCGGCCAAGAAAATTGCTAGCGGTGCGGCGGTTGTTATCCTCTGGGCGAACTGGTCCCAAGGAAGCCAGCCCATGGACTGTGCATTCTGTTATTACCCCAACGACGACGGCTCGCGCTTCTGCGGCCGCTGCGCCGCGCCGGTTGGCATACCGGTTTCGCAGCTGCCGACGCAGTCGCCGGAGCCGGACATCCTGGGCAGCGAGCAAGCCCTGGCCGCCGCGGTGGAGCTCGGCTCACCGCAGGCGCTGGCCGAAGCGCTGGCCGCGGCGGAGGCGCAGCGCAGCGCGCTCGGCGGACCGGCCGTTGCAAGCGCTGCGGTTGCCGATGCATCGGCGCTGCTCGGCGGCCGCTACCGGCTGCTGCGGTGCCTGGGCTCGGGCGGCTTCGGCGCGGTCTACGAAGCCGAAGAGGTCGCCCTGGGCCTGCGGGTGGCCATCAAGCTCCTGAACCGCTCCGCGCTCGCCGAGCCGCGCATGCGCGAGAGATTCCTGCAAGAAGCTCGCATGGTCGCCGAGCTGCGCAGCCCGCACGTGGTCACCCTGCATGACTATGCCGTCACGCCGCCGCCGGCCCGCATGCCCTATCTGGTCATGGAGCTGCTCACCGGAAAGCCGCTGAGCCACGACATGATGCGCGGCGTCCTGTCGCCGCGGCGGGCGCTGCACATCATGGCGCAGGTCTGTGCGGCGCTCGGCGAGGCGCACGCCGCCGGGATCGTCCACCGCGACATCAAGCCGGACAACATCCTGCTGGTCCGCCGCCAAGGCCCGGGGGTCGAAGCGGCGGCAGCGGCCGCCTATAACGGCGACGGCAAAAGCGGCGATGCCGACTTCGTCAAAGTCGTCGATTTCGGCGTCGCCCGCATGTGCGGTCCAAGCACCCGCGCCTCGGACGTCCTGGGCACGCCGGCCTATATTTCCCCCGAGACCTTGGCCAGCGAGCCGGTCGACGGCCGCTGCGACCTGTACGCGGTGGGCATGCTGCTGTGGCAGATGATCGTCGGCGAGCTGCCCTTTCCGGGAAAAAACCAGGCGGTCATGATGAAGTCGCACCTGGATGCCCCGCGCCGCTACCCGCGCCAGGTCAACCCGCGCATCCGCCTGCCCGACGCCCTCGAGGTGCTGATGACCCGGCTCATCGCTCGCCACCCCGCGGAGCGCCCGGTAAGCGCCTACGCCGTCCGCGCCGAGCTGCTCGCCATCCTCGCCGCCCCGGCGCATCCCGGAGGGAACGACGTGCCGCTTAGCGACAAGCCGCTGACCGGCGTGCCGCTGCCAAACTTCGGTCCGGGCTGGGACGCGCCCGGCAGTAAGACGAGCAAAGCGGCGTCGCGATCGGTCTCGCACGCGCCGACGCTGCGGCAGGAAAGTCCGTTCGCCATGAAGTAATCCGCCGGCCCCGCCAAGTCCCTTAGCCGCCAAAAACTGCCCATCAGCCCTGCCTTAGGACCAAAGTTTTTGCAGCTTTGGGCGACTGAAAATCGTCCCACATCCGCCGCCTTCTGCTTTAGCCTGCGCCGCTGCGGCTTTGTGTCCTTGGACCTGCATCCTGATCTTGACCACGCGCATAGATCATGGTCAGTTAATAAGCTATGGTCAGGCTTTCTCTTGCTTCCTTGCCCCTCCTAGGACTAATCCTCCTCTCCGATACTGTGGCCCAGGCCGAAGAGCCGTGGTGGCGCGATCCTGAGCGCGGCTGCGGCAAGGTCGAAGCCTGGAAGCGCACCAGCCGCATCGCCGACTTGCCCGGTTGCGACGGCGAGCTCAAAGGCGGCGCCCCTCCCGGCGAAGTGGCGATGCACGACGCCAAGAAGCTCCTGCACGAGGTCGAAAAACAGCTGGAGGGCGGCCAGGTCGGCGACGCCGAGGCCAAGATTGCGCAGGCCACCGTCATCATGAACAAAGCGCCGAGCGATGCCCGCGTCAACTGGGCGCGGGTGCAGTTCGACATGGCGATCAGCATCTTGAAGACCAAGATCACGCTGGCGCCGCGGGTGGCGAAGCTGCGCTCGACGTTCAAGGCGGTCGCGGATCTGACGGCGCAGTCCAAGTCCGACCCCAAGGCGCTCGCCAGCGCGGCCGATGCGTGCGTGCAGGCGTTCAAAGATGCCGAGGCGCAGGGGGCGAACCTGACGCTGCAGTTCGAGCTCACCGCCGGCAAGGCGCGGCCGCTGCGCGACGACCTGGCAGAGTGCGAAGCGGCCAAGACGCGCGGCGGCGGCGACGCCGTGGCGACGACCGAGCCCGGCAAGACCGCGGCGACCGACGCCGGCAAGCCAGCGGCCCCTGACACCGCCAGCAAGCCCGCCGCCGGCGACAAAAAAGGCGGCAGCGATGGCGGGGTGCCGCGCGCCAAGTGGGTCAAGAAGCTCAAAGGCGACCGCAAGAAGGTCTTTGAGAGCCACGCCGACGCCTTCCCCGAGTACGACGGCGATCCCGGTCCCAAGGGCGCGGCCAAGGCCAGCGAGTGGCACTACGGCAGCGAAGTCATCAAGTTCAAGGGCAACAAGCTGGCCAAGAAATAGCCGCCGCGATGAGCCTCCCCGACAAATTCCCGGCCGTCACCGTCGATTGCATCATCGAGCTGCCGGATCACCCGCTGCACCGCCCCGAAAGCCCGGCGTTGGTGCTCATCGAGCGGCGCTTTCCGCCGCTCGGCTGGGCGCTGCCGGGGGGCTTTGTCGATGTCGGCGAGCCGCTCGCGGTGGCGGCGGTGCGCGAAGCGCTGGAGGAGACCTCCCTCCACGTCGAGCTCAGCGAGCAGCTCTTTACTTACTCCGCCCCGAGCCGCGACCCGCGCCGGCACACCATCTCCACCGTGTTCGTCGGCCGCGCCCACGGCCTGCCGCGCGCCGCCGACGACGCCAAGAACCTCGGCGTCTTCACGGCGGACACGCTGCCCGCCCTCGCCTTCGATCACGCGCAGGTGCTCGGCGACTACTTCGAGTGGCGCCGCAGCGGCAAGCGTCCGCCCGCCGCGCGCTGACCGACCGCCGAAACGAAAGAACGCCTCTCAAAACCGTAGCGAGGATGGACAGCCGCGGTGAAAAGCGCGCGGAGCGGCCTTTTGGCCGTGAGCACGGTGGCCGCCCTGAATGGATGACGGCCACCGCAGTAGGTTTTGGGAGGCGTTCTAAAACGCTACGTCGCTGCGCTGGCCGGTCGCCGGATCGACAAAGCACAGCTGTTTGCCGGTCTTTTTCGCCCGCAGCGCCAGATCGAGCAGCCCGAGCGCCCGCACCAGCACGCCGCCGCCATCGGCGGTCTGCAGGTCCTCCATCAGGCGCAGCAGCAAAAGCCCCGCCGTTCCGTTGAGCTGCACCTGGACCGGGGCCGGCCGCGGGCTTGCATTCGTTTCGGATTCGTCCATCTGGGTCCTCGCGGCGCGGGTTAGCGGAGGCCGTCCACCGGGCGCAGCTGCGCCGCCAGCCGCGCCGGATAAAGCGTCGCCAGAAGCGACAGGAGCAGCGACGCGAACAGCACCGCCAGAAGCTCCCCCGCGTTCACGTTCACCGGCAGCTTGGTGATGTAATAAACATCGGTGTCGAGCGGCAGCCCGAAGTGGTCGAGCGCCCAGCACACGCCGCACCCGGTGAGCACCCCGAACGTCGTCCCCAGCACCCCCATGTACAGCCCCAAGAGCACGAAGATGCGCTGCACCGATCCGTCGGAGGCCCCCATCGACTTGAGGATCGCCACCTCGCGCCCCTTCTCCAAAACGAGCATGATGCCGTTGCTGACGATCGAGAACGCGGCGACGACGATGATGAAGCACAGGGCGATGAACATGGCGATCTTCTCCAGCTTCAGCGCCGAAAACAGGCTGCGATTGAGCTCTTTCCAGTCGGCGGTCTCAAAGCCCGGCCCGAGCGCCGCCCGCACCCGCTCCATCACCGGCCCCGAGTCCTCGGGGTTCTGCAGCTTCAGCTCCAGCCCCGTCACCTCATCTTCCAGGCTGAGGAACTTCTGCGCCGCCGGGAGCGCCATGTAGACGTACTTGCTGTCGTACTCGTACATGCCGGAAAAAAAGATCGCGGCGGTGCGGAAGGGCTTGGCCTTGGGGATGGGGCCGGTGGGACCGATGTCGCCCATCGGCGAAATGACGTTTACGTCATCGCCGACGAACACGCGCAGGTTCTTGGCCAGCTCGCGGCCGACGACGACGCCGGGCAGGATCTTGCGCTCGCTGCGCGGCTTCTGGCGCTCCAGGCGTTTTTTCTCGGCGAACTCGTCATCGAACTTCTGCGCCAGCTGTTCGTCCGTGGGTTCGTCGGTATCGGCGGCGGGCGCCGGCTTTTTGTCACCGCCGGCGGGCGCTGCCGATTCTTCTGCGGCAGCTTTTTCTCCGGCGGCTTTTTCTCCGGCTACTTTTTCTCCGACGGCGGCTTTTTCTCCGACGGCGCGGTCGGTCGGCTGCGCACCGGCGGCGGGCTCCGCGGGCTTCTCAGCTGCGGCCGCACGTTCGCCGGCGGCTTGCTCTGCGGCCGGCGCTTTTGCCGCGGCGCCGCCGTCTTTCGTGCCACCGCCGTCGCCGCTGCCGCCGTCCGCGGAGTCGGGCAGCATCATCAGCGCCCCGGTCGTCCCGCGCGGGGCGGCGGGAACTACCGCCGTACCGCTGCCGAGGATGCGCAGCTGCTCCGGATGGAGCAAGTTGTCCAGCGAGCCCTGCTGCGTGTTCTTCGCCAGCTCCGTGACCCGGCCGACGGTCGTCGGATCGATGCCTTTGATGATGACGCCGGAGAGATTGGACGGGCTGGCGATCATCACCTCGCTGGTCAGGTACGGCGTCGCCGCCAGCACCCCGGGCACCTTTTCGACCTTGGCCAGCACCTCGCGGTAATCGGTGAACGAGCGGTCGGGAGCGGTCACCACCATATGGGCGTGCGTGCCGAGGATCTTGCCCTTGAGATCCTGCTCAAAGCCGCTCATCACCGACAGCGCCGTCACCAGCGCCGCCGTCCCCAGGAACAGCCCGAACGTCGAGATCGAGGTAAAGATCGTCAGCCGGCGGATAAGCTCCAAGAAAAAGCCGACGAGCACCGTGACCCCCACCGCGGCGTACTTGAGCACCCGCAGCAGGCTGCGCAGGTCCCATAACAGCTCGCTCAGGTGGTCGCGCATGTAGATTTCGACCAGCTTGTCGCCGGCAAAGATCGCTGCGGTGAGCAGGATGAGGCCCGCGGTCGCCCAGCGCACGCGGGAGAGCTCCCCCGGCGGCCGATCGGCGCGCAGGTAGCGCGAAGCGACAAGCAGCTCGAACGCCGGCTGCACGGCTATTTGGTCCCGGCCGCGGGCGGGCTGGGAGCTTGGGCTTCCCCTTCGGGGCGCAGCTGCGGGAACGGGATGACGTCGCGGATCGACGCCTGGTTGCACAGGATCATCACCAGGCGGTCGATGCCGATGCCCTGGCCGGCGGTGGGCGGCAGGCCGTACTCCAGCGCCCGGCAATAGTCCTCATCGAAGTCCATGGTCTCGGCGGCGCCGCGCGCCTTGGCGTCCACCTGCGCCTGAAAGCGGGCCCGCTGGTCATCGGGATCGTTGAGCTCGGAGAAGGCGTTGGCGAGCTCCTTGCCGACGACATAGAGCTCGAAGCGGTCGACGAACCGCGGATCGGCGTCGTTTTTGCGCGACAGCGGCGAGACCGCGGTCGGGAACTGGCACACGAACGTCGGCTGCACGAGCCCCGACTCCACGAACTCCTCGAACAGCGCCACAAGCGCATGGCCGTAGTCGGCCGGCGCCTTTTCGCCCAGGACCGCGCGGGCGTAGGCCGGCAGCGCCTCGACCTCGGCATCGGTGCACGGGCCGCCATTGATCGGCGCATCCGGACGCGCCGCCGCCACCAGCTCGCGCATCGTCGCCCGGCGGTAGGGCGGGGCCAGGTTCACACCATGGTGATCCTGGTAATCGATGGTGGTGCGCCCGTCGTTGACCGCGGCGCAGACGCGGCCCAGGAGCTCCTCCGTCAGGTCCATGAGATCGGTATAGGTCGCGTAGGCCTGATAGAACTCGATGGTGGTGAACTCGGGGTTGTGAAAGCGCGACAGGCCCTCGTTGCGGAAGATGCGGCCGATCTCATAGACGCGCTCGAGCCCGCCGACGACCAGCCGCTTGAGATCGAGTTCGGTGGCGATGCGCAGGTTGAGGTCGAGATCGAGCACGTTCATGTGGGTGCGAAACGGCCGTGCCGCCGCGCCGCCGTTCGTCGAAAGCAGCATGCGCGTGTCGCACTCGGTGTAGTTGCGCTCGTCGAAGAAGCGGCGGATTTCGCGGACGATGGTCGCGCGCTTGCGAAAGACCTCGGCCACTTCCGGGTGGATGATCATGTCGGCGTAGCGCTGCCGATAGCGCCAGTCGTCGTCGGTGGCCTTGTCGCCTTCCTGCAGCGCCTTGCCCGGCAGCGGCCGAATCGCCTTGGTCAAAAGGCGCAGCGACTCGACGCGCAGCGCCCGCTTTTCCTTGCGCGTGCGAAACAGCGGCCCGCGCGCCCAGACGATGTCGCCCAGGCCCAGGCTCTCCGACAGCGCGAAGGCCTCGGCCTGCTCGGCGCGCAGGTAAAGCTGCAGCATGGCCCCGCGATCGCCGCGCAGAAACAGAAACTTGGCCTTGCCCATGTCGTTCACCTGCAGCAGGCGTCCGGCGACGGCGTAGCGCGCGTGGGCTTCGGTGATCTCGCTGTCCTGCGGCAGGTGGGGGACGGAAGCGGCTTCGCTGGCCGGCAGAGATCGGAAGAGCGTCGTGTAGGGAAAGAGTGTCTTCGCCTGTGTAGAT
>CALFML010000054.1 GCA_937879845.1 uncultured Myxococcales bacterium
TCTCGGGGGCCTGGTGTCGCGGGCGGACGTGGGGGACCACGTCTGGCGCTTCGAGGCGCGGCGCCACGGCGCGGCGCACGAGGCCAGCAGCCACCCGCACTTCGTGTGCGACCGCTGCGGCGTCGCCAACCACGTGCCGAGCATCCCGGCAGGCTTTCACCCGAGCTGCGGAAGCTGCGGCGCGCGACTTTCCATCAACGAAGCGCAGCGGCGCGCCACGGCGCGCGCCGCGCTCACGCACCAGGTTTTGGGCCTCGTCGAAGACGTGGGCGGCGAAGTCCTGGCCGTGGCCCGAGATGCTGCCGTCGAAGGACTCCAGCATCTGCGCCACAAACTCGGCATTCGCAATCACGGAAGGAGACGCTAATGGTCTGGAAATCTCGGGAAGATAAGGCGCCGCCGCCGCAGTTTTTCGCGGACGTCATCGGCTACCTCCACCACGCATTCCCGCGCGCTGCGCTCACGCGCGAAGCGATGGAAGCGCTCGCGCCGCACCTCGTGCGTGAGTGGCGCAACGGACAGTCGGCGCGCAACGCCGCCAAGGCAACCTGCGCGTGCGATGGGCGCGTGGTTACAGTGAGCCCCGCCGCCGAGGTGCAGCTCGGGCGTCGCGCGGTCTTGCCGCCGGCAAACGTCGCGCGTGGCACGCTGTTTGGGATTGATACGCTAAGAGAACGGCGCGAGATCGGCAAGCTGCGCGTAAAAGCTGCCGTCGAGGCAAGGCACGCAGAGTATGAAGCGGGACGGCTCGCGCAGCTACAGGCCGAGGAGACTCGGCTGCGCAGCGCGGGCAGGACCGCCAAAGCGGACAAGCTCGCGGAGTCGATGGCGGCGATCCAAAATTTTTTGAAGGGTCATCGCGTCCGGAGCGCGCAGCTGTTGCAGGAGGCCGAGCAGCTGGCGCGCGAGCGCGGCTTCTGGATTCCCCCCGCTGCGCAGGACGCGGCCGAGATACAGGCGCCAGCTGCGCGTAGCGTGAAGCGCGCCGCGCGGCCCCCCGCTCCGAAGAGCGCGCCGGGAACCGTGCCGGCTGTAAAGCCCGGCGCGCGAAAGAAGAAGTGCGATCTCTGCACCGACAAGGCAGCGCCAGACGCAGATCTGTCGGCGCTGGTCGATGAATTCGTGGACGCCGCGATGAAGGACGAGGGCAAGTAGCGTGGACAGCCGAATCGAAAACCTGTTTGCCGATGTGAAGCAAGAACTCTTGCAGTTCGGGCGCACGCGCTCGGTGGACCTGACGCCGTGGCTCGACGCGAATCAGCGGCGGCTCGGCATCATGGCGCGGCTTGTCGAAGCGCTCGCGCGACGCAGCAAGGATCCGTCGATCATTCTTCCGGAGATCGAGCGGCTTGTCACCACGCGCATGCCGGCGGAGGCGGCGTGGTTTGCGCGCCATCGCAAGCTGCTCGCGTTTCTGACTGGGCGCACCGTCCGCAAGCTGGAAGCGCCCGTGCCCGCGAGTGCCCCTCCGGCCGACACTTCTTTGCCACCCGACCTGCGCACGCCCGCAGAGCGGACCGCGGCCAACATTGCCGCGATCGAGATCCTCGCGCAGGGGTCGACGATTACGCCCAAGGATCGAGAAATCCTGCGCCAGTACTCCGGCTGGGGCGGCCTCTCGCTCAAGCGGCTCGCCGGCAAGCTGCCCGCTGAATGGCTCCCCGAGCAGCGGGGACTCATTCACGAATACTACACGCCGACACGCGTTGCGCGTGCGGTGGCCGAGACGCTGCAACCGCGGCTCGCTTCGATTGCGCGGCCCGACGGCACGCTCGTCGCGCTCGAGCCCTCGGCCGGCATCGGGCGCTTCATCGAGGCATTCTCCGGCCCTGACTCGGCTGCAATCCGCTGGCATGCCGCCGAATACTCGCGTGTCTCGGGGCGACTGCTCAAAGCGCTGCGGCCCGATGTCGATGTCCATCTCGGACCGTTTGAATCTTGGCTGCACGAGCACGCCGAGCTCGAAGGCGAGATCGATCTCGTTGTCAGCAATCCGCCCTATGGGGAGCGCGGCGCCGCGCGACGGCTTGATCGCGACAAGTCCTACGACGAGCGGCAGGCGTACGCCTACCAGATGCGCCGTGCGCTCGACCTCTTGAAGCCGGGCGGCATCGGGGTGTTTCTTGTGCCGGCCGGGTTTCTCACCGGAAAGACGGCCGAACTCATCGCCCTGCGCGAGCGCGTGCTGCGCCGTCACCACCTGATGGCGGCCTTCCGGTTGCCGTCGGAAACCGAAGACAAGCAGCCGCTTTTTCCAGGCGCGCTGCTCGTGACGGATCTCCTCTTATTTCGTGCGCGCGGCGGCGAACTCAAAGCCCTGCCGGAAGAGGACGTGCCGATCCTCGAGGGTCGATATTTTCAGCGCTACCCCACGCACCTTCTTGGCAGCGAGCAGGGCGAGCGCACCGATGAGGACAACCACACGGCCAAGCCGCGCTGGGGATATCAGGTGCGCGGCACCTTCACCGGCATTCCCGCGTGGGAGGAGCGCCCGCAGTGCCGAGACTGTCCACTTCTGCCCATCGCCCAAAAGCCCCGGTCTCAGCGCGCTGCCGTCTCGCTTCCGGATGAGGTGCGGGACGCCCTGCAACTCGCCCGGCGCGTCAGCCGCTACCTCGCGGAGCTGGCGAGCGGGGAGCCGCAGGCGCTCGAGCGCGCGGCGGCGCTGCATGCAGACCTCAAGGACGCGCTCATCGCGTGGCATGGACAAAGCGCGGAGGAGAAACGCGCGGTCGCGGCTTGGGTGCCCAAGGCCCCGGAGCTGCAGCCGCTGTTCTCGGTCTGGACAAAGGACGGGCTCTTGCCTGAGGTTGCGACGGCGCCGACCTTTAAGCCGCGTTTCAGCGGCGCCCTCGACGACATCGGGGCACAGGCGCATTTTCTGTACGGCAGCGAGCGCGCGCTGACCCTGGCGAGCCTGCAGACGTTTCATGCAGCGCTCGGCGGCAAGCTGTCCGAGACAGAAATCAAAGCGCGCCTCCTCGGCGCGGGGTTCTGCACGGATGGAGACCAGCTCGTCCCCGAAGCCGCCTATTACACGGGCCTTCTCTGGGACAAATACGATCGCGCTCGGCAGGCCGCAGACCGCGGAGACAACCAAGCCGCCGCGCAGGCTGCGCGCCTCTTGCAAGCCATCGCGCCCGTAACCTTCGCCGAACTCACGTTTGAGCCGCGGCTTGGGTGGCTGCCGGTGCGGGTGATTCAAGGCTTTGTGAACCACCTTCTGAGCACGCAGTACGCCGACGGCGCCAAGTACGAACTCGAGCGCCAAGGCTCGCTGCTGACGCTCGCGGGCGTCGAGTACACCGACATCGCGACCTACCCAAAGCCGCTGCAGCTCGTGCTTGGGTACTTGAATCACGACCTCGTCTACTTCCGCCCAAAGACCTCCGAGGAAGAGGATCTCGAGGCCAAACGCAAAGCGCTCGCGGCGCAATACGTCGACTCGTTTCGGACGTGGCTCGAGGATCAGCCGGACCTCCAGAGCATGATCGTCGAGGCGTACAATCGCCTCTTCCGCGGCTGGGTTCCGCCGACGTATGAGCAGGCAGATTTGGCCATTGCGCGCTGGAACTCGAAGTATCCGCTCTACGGCTACCAGAACGCGGGCGTGCGGCGGCTCGTGGCGAATCACGGCGGCGGGTTGTTCTTCGATGTCGGGCTCGGCAAGACCCGCACGATGCTCGCTGCGCTGGCGCTCGCCCGCCAGCAAGGCTGGGCGCGGCGCGCGGTCATCGTCGTGCCGGGCGGCGTCATCTGGAACTGGCTCGCCGAGATCGAGCGCGTGCTGCCCGATTTTCGAGTCGTCACCATCGGCGCGAAAAAAAAGCTCATCGCGCGGGGTGCGCGCAAAGGCCAGGTCGAAAGCGATACCGACACGCCCCGCGAGCGCGCCGATAAATGGGAGCGCTTCAAGGCGGGCCTCTACGACGTCGCGCTGCTCACGTATTCCTCGCTCGGCCGCACGCAGATGCGTACCGAGACCCTCTTGCCGTTTGTCCGCGGAAACGCTGCTGTACAGCGCGAGATCGGCTTTGCACAGCGCGCGGTCGAGCAGCGGATCAAGTACCTCGCCAAGACCGCGCGCTTGACGGAGAAGCAGGAAGCGGAGCTTGAAGCGCTCAAGAAAAAATACGGTGGCATCAAACAGAGTGAGCGCCGCCAGGCCATCAAGAGCGAGAAGGAGGAAGCGTTTGCCGCCGAGGTGTCGAGCCTGCCCGACAAGCAGGAGCCGGACCCCGGCATTTATTGGGAAGACCTCGGCATCGACTGGATCGCGTTTGACGAGAGCCACACCGGAAAGAATCTGTGGACCGTCGGCGCGCGCGAAGGCGGCGAGCCGCGGTTTCTCGGCGCCCCGCAAGAAGGCTCTGCCATCGCGTGGCAGATGTTCTTCCGGTCCGCCGTCGTGCGCCAGAAGGCCGGCGGCTCGGGCGTGCATCTGGCCGATGCGACGCCTGCGAAGAACTCGCCGCTCGAGTTTCTATCGCTGCTGAGCTTTCTCGATGACGGCGTCTGGGCGCGTCTTGGCATTGGCGATGCCGAGCAGTTCCTCACGCAGTATCTGCGCATCGAGAGCAAGCTCATTCAGGGCTCGAATCTCGAGGTGATCGAAGCGCCGTGTGTCGTCGGGTTTCGAAACCTCGATCAGCTGCGCGAGATCCTGTTCCGGTATGGCGAGTTTCGCACCGCCAAGCAAGTAGGCTTAAAGATCCCCGAGCCCATCGTGCGGCGTATCGAAGTCGATCTCGATGCCAAGCAGGAAGAGAAGTACACGCGCTACATCGAAGCCTACGAGCAGGCGCTCGGCTCGATGACGTTCAACCCCGAGAGCCGCTATAAGGCGCTTGGCCTGCTGCAGCGCATGGCGCTCGTCGCGGTGCATGCGGAGCTGGACGAAGCGCCAGAAGGCACGGGCGGCTGGAGCTACGCCAACGCGAGCCGTGCCCAACATTTTTCGAGCCCGAAGTTCGCGCAGATTGCCGCGCTCATCGCCGAAAAGAAGGACTGCGGCCACATCGTCTTTCTCGAAAACAACGCCGCGCATTATTGGCTGCGCGAAACGATCGCCGCCGCCGGCATTCCCATTGAGCGCATCGCCGTGCTCAATGGCGAGACCGCGCCGACAACGCTTACGCGCCAGCGCATCGCCGAGGGTTTTACGAATGAGCCGGCGCTTTACGACGTCATCATCGCGAACCGGATCGCCTACGAGGGGCTAAACCTGCAGAACCGGACGTGCGCGATCTATCACGGCGACCTGCCGATGGAGCCGGCCACGCTGCAGCAGAGAAACGGCCGCGGGCAGCGGCAGGGCAATCGCTACGACGTGATTTACATCTACTACGTCCTGGCGAAGCGCTCGATGGACATGGCGCGCTTTCAGCTCATCGCGGGTAAGCGCGAGTGGATGGCGGAGCTGCTCGAAAGCGCCGCTTCTGAGACCAACAACCCCGCGGCGCAGGCGGAGCAGTCGCCCGAGGACTGGCTCATGTACCTGAGCCGCGATCCGCAAAAAACGCAGGCGCTGTTCGCCGCCAAGCAAGCGAAGCAGGCACAGGCCGAACGCGACAATCAGCGCAAGATTGCCTGGGCGCGCATCCGCGGCATCGCCGTGCGGCAGCGCGAACTCGCCGGCTCGCTCGATGCGTATCAGCAAGAGCGGCTGCGCAAAGAGATCGCGCAGTTTGTCGAAGACTTAAATCGCACCGACCCTGACGTCTGGCCGTGGAAGTTCGCGGTGCCGCTCCTTGTCACTGCGGGACGCACGCTCTCTTTTGCGCCTGCGCATGAAGGTGCGATCTGGGAAGGTGCGCGCTGCCAGCGCAAAAACCCGAGCAGCGAGGTCATCGAGGCGAGCCACTACGGGCGGATCCAGTACATTCCGCGGCTGGCCATCGGCCTGCGCGATGCCGGCTCGGTCGAGTGGCGCGAGATCTTCCCCGACGAAGCGCAGAAGCGCTGGAGCTATACGCATGCGCAAGACTGGACCGACATCGCCTGGCCCGCGATCGACGAAGAGCTTGGCGATTCGATGAAGCGGTTCATCGCGCGGTTAAAAGATGACGGGGTCTGGCATTATCACGACGCGCGCTTTGACCTCGCGCCCCACGACTGGCTCGAAGCCGTGTGGACGCACTGGGGCAAGGCCATCGTGAGCGCGCTTTCTGCATCGCGGACGAGCTATCAGGTGCGGCTGCCGATTGTCACAAGCAGCGGCCTCTCTACGCAGATCGCCGAGATGGCAAGCGGCCGCGTCCTGCCGTTTACCGACGCGGGGTATCAGGAGTTTCTCAAAATTGCCCAGAGTTCGGCGCTCAAGTGGACCGAACTCGATTCGATTGCGCAGTGGTGGTGGCTTCGCCATCTGCCGCGCACGTTCTTGGTTGAACAAGCCGCAGCTCGCACACAGCTAGCTGCATGAGGAATGAGCCATGGCACGAAACAAAAATAAGCAAAAGAACCAGTCCAAAAGTCTCACGATTCCTGCGTCGCTTACCGCGAGCGGCCCGTCGCTGACCGCGATGCGCGCGCAGTATGAAGCCGACATGCTCGCGGCCTCGACCCAGCAAGCGGCGCGTGAGCGCGAGGAGCAAGAGCGGCAGGCGCGCGTGACGAAAAGCGCCGCGCAGCTCGACAAGCTCGCCCAAAGACTGCTCGCCAAAGAGACGCGCTCGCACCGCGTGGCGGTCGACTTCGGCGGCGGCATGATCGCGCAGGTCTCGACGGAATTTATCAACTACCTCGTGCGGCTCGCGGGTGAGTGGTCGCATGACGGCTGGACCGCGAAGAACGTCGATCTGCTCCAGGGCGCACCGCACCTCGTCCTTGGTGCCGGCATGTACTTCGGCGACATGCTTCTGCGCAAAAACGGCAGGCCGCCGTCGATGCCGCGCGAGATCTTTTCGGAGTTCGCCAAACTCTTCAGTCAGCTTGGCTTTTCGAACCTCGTGCGTGCCGCGCGCGTTCGCTATAACGACGGCAAGCGCAAGGCGAAAGACTACGACGCGCTGCTCGCGGAAAACGCCGCGATGGAGCGCAAGCTCAAGTCGCTCAAGCCGGAGACCGAGGGTTCCAATGACCGCGGCTGAGCTTCTCGAACAGATCGCCGCGCGCTTCTGGAACGTCCTCGAGCTCGCGCTGCCTTCGCTGCCGCAGGAGCTGCGCGCGGCGCTCGCGTGGCGGGTCGAGGATGGCGATATGCGCTGGGCGCTGTCGCTCATGCTCGCGGGATGGCGCTTGACGGATCCGAGTGAGCCGAAGGCGAACGATGTTTCTAAAATCATCAAGCAGCTCGGCGCGAGCTGGATGCTCGGACAGATCAATCTGCTGCGGAATCTCGACGGGTTCGAGTCGTTTTCAGACCGCGCGCGGGATGCGGATAGCGAGCCCCGGCGCAAGGCGGCGGCCGTGGCGCTGACCGGGACGATCGAGCGCCTCGACCGGGCGCAGCTGGCGCTGTTTGTCGCGATGCTGCGTCGAGAAGAGGTGCGGCAGATTGGCAAAGTGCTCATTCGCCGCTTCCCGATGCCCGGGTCCACGCGCCTTCCGGTCTGGGCCACGCCACCGGAGACGCCCAGACCGCACACCTCGCGCGGGGAGCTTTTTGATCGGGCGGACTATGCACCGCGCGAGCGGGCCCTTATGCGCACGCGCTATGCGCGGACCGGAAGCACGATTGCCGATGAGCAGTCTCC
>CALFML010000055.1 GCA_937879845.1 uncultured Myxococcales bacterium
CGACGGATATCGACAGCGCCGGCAACATGACGCTGGCCATGGTCGATCCGACCGATGATCGCGCGGCGGAAGAAGTCGCCGCGTATGCCCAGCGCCAGGTCCAGCGGGCCGTCGCCTCGCCGACCGCGATGCGCGAAGCGCTGCGTACCCACTATGGAGTGTTTCTCAACAAACCGGGCGCGCCGACTAGCGGGCCCAAGGCCGCAGTCTCTTCGCCCGGCGTGCCGCCCGTGAACGTGGCAGCGGCAGCTAAGCCGGCGGCGCAGCCCGCGGCAGCGGCCAAGCCCGCCGCAGCGGCGGCTCCCGCGGCGCAAAAGCCGGCGGCGGCGGCAGCAAAGCCCGCAGCTCAGCCCGCGGCTCAGCCCGCGGCAGCGGCCAAGCCCGCGGCGGCCGCCCCAGCTGCCGCTCCCGCGGCGGCCGCTAAGCCCGCTGCCCAGCCTGCAGCCGCGGCAAAACCCGCCGCAGCGGCTCCGGCTCCCGCGGCAGCTAAGCCGGCCCCGGCTCCCGCGGCAGCAGCGGCTCCCGCGGCGCAGAAACCGGCGGCGCAACCCGCCGCAGCGGCTCCGGCGGCAGCAGCCAAGCCGGCTGCGCAGCCATCAACCCCTCCGGCCGCGGCCGCTAAGCCCGCGGCGGCTCCCGCGGCGGCTCCCGCGGCTCCCGCGGCAGCCAAACCCGCGGCCCAGCCCGCCGCCGCAGCGGCTCCGGCAGCAGCCAAGCCCGCTGCCCAGCCTGCAGCCGCGGCAGCGCCCGCAGCGGCAAAACCCGCAGCGGCACCCGCAGCGGCAAAACCCGCAGCGGCCGCGCAGCCCGCCGCCGCTAAGCCGGCAGCCCAAGCAGCGGCCCCGGCACCCGCAGCCGCGGCAAAACCGGCGGCGCAGCCTGCGGCCCAGCCCGCCGCTGCTAAGCCGGCCGCGCAGCCCGCCGCCGCTAAGCCCGCGGCGGCAGCAGCTCCGGCGGCAGCCAAACCCGCGGCCCAGCCCGCCGCCGCAGCCAAGCCGATCGCCGCCGCTACAAGTCCAGCCAAGCCCGCGCCCGGGGTTGTGACCACCGGCGCCAAGCCCGGGGGCGTCGCATCGGCCCCGCCGGCTAGCGGCAAGAAGGGATCTACCCCGCTCCGCCCCGAAGCGCTCCTCGCCACCGGTTCCAAGCCCCCGGCGCCGAGCGGCCCGGCCGACCCGAGCTCACTCAAGGCCCTGGCCCGCGCGCTGAACACCAAAGGCGATAACGGCGGCGCCGCCGCCCCGGCCCTGCCCCCCGAGGCTGCCGTGTTCGCCCCGCAGATCGAGCAGCTGCGCGCGGCGAGCGAGCGCGATCAGGTCGTCGCCATCCTGCTCGACTGCCTGACCAAATATGCCGCCCATGTCGGCCTGTTCGTGCTGCAGTCCAAGCAGCTGGTATGTCTGGATGGGCGCGGCCCCGATCACGTGGTGATGAGCCTGAAGTGGTTCACCGTGGCCACGGAAGAGAAGTCGCCGTTCAACGACGTCCTCGCCTCGCAGCAGGTGCACATCGGGCCGCTGCCGGATACGCCGCAGAACCGCGCCGCGATGTCGGCCCTGGGCAGCTCCTCCGGGGCGCTGCTGCTCGTGCCGCTCATCGTCGCCAACCGCGGCATCGGCGTGATCTACGGCGATGATCTGAAGGGGGATCTGCGGCCCTTGGCCCCGGCCATCCTCGCCCTGGCGCAGGAAGTGGGCGCCGCCTTCACCCGCATCATCCTCCAGCGCAAGCGCTCCCAGTAATAACGCCGCTCCGAGCCGGCTGCGGTGTGATGCCGCGGCGTCCACCGGCTCCCCCGGCTCACGGCCAAAAGGCCGCGCCGTGCTCTGGCCGCCACGGCTGAGCATCGGCGCTCCGCTTTCGATCGGCGTTCCAAGCGGCCCGGCGCAACAAAAAGCCACCGCGCACCCGCTGCAAGGCGGATGAGTTGGGCTACTGTGTCGCCATGCTTCCGCCGGAAAGTCCCTTGGGCGCCGCGCCCGCTCCCCCGCCTCAAGCCCGTCGTCTCCGCCGGTCCTTGTCGGCGCCGGTGCTGGCCATCCACTGCTCCGGGTCGCCCGCCGCGGCGGCGCAGCTGCGCGAGGCGCTGGCCGTGCCGCCCATGCCGGCCGATTTCACCGCTGACGAGCGTCCCCTCATCGAGGCGGCCCTTGGCCCGCATCTGTTTCACAGCTTCGCCGCCCGGACCCACCCGCTGCTCGTGCGGCAGCTGCTTGCCGATCTGGCGCCGGGACAGACGGTGCTCGATCCGTTCTGCGGCAGCGGCACCGTGCCGCTGGAGGTCGTCATGCGCGGCGGCC
This sequence comes from uncultured Myxococcales bacterium, assembly GCA_937879845.1. Classification (GTDB taxonomy): domain Bacteria; phylum Myxococcota_A; class Polyangia; order Palsa-1104; family JAEUJZ01; genus CALFML01. The sequence goes on from CALFML010000055.1 coordinate 2,301, forward strand.
GCGCCCTGGGCTGCGACATCAATGAGCTGGCGGTGCGCCTGGCCCGGTTCAAGGCGACTGCGCTGCCGCCGGCGATGCAGCGGGCGCTGCTCGCCCGCGCGGAGACCGTGGCCGCGGCTTCCCTGGAGCGGGTGCAAAAACGCCAGCGCCCGCGCCGCACCTGGGACGACCCCGGCCACTATGCTCCGCACATTTATCTGGAGCTCTGCGGACTGCGGGAAGAGCTGGAGCAGGTCGCGCTCAGCGATGCGCCGCTCGGCGAGGCGCTGCTGCTCATCCTGTCGGCCCTTCTCATCAAGCTATCGACGCAGCGTGCCGAGTCCCGCCCGCACGAGCTCGCGCCGGAGCGCCACCTTGGCAAGGGCCTGCCGACGCGCCTCTTTCTGCGTAAGGCGCAGGAGGTGGCGCGCCTGCACGCCGCCCTGTGGCAGCGGCTGCCGAGCCCACCGCCGCCGCCGCCGCGCCTGGCCGTGGCCGACGCGCGCTCGGCGCTTGGGCCCGCGACCGGAACGGCGCCCCTGCCGATGGCCGCAGCGAGCCTGGATCGTGTCATCACCTCGCCGCCGTACCTTGGCACCTATGACTATGCGGCGCACCACGCGCGGCGCTACGCCTGGCTCGGCATCGACCCTGCGCCCATCGAGCACGGCGAGATGGCGGCCCGCCGCCACGGCGAGTCGGTGCCGCTGCCGGAGCTGCAGCGCCGCCATCAGGCCGACTGCCAAGCCTGGGTCGGCGCCGTGCGGCGGCTGCTAAAACCCGGCGGCCGGCTCTACATCCTGGTCGGCGATTCGGTCGTCGGTGATACCTTCGTCGACGGCGCGCAGCCGCTGCTCGCCGCCGCCGCCGCCGCCGAGCTGGAGCTCGTCGCCCGCGCCGCCGCCGAGCGCCCGCACTACCTGCGCCGCCGCGCCGACCTCCCCCCCCGCCACGAGCACCTGCTGCACTTGGTTCGCCCCTAGGGACACTTCATCGGGCGCGGCGCCGCCAACCGCAGACGGGGCGGGGCGGCGCCCTCTTGGCCGCTGAGCAGCGGTCCGCGGTAGCCCTGCAGCTCGGTCAGCGAGAGCTCGCGCAGCATCAAGCTGTCGAAGTAGCGCACGCTCCCCGGCGGCAGCGCCGGCAGGATCGCGCTGAAGTTATCACCTCCAGAGGCAAGAAAATCGCTTACCGCCACGGTATAGGTCCGCGCCGGATCCAGAGGCTTGCCATCGAGCCCGCGCAGCGTGACCACGAGCTTGGGCCCGGCGCAGCTCGCATCGACGGTCATTCCCGACGGCACCAGGATCCCGTGCGAGCCCTGCAGGTTGCGCTCGTACAGGTCGGTCAGGTTGGCTCCGGTCATGCGCACGAGCGCCAGGCGGTTGTCGAACGGCAGCACCTCGAACAGGTGGCCGTACTGCAGCGGTCCGGCGGGCAGCTCGTTGCGGATGCCGCCGCCGTTCTGGAATGCGAAGTCCACCGGCTCGCCGGTCGCTCGCGCCGCGCCGCTGCGGATAAGGTCGGCGAGCAGCACGCCGAGCGGCGACTCCGCGCGGTAGCTGCGGCGCAGCCGCACCGGCAGCGTCACGCCGATAAGGCTGGCCCGGCGGGCGGCGGCTTTGTCGATGTGCGGCGCCAGGGCCGCTTCCACCGCGGCGCTGACGACGACCGGCTGGCCTTCGTACTGGGCCGGCTGCAGCGTGGTTCCATTTAACGTCTTGGCCTCACAGCGCCAGTGCGGCCGCGTCGTAACCGTTGTCCCCCCAGGAGCCGCCGCCGCCGCGTTGTCGGCGCCGGTCGTCGCATCGGCCGCAGGAGCGGTCACCGGCTGGGCATCCGCCGCCGGCAGCGCCACCGCGCACAGCTCCGTCGGCGGATGGATCTGCGTCCGCGGCTTGTCGAGCATAAAACCCGACGGCGCCGCCGGTCCCGGCGGCACGCGGCGGAACACCAGATCGATGCGCCCGAACGCCTGCCCCATGGCGAACGACTGCACCACCGGCACATCGCCGACAAAGTGCGCGACGCCGGCATGGCTGTGGCCCCCCACCACGGCATCGACCGCCCCCTCCAGCCGCTGCACGAGACCCAGCACATGTTCGTCGTTGTTCCTGCAGCCCGAGGCATCGCGCGGGTTACCGAACGAGGCGCAGTTGGCCCCCTCGTGCACCGTCAGCACCACCGCCGCCACCCCTTGCTGCCGCAGCGCCGCCGCCGCCGCCCGGACCGCCGGAACGATCGGGCTGATGGTCACATCGCGCAGGTTGAGCACGTTGGTCGTGCGCGGCGTGTCCTCCGTGACCGCGCCGATGACGCCGATGGGTACGCCGCCGATGCTCAGCTTGCGGAAGGGGTAGGTGTTGGACCAGGCGACCGGCTGACCGGTCTTTTTGTCGAGGATGTTGGCGCTGAGGAAGGGAAACTTGGCCTCGGCGATGCGGGCTTTGAGGGCCCCCGTGGGGTCGTCCGCGGCCGTGGCGGGGACGGTCAGCGCGCCGGCCGGACCGTAGTCGAACTCATGGTTGCCGATCGCCGCGCCGTCGTAGCCCAGCACGTTGTAGGCGGCGATGACCGCCTGTCCTTCGCCCAGGTTTGACACCAGGGTTCCCTGAAACAGATCTCCCGCGTCGAGCAGCAGCACCGGGTGCCGCTGCCGCAGGTTCGCCAGGTAGCCGCCAAAAAGCGCAAGCCCGCCGCGGCTTACAGTCTGCACGACCCCGCTGCGATCGGTGACCTTGACCGGCCGCGGCTCAAGGTAGCCGTGCAGATCGCTGGTTCCGATCACCGACACCGTGACCTCGGGCGCGGCGGCGGCAGCGGTCGGCGGCGCATCCGGCCGCCCGCCGGGCTGCGCGCAGCCGAGCAGCGCCAAAAGCGGCAGCACCGTCCTGCCGGCCCGCGGGCCGCGGCGCCGCGCCGCCGCCGTCTGGCCCGTACTGTCTACACCGACGGGCGCTACCCCCGCGCGAACGCTCCATTCAGATTGAGCTAGCACCTTCATCACATCTCATACCTGGCCTGACCTGACAAGCCCGCTCACCGCGGCGCTGTCCGCCGAGCCACCATGACAACTATGTAAAAAGACGGCGCTTCCCCGGCGCGGTCGCCGCTGCTCGGGCGTCCGGCCACCGCCACCCCGATGTGCGTCGCCGCGGCATCGACCACGTTCTGAGCCTCGCCGATCTGCTCCGGGTTCTGCGCCACTGCCAGCGCCGTACGCACCGCCGAGAAACGCAGACGCAGCGAGGGCAGCGCTTTATCGAGCAGGGCATCGGCGTGGTCCTCGGGCACCTGCTTGCGGACGATCGCCTCGGCCGTGCGCGCCGCCAGCTCGTTGAGCTCCGCATCGACGACAAGCTCGGCGCGGCCGGCGGTCCGGCGCTGCGTCTGCAGCGTGCGTACGACGCGGGCCGGGGCGTCGTGCAGATCCAGAGTCTCCGGATCCGCGACAAACAGCTGCGTCACCACCAGCTGACGAATTCCCGCCACGCCGGTCGTCTCTTGCGCCCCGATGCCGACGCGGTTGACGCGCCGGTCGAGGATGTTGCCGCGGTGGCCGGGGCTGCCCATCAGCCCCTCTTCGACTTCCTTGGGCGAGCGCGCCTGCGCCAAGTTCTCACTGACCTGCGCTGCGGCGATGCCGGCGCGGCGCACGCGGTCGGCCGGACCGCCGGTGCGCGGCGATAAGTGGGCGACGAAGTGATGCTCCACCATGTCCAGGCAGTGCGCCCGCGCCACGACGGAGAGGCGTTCGTCGATGGGCAGCGGCGGCAGACCGGCGCGCTGACGATCTTGGTTGAGCAGCTGCAGCACCTGCTGCTCGGCGTCGCGGGCATCGCGCCACGGCTGCTCGGCGCCGCCCGCCGCCCCGGTGAGCGCCGGCGGCGCCTGGCCGCAGTACCAAGGAAAGTTCGCCAGGACCGTCGGTCCGCCCTTATCTTCGCCCAGGACTTCGACCTGATAGCGGCCGCGGGCGGCGCAGCGCAGCGTGCCGGAGAAGGCCCGCCCCTGCACGGTTATGGGCGGCGTCTCGACCGCGCCGCTCGGGGCGGTCACCACCACTTTGGGCCGGCCGTACGGGGCCTGCAGGGTTCCGCTGATCGGCGTTGCCGCCGTCCCCAGCGCGGCCGGGGGCGGCGGCGTCAGCTGCACGAACGACTCCAAGACCGCGACCAGAACCCGGCTGTCGGTCGCCGCCTGACCCGGAGCCCCGGCGACCGGCACCACCCCGACGCCGAAGCGGTGCCACCGCCCGGTGCCAAGGAGCACCCGCATCTGCGTCGGCAGCGCCGCCAGCAGCTGTTCCGGATCCTGGGTCGCGTAGCGGACGATGAGCAGCCGATGGATCGGCTCGACGACTTGCTGCTGCCATAAGGCGGCGCTGGCGGCGTCGTTGGGGATGGCGTCGGTGCTGGGGTACAAGCGCAAAAGCTCCCGCGCCGCCGTATCAAGCCGCGCGTCGCGCTGCAGCGCCGGCTTGCCGAGGCTGCGCGCCCCCGCTCCAAGCAGCCGCGCCACCTCCGCCGAGACTTCGGGCGCCGCCGCCCGCGCGCTCGACCGCGCCGCCAACAGAGCGGCCAGTCCGACTACCAAGGTCTGTGCAGCCAGACCGCCCGGCGACCACGCACTCCGCAAGCCTTTCACACCTCCATATTATCTTGTCCCGGCCGATCTTGTCGCGGCTCGCTCGACGGACACCGTCGCTCCGCCGGCCGGCGACGACCATCCCCTAGGAAGGACGGAGGACGCAGCGCAGCGGCCGCGCCGCCATGACCCGGCCGCGCCTTCTCCGGGGCCGGTTGCACGCCTTCCTCCGTCGCGGCAAGATGCGGACGTGCAGACCGTGGGGCCGCGCCAAACCAGAGAGCAAAAAGGGCCGAGTCGGCGCTGGCGGAAGTACCGCATGCTGGCGCTGTGCGCGCTCGCGGCGGCGGCGCTCCTGGGCTACCTTGCGGTGAGCCGGCCCCCGGCCAAGGCTCCCGGCGCGGCGCGGCTGCTCATTGCCGACGGCAGTCTGCCGGATCCGCGGCAGCGCGTCTTGGACGAGCTGACCATCGAGCAGACCACCGGAGCCGCCCCCGTCGAGTTCACCCTGCGGCGCCGCCGCGATCCCCCGCATCCCGGCTTCTACATATCTCCGCCCGAAAGCCGCGCCGATGAGGCGGAGGTTGAGAGCCTGTTTAGCGCCCTTTTGTCTGCGGTAGTGGAGCGGCGCCTGGACCGCGAGACCGCGCGCAAAAATGAAAGCCGGTGCCGGGTGCGGGTGCGCTTTGGCGCCGGACACTGGTTGTGCTTTGGCGCGGAGTCGGCAAGCGGCTCGGTGTATGTGAACGCGGACGCATCGCCGGAGGTTCTGGTGGTGGATCGGCAGCTCTTCACCCTGCTCTCGCGGCCGCCGTCGCACTACCGGTCTAGGCCGATGATCACGGTGCCGCTGCGCCGCGCGCAGCGGATTTCACTGGGCCCGCTAAAGCTTTTTCACGACGGCGATCTGTGGCGGGTGCAGGGTCCGGACGCGGCCTGGGTGCTGGCGGATCCGGCGCAGGTGGAAGAGCTCTTGCAGCGGCTTGCGCTGTGGAAGGTGCGCGCCTGGCCCGCGGCCCAAGACCGGGAGCCGCCGGACCCGCCGCTGCGTCTTGGCGTCGATGGCGAGGAGCTGTGGGGCGGCGGCTGGCCGGCGCCCGCGGACTGCCCGCCAGGCACCCGCCTATTCATCCGCGCCCCGAACGAGCCGGTGTGCGCCGACGATCCGGCGGAACAAAAGCTCTTGCCGCACAGCGACGCGCTGCGCGCCCAGGTGCTCTTGCCGATAAAAACCGCCGCGGTGCAGCGGCTGCAGCGCGCGCCGCGGGTCTCTCTGCTGCGCCTGGCTGACGGAACCTACCAGCAGTCCGGCGGTCCCGCGGAGAGCACGAGCGTCAGCCGCATTCTGGCGCTGCTCACCACCACTCGCGCGGAAGCGGCGCCGGGGCCGCTGCATCCGGCCGGCGATGCGGTACGCCTGCAGGTGACGACAACGCTCGGGCAGAAGGTCGAGCTGGCGCTGTGGTCGCGCGATGGGGAGTCCTTTGTAAAGCGCGACCTGGAACCGCCGCAGCGTCTCACCGAGCCGGTGCCGGAGCTGTGGACGATGGACGAGCTGACCTTCGCCCCGCTGCAGCTCCTGTCCCTGGAGAGCGCGGCCGTTCGCCGCATCACGCGCCGGTTTCCCGGCCACCCGGTGACAGAGGGCGATGAGGTTGTGGAGCGTACGGCCGGATGGCAGCTCCGCCGCCCGACGGCGGCCCCGGCCGACAGCGCGGCGGTGGCGACGCTGCTCGAGGCGCTGTCTGACCTCCGGGCGCTGCGCTTTGTCGGCGCCGCGCCGCTTCCCGAGCACGGCCTGACTCCGCCGCGCGTCCGGGTCGAAGTGGAGCTGGGGACGCCGGCCCGCTCCGGCGCCAAACAGAGCCCGGAAAACAAAATGGAAGCGCCAGCCAAACCCGAGCTTTCCATCGAGCTCGGGGCGCCGGTCGATGCGCGCGGCGACTGCTATGCGCGGCGAGCCGAGAGCCCGCAGGTGGCGATCCTGCCGGCCGCAAGCTGCGCTGCGCTCACCCAGCCGCTCCTCAGCCCGCTGGTCTTGCGCCTTGATGAGGAGCGGCTGGCCGCGGTGCAGCTGACGCCGTCCGCGCGTCCCATTGACGCGCTCTCCTGCGTGCAGGATGCGGGGCGCTGGCGCTGCGGCGGCACAGAGCTTTCCGCAGCCGCAAAGCACGCTCTTTTGTCCGCGCTGCGATCGCTTGGCCGCAGCGCGTCGTTCACCTACGCCGCGGCTCCCCCTGCTCCACCGCAGCTCACCCTGCACGTCCGCCATCGTCCCTTGACCGCGGCGGTCCTCCCGCGCGCGACCGAGCGGGCCGCGGTCGCCTTGGGAGAGGAAGTGGCGCCGGAGGAACAGACGCTGCGGCTTTACCCCGGCGAGTCGGCGGCATGGCTCGCCCGGCTCGATGAGCGCGGCGTGACGTATCGTCTTCCGGCGGCCGCAGCGGCGGCGGTAGAAGCAGCGCTCGCAGCGCTGCGGCCGGCCGCGCCGTGAGCTCGGTCTCTGGCCGCACATAGGACCCGGCCGCAGCGAACGCGCAGTCTATCGACGGGCCGCCGAGCTCGGTCGCAGGTTTTTGCACTCTGTTTGACACAAGGGATGCCAGCCAGGGCACCCGCGATATAGTGCGCCCATGAAAAAACCCGCGACCGCTCCTCTGGTTTTTCTTGCCGCCGCGTTTGTCTCGACGCTCTTTGCCGGCTGCACGCCGCTGGACGATCTCCCGCCGCCAAGCTTCCGCGTACGGGAGAGCGTCGAGCAGCTGCAGGTCACCCATGCCGCTCCGGGCGTCGAGCTCGGGCTTTACGATCCCGATGGGACGCTGCGGCAAAAAGGCACCGCCGACCCGCTTGGCAGCCTGGTGTTCCGCAGCGTCCCGGCCGGGTTTGGCTACATCATCAAGACGACCCAGGCGGAGCCGCCGGAATCGACGCGGGCGCTGCATGTCTTCGGCATCAGGGACAGCTATCCGAACCCGGCGTTTTACGCCTCGCAAGTGCTCAAGCCCGGCTCGACGTACATCCAGATGCGCGACGGCACGCTGCTCTCGGCGTACATAACGATGCCCGGTCCGCCGGAGATGGGTCCCTATCCCACGGTGGTGAACTACTCCGGCTACGATCCCTCCAAGCCGGGGGAGCCGTACGGCGACTACACCGGGCTGTGCGGCGCGTTTCCTACGCTGTGCGACGCCCCCTCGGATCCGAGCGCGTTCATCGCCAGCCTGTTCGGCTACGCGACCGTCGGCGTGAACGTCCGCGGCACCGGCTGCTCGGGCGGAGCGTATGACTTCTTTGATACGCTGCAGAAGCTCGACGCTTACGACGTCATCGAAACGGTGGCGGCGCAGCCGTGGGTGCTGCACCACAAAGTCGGAACGACCGGCATCTCCTTCCCCGGCTTCAGCCAGATTTTCATCGCCGCGATGCAGCCCCCGAGCCTGGCGGCGATCACCCCGGTGTCGGTGTTCGGCGAGACCTACCAGACGCTGTTGCCCGGCGGCATCCTCAACACCGGGTTCGCGCTGGCGTGGGCGCAGCAGGTGCTCGACAAAGCCGGGCCCTACGCCCAGGGCTGGGAGCGGAAGCGCGTCGATGGCGGCGACATGATCTGCGAAGAGAACCAGCTCCTGCACGGGCAGAAGGTCGATCTCATCACCCAGATCCACCAGAACCCGTACTTCCGCGCCGACCTCGGCGATCCGATTACGCCGGCGGCGCTGGCCAGCGCGATCAAGGTCCCGGTGTTCGCCGCGTGCGCCTGGCAGGACGAGCAGACCGGGCCCTTTTTCAACACTCTGCTAAACCGCTTCACTGCCAGCCCGCTTGTGCGCATAAACCTCTACAACGGCGTTCACCCCGACGGGTTTTCGCCGCAGATCCTGATCGAGTGGAAGACGTTCTTGGATCTGTATGTGGCGCAGAAAGTCCCGGTCGTGGAGGACAAGCTGCGGGCGGTGGCGCCGCTTTTGTTCAAGCGCAACTTCGGCGCCATGATCGACATTCCGCCGGACCGCTTCGCCGATCAGCCAAACTGGATGGCGGCGCGCACGGCGTACGAAAAAGAGCTGCCGCTGCGCGTGCTGTTCGAGTCCGGCGCCAAGGCCACCCCCGGCGCCCCGGAGAGCACCTTCGAGCAGAAGTTCAGCGCCTGGCCGCCCAAAGAGACCGTGGCGCTGCGCTACTACCTGAGCGGAGACGGAACCCTGAAGAAGACGGCGCCGACGGAGGCGCAGTCGGCCTCCAGCGTGCAGCATGATCCGGAGGCGGGAATGCGCGGCATCCTGGCGCCGGGCGGCGATGCTTGGGATCTTTTGCCCAAGTATGACTGGCAGCTGCCGCGCCCGGGCTATGCGGCGGCGTTCCTCACCGAGCCGCTGACCCAGGATGCGGCGCTCATCGGCACCGCGAGCCTGGATCTGTGGCTCAAGTCGAGCGCCGACGACGCGGATCTGCAGGCGACGATTACGGAAGTTCGTCCGGACGGACAGGAGGTCTATGTGCAGAGCGGCTGGCTGCGCGCCAGCGAGCGCAAGCTGGCCCCGGAGCAGACCGAGCTGTGGCCGGCTCACACCCACACCATGGTCGACGCCGCGCCGCTGCCGGCCGGACAGTGGACGGCGGTGCGGCTGGGAATCCCCAGCCTGGGGCATGTGTTCCGGACCGGCTCGCGGATTCGCCTCATCATCGATACGCCCGGCGGCACGCGCGCCGCGTGGCGGTTTGAGCTGAAGGGGCTGCCGGCGGGAACGACGCACCAGCTCGCGCACTCGGCGGCCAATCCGTCGAGTCTGGTGCTGCCGCTTATCCCCACCGTGCACGCGCCGCCGCAGCTTCCGGCTTGTCCATCGCTGCGCGGCCAGCCGTGCCGGAGCTACATGCCGCTGGCTAATACGCCGGTGATGTGAAAAAGGAAAAGCCCGCCGCGGTTCTACGAGCTAACGCAGAAGAGCCATGAGGGCGTCGGGCAGGGTCCGCAGGGTCTCCAGCAGGCCGTTTTGGCGGATCTCGTCGTACTTCCACGCCAGGGAAAGTCCCACCCCGAACATCAGAGCGATAAACAGCACCCGCACCAGCTTACCCAAAAGCGAGGTCTCGCTCCCCGACTGCGCCATCGACTTGAACCGGGCGATCCGGCTGCCCTGCGGCAGCCGCGGTCGGCGGGTAAACAAGCGCGCCATCCGCCGCCGCAGCTTCATCCGCAGGTTCATCGCCCAGCCGCACGCCTCTAAGACCGTGCTCAGATCGCGGCGCCGCAGCTTCAGATATCCCAGGAACGCGCTCAGCGCGGCGATGCACAAAACGACCAGCGCGAGCCCGGAGACGAGCTTGCCGGAGTCGGTGTCCATGACCGCCTTGATGATGACAGCCAGCGTCGAGGTCAGCGCCGCGAACGCCAGCGACAGACCGATGACGAGGTTGGTCGTGTTGGCGGGATTTTCCGGCTCCGGCGGCTTGGCTGCCGCCTTGGTGCCGCCGGGAGGGGCGTCGGCGGCTTTTTTCAGTGCGTCCTCTTTCTTGGTCGCCGACTCCTTGGCCGAGCTCTCCGCGGCGTCGGCCTTGCTTGCGGCGAACTTTTCGATCTTGTCGCCGATGAAGTCGCGCAGGCGGACAAACGGGGCGATCGCCGCTTCCCACAGGCTGATCGGGTTGACGATGAGATCCACGACCAGGGCATCCCACTCGTTGCCGTCGCGATCGTAGAACACGCCGCGCTTGCCGAGCAGGATGTCGCCGCGGCTGCCGGAGGTCAACGCGGCGGCGACCTCCATCGTCGCATCGCCGGTGTCGGTCTTGCGCGTAAGCTCGGCGTAGATGATGAACATCGGCGAGGTCGCGGCGATCTTCTTGTGCGTCGCGCGGTCGGTCACGCGGACGCAGAAGGAAAGCTCGCGGCCGTCGATGATCATCGTGCCGGCGGCGAACAGCGCCTGCTGCGCGCGATCAAACAGCGCCGGGAAGCTGACGAAGTTGTTGAGCAGCTCCTTGAACCAGCGCTGAAGCAGGATGAGCTTTTCCAGATTGTTGAACTGCTGCAGCTCCTCACCGACCGCGCTGTCTTTGCTTATAAGATCGCCAAGCTGCGCCGTAAGCTCCGGGTTCAGGCACTCCTGCAGCCGCTCATGCGACAGACTGAGCGCCGGCGCCGGCTGTCGGCCTTGCCAGTCGCGGTAGGGAGCGAAAAGCTCTCGCACCTTCCGCCAGTCGGCCAGTGTCAGCCGCGCCCGCTGCTTGTCGGCCAGGTTCAAGGCGCGTGGCAGCACCGTCGCCGCCAGCGCGTGCAGCTTGGCTTCGTAGTTTGGATTGAGCCGGCCGCTAAAGTCTAAAATTCCGTCTTCGCGCGGCGGCATAAGCGGCGCGTTCAGGGTCCACTTGCGTAGTAGCTCGGTGCTGGTGATATCAAGCCCGGCGAGCGTCTCCGGACTGGCTTGCATCCGGGCGCTGGCGTTGGGCTCGACCCGCAGCAGATCGCACTGCGAAAAGTACTGTTCGATCTTCTCGTTGAGCTCTTCTACCAGGGCGCTCGCTGCGGCGGTGTCGGCGCCCCAGGGCAGCACGGCGGGAAACACCGGCGGCTCGGCCGCGGCGACCGCGCCCTCGGCGGCCCAGGCCAGGAAGCGCTGGCTGCGCTCGCGGAAGGCCGGCAGATCCGCGGCCCGCACCCCGGGCTGGCCGCTCAGATCCTGGCCGCCTCCGGTGACCGCGACGATATCGCGGATAAGCTGCGCCAGCTCCGGGCTCGCCGCGTGCTCCGGGGGAACGACGCCGTCGCCGTTGGGAAATCGTCCAGCGTAGGTGCTGCGAAAAGTCCGGACCTGGGCCAGCGAGATGCTGCGCGCGCTCGGCAGGCCGAGCTCCTTGAGCATGTGCTCGGCCAGCTGCTTCATCTTCTGCGCATCGGCCTCCTTGGGATCGAGCGCCGACAGCTGCAGCTCATCGCGCGCCAGCTCGAAGTCCGAGCGGCTGGCGAGGTTTTTATACAGCCACTGCTGCGCCGCCAGCAGCTCTTGGACGCGGATGCGGCCGTTGTGATCGGTGTCAAGGTAGGCCAAAAGCTGCGGATCGCAGTAGAACTGCTCGATGGGCGCGCTCGTCGCCGACCAGCGTGCCTTCTCAAGGCTGCCGATGTAGCGGATCTCCTCAGCGCTGTTGAGGCGGAGCTGGTACATCCCGCCAAATTCGCAAAAGACAGGCTTTGCCATGATCCGATTCCCCTTGAGTTAGTGGGTCCGTAGTGAGGCGAGATTAGGAGACCATACGCAGCTCAGCGGTCAACAGCGCCATCCAGCGCGCCAGGTTAGACTGGATGAAGAAGTGCTCGCCTTCGAGGAAATGGGAAGCGAAGGGGCCGCGGGTGTGCCGCTGCCACTCCGTTATCGCCGCCGCCGGCACCATCGGATCACTGCTGCCGCCGATGGCGGTCAGGGCGCACGGCAGCGGCTCGCGGGGCTTGTAGGTGTAGTTCTCAAGCAGGCTCAGGTCGGCGCGGAGCACCGGAATGAACAGCGCCAGGAGCTCGGGCTCGTCGAGCAAGGCCTGAGGAATGCCGCCGTAGCGCTGGTTCAAAGCGGTGATGAACGCTCCGTCTGCAAGGTGAGCGATCGGCGGCGCCGCCGGTCCGTCAGGCGCCCCGCGGCCGGAGAGCACGAGACGCGCCGGCTCCTTGGCGAAGGTGCGGATGAGCATATGCGCCAGCTCAAAGCCGATAATCGCGCCCAGACTGTGCCCATACAAGACGAACGGTCGATCCAAGAACGGCAGCAGCATCTCTGCGAGCGCGGCGATGAGCGGCTCCATGCGATTAAACGGGGTCTCGCGGATGCGATCTTCGCGGCCGGGAAGGCAGATCGCATAGCTTTCGACCTCTTGCGGCAAGGTCCGCGCCCACGGACGGTAGGCCGCGGTTCCTCCACCGGCGAACGGCAGGCAGAACATTCGCAGCCGCGCCTGCGGGTTGCGGCTAAGCGGCCGTATCCACTTGTCAGCACTGGAGCTCATTACGCTCCATACTACATCGCCTTGGCCGGGCAAAGCGAATGTAGACCCGGCGGCTCAGTCAGCTATGGGCCAGTTGCCGATTATCCCGGCCCGCCGCCGCGGACACTTGTCCTATCCAGGCCCGCCGCCGCGGACACTTGTCCTATCCAGGTCCGCCGCCGCGGACACTTGTCCTATCCAGGTCCGCCGCCGCGGACACTTGTCCTA
>CALFML010000056.1 GCA_937879845.1 uncultured Myxococcales bacterium
CCTGTTCCGCGAGTTCGCGGTCACCTTGAGCATCGCCATCTTCGTCTCGGCGCTGTTGTCGCTGAGCCTGACCGCGACGATGTGCGCCCACCTGCTCAAGCCGCACCACGACGCGGGCCAGGGACGGCTGCTGCAGCTGTTCGAAGACGGCTTCAACGCGCTTTTGCGCCTGTACGACCGCACGCTGAAGTTCGTCCTCCGGCATCAGGCGCTGACCCTCCTTTCGCTGCTGGCGACCATGGCGGTGACGGTGCTTTTGGCGCTGTTTATTCCCAAGGGGTTCTTCCCGCTGCAAGACACGGGACTCCTATTGGGAGTGTCGGAGGTCGCGCCGGATGCGTCGTTCGCCCGGCTCATGGAGAGCCAGCGCGAGCTGGCCGATGTGCTCTTGCGCGATCCGGATATCGCCACCGTAGCATCGTTCATCGGCGCCGACGGCACCAACCTCACGCCGAGCAACGGCCGGTTCTCCATAACGCTCAAGCCGCACAAGGAGCGCAAAGCGGATGCGGCCCAGATCATCGCCCGTTTGCAGCCGCAGCTGGAGGCCGTGTCGGGAATCCGGCTTTATCTGCAGGCGGTGCAGGACCTGCAGATCGACAGCCGCCTGAGCCGCACCCAGTTCCAGTACACCCTGGAAGACGCCGACGCCGATGAGCTGCGCCGGATCGCGCCGCAGGTGCTGGCCCGGCTGCGCGCCATGCCCGAGCTGCGCGACGTGAACAGCGATCTGCAGGAGGGCGGACTCCAGCTCGATCTGACCATCGATCGCGACACCGCTTCCCGGCTCGGCGTGTCGCTGCAGGCGATCGACGACACGCTGTACGACTCGTTCGGGCAGCGTCAAGTATCGACCATCTTCACGCAGCAGAACCAGTACCGGGTGATCTTGGAGGTAAGTCCGGAGCTGCAAAAGGATGAGCAGGCGCTGCGCCAGATCTACGTCCGTTCGCAAACCGGAACCGCGGTGCCGCTCTCGACGCTGGCCCACCCGACGCAGAGCGCCGCGCCGCTGTCGGTCAACCACCAGGGCCAGTTCACCGCGGTGACGATCTCGTTCAACGCGGCGCCGGGCGTCGCGCTGGGTCAGGCGGTGGATGCGATAAAGCGCAGCGAGAGCGAGCTGCCCCCGTCCATCCGCGCCGGCTTTGCCGGAACCGCGCAGGCGTTCGGGGAGTCCTTGAAGAGCGAACCGCTGCTCATCCTGGCGGCGCTTGTGACGGTCTACATCGTCCTTGGCGTCCTTTATGAGAGCTACATCCACCCGATCACGATCCTATCGACGCTGCCGTCGGCCGGCGTGGGCGCGCTGCTGGCGCTTGTGCTGTGCCGGTCGGAGTTTAGCGTCATCGCCCTTATCGGCATCATCCTGCTTATCGGCATCGTCAAGAAAAACGCCATCATGATGATCGACTTCGCCCTGGAAGAAGAGCGCGGGCAGGGCAAAGATCCCAAAGAGGCGATCTATCAGGCGTGCCTTTTGCGCTTCCGGCCGATCATCATGACGACGATGGCGGCACTGCTCGGCGGGCTGCCGCTGGCGCTCGGGCAGGGGGTCGGGGCGGAGCTGCGGCGGCCGCTCGGCATCTCGATCGTCGGCGGGCTGATTCTGTCGCAGCTTCTGACCCTTTACACCACGCCGGTCGTCTACCTGTACATGGATAAGCTGGGCCGCCTGCTGCGCGGCCGGCAGAAGGACGAAAAAGACGCGGACAAAAATGCGCACGGCGATGCCAGAAACGATGCCGATGCCGGTACGAACGTAGATGCCGAGGGCGATGCGGATGCGGCAGCGCCGCCGCAGCGGGCGGCATCGGCGGCTTCACCGCTGGGAGCGGAGTCGTGAACATCTCCGAGCCGTTTATCCGCCGGCCGGTGGCGACCTCGCTCCTGGCGGCGGCGATCCTCTTGTCGGGAATCGTCGCGTATACCCAGCTGGCGGTGGCGCCGCTGCCGCGCGTGGACTTTCCCACGATCTCGGTGATGGCCAACCTGCCGGGGGCCAGTCCGGAGACCATGGCCTCCTCGGTGGCGGCGCCGCTGGAGCGGCGGCTGGGCCGCATCGCCGGGGTGAACGAGATTACTTCGCAGAGCTCCCTGGGCGCGACCTCGCTGACCCTGCAGTTCTCCCTGGAGCGCGATGTCGAGGCGGCGGCGCGCGACGTGCAAGCCGCGATCAACGCCGCCACCGGCGACCTGCCGCCGAACATGCCGACCCGGCCGCGCTATCAGAAAGTAAATCCCTCCGACGCGCCGGTGCTCATCCTGTCGCTCACCTCAGAAACCTTGACGCTGGCCCAGGTGTACGATGCCGCGACCAGCGTCCTGGCGCAAAAGATAAGCCAGGTCAGCGGCGTCGGCCAAGTCTTTGTCGGCGGCGGGCAGCAGCCGGCGGTGCGGGTGCAAGCCGATCCGGAGGCGCTGGCGAACTTGGGGCTGGGCATGGCGGACGTCCGTTCGGCGCTCGCGGCGGCGACCGTGAATCAGCCCAAGGGAGCGCTCAGCGCGGGCGGGCAGCAGGTGGTCATCGCCACCAATGATCAGCTGATGCGGGCCGATGAGTACCGGCCGCTCATCGTTTCGTACAAGGGCGGCGCGGCGGTGCGGCTCGGCGACGTGGCGCAGGTCCTCGACAGCGTGGAAAACACCCGCAACGCCGCGTGGTCAGGCCGCGGCCGGGCCGTGCTGATCATCATCCGCCGCCAGCCGGGCGCCAACATCATCGAGGTGATCGATCGCGTCAAGGCGCTCTTGCCGGCGCTCAGCCACGCCATCTCGCCCGCGGTGCGGGTGACGGTGGCGGCGGATCGCAGCCAGACCATCCGCGCCTCGGTGGCGGATGTCGAGCTGACTCTGGTCTTGTCCGTTTTCCTGGTCGTGCTGGTGGTGTTCCTGTTTTTGCGCAGCGCCCGCGCGACCTCGATTCCCATGGTCGCGGTGCCGCTGTCGGTGGTCGGGACCTTCGGGGCGATGTATCTGCTCGACTACAGCTTGAACAACCTGTCGCTGATGGCGCTGACCATCTCCACCGGGTTCGTCGTCGACGACGCCATCGTCGTCACCGAGAACATCTCCCGCTATATCGAAAAAGGACAGAAGCCGCTGGCGGCGGCGCTCATCGGAGCGCGGCAGATCGGCTTCACGATCGTATCGATCACGGTGTCGCTGCTTGCTGTTTTCATTCCGATCCTGCTCATGGAGGGAATCGTCGGCCGGCTGTTCCGCGAGTTCGCGGTGACGCTGAGCATCGCCGTCGCCTTCTCCGGGCTCGTGTCGATGACGCTGACGCCGATGATGTGCGCGGTGCTTTTGCGCGGCCATGGCGAAAAAGGACCGGCGGCAAAGACCCAGCGCAGCGGCCCCGTGGCCCGCTTTCTCGCCGGAGCGGCCGACGGACTTCTCTCCGGTTATGCCCGCGGGCTGCGCTGGGTGCTGCGGCATCAGATCCTGATGCTGCTCGTGACGATCGGCACCGTGGCGCTGAGCGTCTGTCTGTACATCTTCATTCCCAAAGGCCTGTTTCCGCAGCAGGACACCGGGATGCTGATCGCGACCTCGGATGCGCCGCAGGACATCTCGTTTCCGGCGATGCGCGAGCGGCAGCAGCGGGTAAACGAGGTGGTGATGGACGACCCGGACATCGCGCACCTGATGGCGTTCATCGGCGGGATGGGCGGCTCGGCCGGCAACACCGGCTCGGCTTTTATCGAGCTTAAGCCGCGGCCGCAGCGCAAGTCGAGCGCCGATGAGATCATAAACCGGCTGCGTCCCAAGCTGGCGCGGGTCGAGGGCATCCGGCTGTTTTTACAGTCACGCCAGGATGTAAACATCGGCGGCCGCTTCGCCCGCACCCAGTACCAGTACACCGTGCAAGCCGTGGCGCTCGATGAGCTCAACACCTGGGCGCCGAAGCTGTATGAGAAGCTGCGCGGCCTGCCGCAGCTGCGCGACGTGGCGACGGATCAGCAGACCACGGGTCTGCAGCTGCAGATCGACATCGACCGCGATACCGCGGCCCGCATGGGCGTCCAGCCGCAGGCGATCGATGATCTCCTGTACGACGCGTACGGACAGCGGCAGGTCGCGACCTGGTACACGCAGCTGAATCAGTACCGGGTGGTGCTGGAGGTCGCGCCGCGGCTGCAGCTGGGCCCCGATGCGCTCGCCCACTTGTACGTGCGGTCGCAGGACGGGGGGCTCGTGCCGCTGTCGGCGCTGGCGCGGGTGTCGACGGTGCGCACCGCTCTTTCGGTGAACCATCAGGGGCAGTTTCCGTCCGTGACGCTGTCTTTCAATACGGCGCCGGCGGTCTCGCTCGGCCAGGCCGTGGACGCGATTCGCAGCGCGGAGCGCGAGCTCGGTCTGCCGCCCTCCATCCGCGCCGACTTCCAGGGCACGGCCCAGGCGTTCAAAGCGTCGCTACAGAGCGAGCCGCTGCTCATCCTGGCGGCGCTGCTCACGGTCTACATCGTGCTCGGAATCCTGTATGAGAGCTACATTCATCCGATTACGATCTTATCGACGCTGCCGTCGGCCGGCGTCGGCGCGCTGCTGGCGCTTTTAGTCTGCCGGACCGACTTTAGCATCATCGCCCTTATCGGCATCATCCTGCTCATCGGCATCGTCAAGAAGAACGCCATCATGATGATCGACTTCGCGCTGGAGGAAGAGCGCGAAAAAGGAATCGGTCCCAAGGAGGCCATCTACAACGCCTGCTTGCTGCGCTTCCGGCCGATCATGATGACGACGATGGCGGCGCTGCTCGGCGGGCTGCCGCTGGCGCTGGGCCGCGGGGTCGGGGCGGAGCTGCGGCGGCCGCTCGGCATCGCCATCGTCGGCGGGCTGATGTTCTCCCAGCTCCTCACGCTGTTTACGACCCCGGTGGTGTACATCGCGATGGAGCGGGTCTCGCGCGCCTGGCGCCGGCTGCGCTCCGGTAGGACGGATCAGCACACCGATAAGGGCAGTGCAGCCGAGCTTGTATCTGCAGCGCGGAATTCCTAGCCAGGTCTTGAACCTACGCGCTCCTATGCGTTAGAGCCTGGGTATGATGGGCGCATGCGCCCAGCTCTATGCGGTCTGTTTGTCGGCGGCCAGGCGCGGCGGATGGGCGGAGTGCCCAAGGGTCTGTTGCCGGCGCCCGATAGCGGGGAGCCGCTTGTGGTCCGGCTCCGGCGGCAGGCGGAGTCGCTGGGACTGCGCTGCGTCCTAGTCGGCGCGGCCACGGCTTATGGCGAAATCGGACTGCCGCTTCTTGCCGACGATCCGCCGGGGATTGGGCCGCTCGGCGGGCTGCGGGCGCTGCTCATAGAAGCGGCGCCGGCGCCGGTGATCGCGCTGGCCTGCGACCTGCCTTTTGTCTCCCGCGAACTGCTGGCACAAGTTCTGACGGCGGGGAGCGGGGAGGCAGACGGCCCGCTCGGCGCCGGGATCGATGCCGTGGCGGCGCGCCGGCAAAAGCTGTGGGAGCCGCTGTGCGCGCGCTATAACGGCTCGGTATTGCCGGTGTTGAACATCGCGCTGGAACAAGGAGAGCGATCGTTTCAAGGGCTGCTGCGGCGCCTGCGGGTGCACGAGCTGCAGCTGTCGCCGGAGCAAGAGTCCGAGCTTGGCGATTGGGACACGCCGGAAGATATGCAGCTCAGATCGACTTGATCAGGCGGCGGACGGCATCGGCCAGCTCGCTGCGGCGGTGGCGGATGCTGCCGAGGAACGCCTGGCGGACGATCCCGCGCTCATCCAGAAGCAGCGTGGCGGGCTGGGAGTGGTTCTGCAGGCTTGCGCGCAGGCGCTCATCGCCGCTCTGGTACTGCGCGAGCTGCGGCAATAGCCCGCGGTTGTCGCGCAGGAACGCCTGCAGCTTGGGCAGCTCCGCGGTCTCGCTGACCATCACCGCCTTGACCTGGGTCAGCCCGCCGAGCGAGTCCAAGATCGGCCGCAGCACCGGAAACTCTTCGATGCACGGGCGGCACTCCACCGCCCAGATGTGGACGATGAGCACCCGCGCCACCGGCGGCGTCTCGGCGACGATCTTATCCCCCTCGAGCTTGCGTATGCCGGCCAGATCCACCTTGCGGTGCAAGAGCTGGCTCTCTTGTTGGCGGATAAGGAGCTCCCCGGCGGGCTGCACCTCGACGCTCTTTACCTGCATCGCGGCGCCGGCTGCCAGCACGGGCTGGCAAGAACTCAGCCCCTGGAGGAGCAGCGCGGAAAACCAAAGCGGCGCCAAAACTCCGGCGAGCCGACTGCGGCGCGGGGAAGCTGACCTCATCGGCGGCTCACTGCGGCGGCGGAGCTGCGGCGCCCGCGGCCGGCGTCGCTGTGGCTGGAGCCGCGGCCGGCGCGGCTGGCGCCGTCGGAGCCGTGCTCGCCGGCAGCGCTTGCAGCGGCGGCAGACTCACCGGCGGGGTGGGCGGCAGGGCGCAGTCGTTGCAGCCGGGCGGCTCGGTAAGATCGGTCGGCGTCGCGCAGTCGATGCGGAACACCCAGACGCTGAGCGACAGATCCGAGCCCGGCAGCGGCTGGTCGTCCTTGCGCAGGTACTCGCCCTTTTTCAAGGTGAAGGCGTACACCCAGTGCAGGACCTGCTCGCGGCGAACCTTCTGGCCGCTGACGAAGGAGAACTCGAGCAGCTTCTCGATGATCTGAAGGCCGCGCGACTCGGCCCGCTGCACCATCGGATCGCTGGTCGTAAGGCGCGTCGTCGCCCCGAACGGCGCCGTCGGCAGGTTCGACACCACCAGGAACTTGGTGGTCGGCAGCCACGGCGGCTGCGGCTGCGCGGTGCGCTTGAGGCGCTGCATGTACACGCCTTCGGGACCGTCTATCAGCTGATCCCGCGGGGTGAAGTAAAGGACGGTGTGGGGCTGCTGATCCATCATGCCGACGAACTTGCCAAGGTGCGTCGGATCGGCGTCGCCGACCAGGGTCGCGATCTTCTGGTCGAGGCAGACATCCTCACGCTTGCAGACCTGGGCGACATCGTCGATAAGCTGGCGCACCGGCGCCTTGCACAGGGCCAGGGCGAGCCCCTGGGTCAGCTGGTTCTGGGCGCAGCGCTGGCAGACCTGCAGGTGCTCGATCTGGCTGCGCAGATCGGCGATCTCTTCCGCATAGCAGCCGGGCAAAAGTGCGAATGCGGCAAACAGCAGCACCCCTATAACCGACGGGAACTTCACGGTGCCGCCTTCCCCTTGCTCATTTTTGTAATGTTAAGCACTTTGGGCACTATTTTGCCCTTTACGCGCTGCTTGAGGCAATCGCGAAAGTCTTGGCTGCCACTTAGCTCAGCGCTTGTGCGGCTCGGATCTACGTAGAAGACGCCGTTAATGTTCTGAAGGGCGATGGAAAAAGGAAAGCGGGGGGAGACCATCTTCACGCAGCGCGTAAGCTCGCCGCGCTGATCTTTGGTCAGGGCTTCGGCTTCCGGCCCGCTGAACGCCAGCGCGAGTGGTCCGGCGGACCCGGCTAGGCCGGCGCCCGCTCCGGGGCTTGGGAATACGGGCTTTTTGATCCCACCGCGGACGAGCGCGCCGTGCTGCGGATCATCTGGGCCGCCGGCCATACCATCGGGGACGCTATCGCCGCCGTCGACATTTTCGTTAACGGCGGCGGCGTCAGGCGGAGGCGGAAGGGCCGGCGCCGCGGGGCGCAAGTCCGCGCCATCCGGGCCCGTGCTAAGGACGGGCGGCGGGGCCGGCGGTCCGGAAACGGGCGGCGCGATGCCGGGGCCGGGGCCGGGATGCGATACGCGCCCGTGCGGACGCGGCTCCGCGGGGCCGGAGCGGCGCGGCCCCCAGGCGGAGAACAGCCCCTGCACGGGCTTTTGGGTGATGCGCTGCAGCCCCCCGACCGCGCTCAGACCCACAAGAGAAAAGACCGCGCCGGCGATCATCGGCAAAAGGAGCCGCGGCGCCCGGCTCGGCGGCGGCGCGACCAGCGCCGGCCCAAGCGCCGGCCGCAGCGGCCATGCCGATACGTCGGCGCCCAGCGCCTGCATGAAGTCGCGTATCGACGGAAATCGGACCCCGCGGGAGCGCGATAAGGCGCGCGCCAGGGCCTGCTCCACCGGCCGACTCTGCGACAGCGGCAGCGGATCTTCGTTGCGCACGCGGTTGAGGATGATCTGGCGGTCCTCGTCCGCGGCGGCGATGAAGGCCGGTTGGCCGGCGAGCATCTCATAGAGGATCACGGCCAGCGCAAACTGATCGGTGCGGCGATCGCAGCTCTGCGCATCCGGCGGGCCGCCGAGCTGTCCGCTCACCTGCTCGGGCGCCAGGTAGCCGGCCTCGCCGAGCTGGGCGGCCCACGACGGCGGCAGCAGCCCGAAATCAACGACCTTGACCCGCACCTCGGGCCCGTCCGGGTAGACGTACACGCACGACGGCGACAGGCTCAGGTGGCAGGCGCCCTGCTGGTGCACCGCCTCCAGGGCTTCGCCGATCTGGGCGCACAGCTTGATCGCCTCCGCCTCGGGCAGAGGTCCGCCGCGGCTTATCAGAAGCTCGCGCAGGGTCTGCCCGTCGCGCTCGATCGGCTCCCGCGCGAGAAAGAGTCCGAGCTCGCTGTGCAGGCTGAGCTCGATCGTCCGCGCCACTGCGGGATGACGGACGCGACGCAGGTTGGCGGCTTGCTGCACCAGGTGGATCCGCTCGGCATCGGTGCACGGTCCGATGCTGCGATCGGTCATCACGCGCAAGACCACGTACGGCAGCCCGTCGCCGGCGCCATCGGCCGCGGCATCGGCCTTCAGATCGAGCGCCTCGTACGTCGCAAACGCGGCGCTCGCCCCTCCGCCCGACAGCGGCCCCGTGATGCGGTACCGGCCGGCGACTACTGCCGTCGGCGACAACACCGGAGAGGCTTGACCTGAGGGCGGGGTGGGCATAGACCTGCTTCCTGTCAATATGCCAGCCTGCGGCAGTGCTTGACGCGAAATTCGCTCTCTGCCCGGCTGGTCTTATGGTCGCGCCGCATCACTAGGGAGCGACTAGGGCAGAAAGACGGCCAGCCCAAGACCTAAAGCGAGCCCGGCCGAAGCGGCGTAGCCGACGGAGTACGCGGTCTGGAAGCGGTAGGGAATCGGTGTCGCAATGCGGGTCGGATCATCGGAGACAAACGACCTGCCGTCGAGCGCGGTGAGCGCGAACGAGGTGATAAGGCTGCTCGCCAGGAGGCTCCCCAGCGCTCCTATGGCCAGACCGCGGTTGAAGGTCCACTTGCTGCGATGGAGCTCACACATCGCGGTCTTTTCCTGCGCGCGGCCGGTCAGCCGCCGCCAGTTGATGAGCGCCGCCCCCAGGCCCGCCGCCGTGAGCGCCGTCAGCGCATAGGCGGCGCGGTACTGCGCCTGGAAGTTCCAGGTGATATCGTCGGGATACTCCGCGGATTTTGGCAGGTACACAGAGCCATCGGCGGCGGTCAGGCCGATGGCGGTCCCAAGTCCCAGCGCGGTGAGGCCGCCCAAGGCGCCGACCGCCACCCCGCGTCCGAAGGTATAAAACCGCGGGGTGCAGCGGGCAGCACGACGCGGCACCGAAGCCGTATCGGGCCCCTGCGGAGCAGCCGGGGGCTGGAGCTCGCTCCCCGCGGCGCGCGGTGGCGTCGGGGCCAGTTCGGGCGGCGCGGACGCCTGCGCAGCGCTGGCGGGCGGCTCGGTCGGAACGCCGGAAACCGGGACGCCGGAAACCGGGACATCAGAAACCGGGACGCCGGAAATCGGGACGCTGGGCGCTGGTGCGCTGGACACCGACGCACTGGGTGCCGGCGCGCTCGCCGCCGGGCCGTCTGCGGGCAGCGGCGGCGGGGGCGGCGGAACGGCCGCGGCATCCAGCAGCTTGCCGGCGCCGCTGGCCGAAAGCTCATAGACCTGATCGAGCGTGCAATCGACGCAGCGCTCTTCGGCGGAGCTCGGCTGCTGCTGGGCCACATCGAGCATCCACATGCGGATGATGTAGTTGCGATCGTTGGGCAGGACCTCTCCGCCGACCAAGCGATCGGCGCGAAATGCGCGCGCCAAGCGCTGCAGGCAGTCGGGGCTGGAGCACAGCAGGTCTTCATTGGATAAGGCTGGAGCAAGCACGCTCTCGCCCATGTGCAAAAGGTGCTGCGTGACGACGCTGCGCGCCCGCGCCACCGGTCGGCCGTCTTGGTGTACGCCCAGCACCACCACCACCGGATTGTGCGGGCTGGCGGCGGCCGGCGGCGCTAGCAGCAGAAAGCTGCCGCACAGCGCTGCAAGGACCGCGACCGCGGCAAGCCCGCATAATCCCCGCGGGCGGCGGATCGACCGCCGGAGAGGCGAGTTTGGCAGCCGCTCGGGCGGGCGCAGCGACTGCATCCGCAGCTCTAATCTTCCGATCAGGTTGGGCAACATCTGCACCAACGTAGACTAGCACGCGGCGCAGCGGGCCGCGCGCGAGCCCGCACTGCCAATATCGCAGAATTCCAAGCTATTCCAGGTTACCGCATGCTATTGCCAAGCCGATCATCTGCTATCTGCGAGTCATGTCTACACTCTTGCCGGCTATGGCCCAGAACTTGCCTTAGACCTAGTTGGGCGATCGCCAGGCCGCTTCCGGCCCCCCAGGCGCCCGCAGCGGTAAATCTTTTCCGTCGAGGATGTTAGATAACCCCTTGCCGCTACTAGGTCTCATCACTATACCCAAGCACCAAACTTTGTATCGATTAGACTGAACTGTGAAACCTTGGATAGGCCGCAACTCAGATCGAATCGACGCATGAGTGCTGCTTTGCCCGTAAGCATATGAAAGGAATTGTCTATGTTAAAAAGACTCTCTGAGCTGGGACGTCTGCTGCCCCTGCGCCACCTGCTGCCGCTGCCGCTCGGACTGGCGCTGTTGCCGATCGGGGCGTGCAACATCACGACCACGAGCGGAGGCGGGGTGACCGGCCCGGACCTGAGCGTCCCGACCTCGACCGTCGATATGAGCACCGGCGGCGGCGGCGGGAGCGGCGACATGGGCGACGGGGGTGGGGGCGGCTCAGATTCGGACGCCGGAACTCCGCCTTACGTACCCGATGGCGGCTGCGTGGGCCGGCAGTGCTCGATCAACTACAACTGCCCGGTGCAAAAGGGCCCGACGACCCTTACCGGCGTCGTCACCATCCCGGCCGGCAACCTGCCGATCAATAATGCGATTGTCTACATTCCGAGCGGCGCCGTCCCCTCCGCTATACCAAGCGGCGCCTCGTGCAACCGCTGCGACTCGGCCGTGCCGGCCGACGCCGCCGCCAGCACGACCACGGATATCAACGGCAAGTTCTCGCTGAGCTACGTCCCCTCCGGCAACAACATCCCGGTGGTGATAAGCGTCGGCAAGTGGCGCCGGGTGGTGACCATCCCCAGCGTCACCGACTGCAGCACGACCGCGATCACGGCGGACCAGACCCGCCTGCCGCGCAACCAGACCGAAGGCAACATCCCCAAGATCGCCATGACTACCGGCCGCGGCGATGCGATGGAGTGCCTTCTGCGCAGCAAGAAGCTGGGCCTTGACGACTCCGAGTTCACAAACCCCACCGGCACCGGCCGGGTCAACCTGTTCTCGGGCGGCATCTACAACGCCACCCCGGGTCTTAACACCCAGGGCACGAGCGCCTATAACGCGGCCCTGGGCGGCGCGACGTTCCCGCCGGCCAACGGGTGGTGGGACTCGCTCGGCAACCTCAGCGCCTACGACATCGTGATGATGTCGTGTGAGAGCGCGCAGAACCCCTCGACCAAGTCGGCCAACGCGCTAAGCTCCATGCAGCGCTACATCAACGCGGGCGGCCGAGTCTTCGCCTCGCACTACCACAACTACTGGATCTCCGCCGGTCCGGCGCCGCTCAACACCGTCGCCTCGTTCCTGTCGTTCGGCGGCTACCAGAACGATACGTCCACCATCACGGCCCAGATCAACCAGGGCTTCCCCAAGGGCAAGGCGCTGGCCGACTGGCTGCAGCTGCCGACCGTCGGCGCGACCACGAACCTGGGCCAGCTGCCGATCACCGCCTCGCGCGTTACCCTCACCGGGCGCAACGCGGCGCTGACCACGGACTGGGTGGACTTCAGCGATCCGAACTACATGGCCGATGGCGTCACGTCCCCGGCGTCGCAGTACTTCTCGTTCAACGCGCCGGTCGGAGCCAGCGCCGCCAACCAGTGCGGCCAGATGGTGTTCACCGACATGCACGTCAGCGGCACGATCTCGACCGATCAGTCCGGCCCCTCCTATCCGTTCCCGAGCGGCTGCACGACCACTGGCCTGACCCCGCAAGAAAAGGCGCTCATCTTCCTTTTCTTCGACCTGTCAAGCTGTCTCAACCCGACCTAGCCAGGGTCTGTCCGGTCTCGTGAACATTAGGAAGGAGCGACTATGAGGAAATCGATTTTGACCTTGGCTCGAGTACTCCCGCTGGCGTTTGCCGCTGCCTGCGCGAGCACGTACATCGATCCGTATAACGGCAACGGTAACGGCAATGGCAACGGCAACGGCGACGGCGGCACCGGCGACGGCGGCACCGGAACCGTCGGCTGCGTCGGCCGGCAGT
This sequence comes from uncultured Myxococcales bacterium, assembly GCA_937879845.1. Taxonomy (GTDB): domain Bacteria; phylum Myxococcota_A; class Polyangia; order Palsa-1104; family JAEUJZ01; genus CALFML01. The sequence continues at coordinate 12,556 of CALFML010000056.1, forward strand.
GCCAGATCAACTACAAGTGTCCGGCCGGCAGCCCCACGACCCTTACCGGCGTGGTGACCATCCCGGCAGGCAACCTGCCGCTTTACAACGCCAACGTCTACATCCCGAGCGGCGAGATCCCACCGGCGCCGGTCAGCGGTCCGTCCTGCGACCGCTGCGAGCAGATCGTCCCGCTTGATGTGGCGGCCAAGACCACCACGGACGTCAACGGCAGCTTCACCCTGACCAACATCCCGTCCGGAAAAGACATTCCGCTGGTCATCCGCGTCGGCAAGTGGCGCCGCGTCATCACCATCCCGAGCGTCACCGACTGCACGAGCACGCCGATCGCCGCCACCGAGACCCGGCTGCCGCGCAACCGCACCGAAGGCAACATTCCCAAGATTGCCCTGTCCACCGGCAACCAGGACGCGCTGGAGTGCCTGCTGCGCTCCAACAAGCTGGGCCTTGATGACTCCGAGTTCACCACCCCGGCCGGCGGCGGCAGCGTCAACCTGTATGCCGGCGGCCAGCGCTTCAACGGCACCGCGGGCACCGACAGCTACATGCCGACGCTCAACGGCGGCGCGCCGTTCCCGAGCTCGAACCCGTGGTGGAACGACGTCAACAACTGGAACAAGTACGACATCGTGCTCCTGTCGTGCGAAGGCGACCAGAACGCCGGCTTCAAGAGCCCGGCGGCCCACGCGGCGCTGGAGACCTTCGTCAACAACGGCGGCCGCGTCTTCGCCTCGCACTGGCACAACATCTGGCTCTCCGGCGCCACCCCGCCGCTGTCCACCGTGGCCTCCTTCGTCGACAGCAGCGCCGGCGGCTACATCAACGACCTGACCCCGATCACCACCGACATCAACCAGAGCTTCCCCAAGGGCAAGGCGCTGGCGCAGTGGCTGCAGCTGCCGTCGGTGGGCGGCTCGACTCAGCTCGGCAAGTTGATGATCAACAACTCGCGCGTGACGCTCACCGGGCGCGACACCAGCAAGACCCAGGACTGGGCGGATTATACCGACGCCGGCAACCTGACGCCGCCGCTGACCAATCCCGCCTCGCAGTACTTCTCGTTTAACACGCCGCTCACCGCGCCGCCGCAGAATCAGTGCGGCCAGATGGTGTTCACCGACATCCACGTCAGCGGCGGCAAGAGCGATGTCTCAAACCCGCAGAAGCCCTTCCCCAGCGGCTGCACCAGCACCGGCCTTACGCCGCAAGAGAAGGCGCTCATCTTCCTCCTGTTCGACCTTACCAACTGCCTCTCGACCGTCATCGGTTAAGCAGCACAGCCAAGTCGAGCCAGAATCCCCAGCCCCCTATCGCGCTAGTCGTGATAGGGGGTTGCTTCTGCTTCTTCGTACGGACGAAGGGACTCGTTGCTATTGATCCGCCGCGCGCAGGCGTTCCAGCGCAGCCGCGCCTCGTCGTTGCCGGGCGGACACAGGGCCTCGGCGCGCTCATACAGGGCCATCGCTTCGGTCAGCCACTCATAGATGTCGCGGCCCGAGACCAGCGTGCCGTCTTTGAGCGCCGCCTTGCCCCGCCGCTCGCTGATAAGCCCGGCGTAGTACGTCCGCTCGTACTCGCTGGTCAGGCGCGGCAGCAAGGCCCGCGCCCGCGTCTGGCGGTCGGCGATCCCCTGCTCGAACTGATCGGTCAGCGCGAGCAGCAGCGTGATGAGCGCCCGCTGGTTGTCCGGCTCCACCGCCAGCACGTCGAGGCAGATGCTCTCCGCCTCGCCCGGCTCGTTGAGGAGGCGGTAGCGCTCGGCCTTGTCGAGCGCCGCCGGCACTCCTTCTTTGTGCAAGAGCTTCAGCGTAAACACGAGCCGCCACCTCCGCCGGCGCTACTTGCTCCCGCTGAACACCCGCAGCAGCTTGCGCACCGGATCGTAGAACTCATCGACCACCCGCTCCTTGAGCGGAATGATCGCGTTGTCGGTGATCGTGATGCTCTCCGGACAGACCTTGGTGCAGCACTTGGTGATGTTGCAGTAGCCGATGCCCTGCGCCTTCTTGAGGTCGGCCAGCCGGTCCTCGGTGTCGAGCGGGTGCATCTCCAGCGCCGCGGTGTAGACGAAAAAGCGCGGGCCGATAAATTCCTCGTGCTTGTCGTGCTCGCGCAGGACGTGGCAGACGTCCTGGCAGAGGAAGCACTCGATGCACTTTCGGAACTCCTGCACCCGGTCCACGTCCTGCTGCTGCATGCGCCAGGTGCCGTCGGGCGCGTCGGGCTTGCGCGGGGCGAACTTCTTTATCTTCTTTTTGACCCGGTAGTTCCACGAGACATCGGTCACAAGGTCGCGCAGCGGCGGGAACGCCTTCATCGGCTCGACCGTGACCGGCTCGCTGAGGTTTATCTCCGACAGCCGCGTCATGCACATAAGCCGCGGCACGCCGTTTATCTCCGCTGAGCACGAGCCGCACTTGCCGGCCTTGCAGTTCCAACGCACCGCCAGGTCCGGAGCCGACTCCGCCTGGACGTTGTGGATCGCGTCGAGGACGACCATCCCCTCGGAGACCTCGGTCTTGTAGTCGACGAAGGTGCCCTTATCGCTGTTGCCGCGCCAGATCCGAAACGTCGCGCTCGGCATTTACTTGTTCTCCTCAATAATCTGCTTGAGGTCAGCGCGCAGCTCCGCCAGCGGCTGGCGAATGACCTGCATCGCACCGTCTTGTCCCTTGCGGATGAGGATGTTGAACTTGGAGAACTCCTCGGACTTGGCCGGGAAGTCGTCGCGGAAGTGGCCACCGCGGCTCTCTTTGCGCTCCACCGCGGCGCGGGAAATCGCCTCCGACACGGTGAGCAGGTTGCCGAGGTCAAGGGCCGTGTTCCACCCCGGATTGTACTCGCGGTTGCCGTCGATGCCGACGCGGCTGGCGCGGTCGCGCAGGCCCGCGAGCTTCTCCACCGCGCTCTGCATCTCTTTCTCGACGCGGACGATGCCGACGAGCTCCTGCATCATCTCCTGCAGGTCGCGCTGAATCTGGTAGGGATTCTCCCCCGACGTGCCGCGATCGAACGGCGCCAGGGCGTGCTTGGCCGCCGCTTCCACCTGATCATTATGCACCGCGCCGGCGGAGTTTTCCTTGGCGTACTTGGCGGCGTGCATGCCCGCCCGCCGGCCGAACACCAGCAGATCCGACAGCGAGTTGCCGCCGAGGCGATTGGCGCCGTGCAGACCGCCGGCCACCTCACCCGCCGCGAACAGCCCCGGCACCGTCGACATCTGCGTGTCGCCATCGACGCGTACCCCGCCCATGATGTAGTGGGTGGTCGGCCCGACTTCCATCGGCGTGGTGGTGATGTCGATGTCCGCCAGCTGCTTGAACTGGTGGTACATGCTCGGCAGCTTCTTTTTGATGTGGTCGGGCGCGCCCGAGATCTTCTCTTTGATCCACGCGATGTCGAGGAACACGCCGCCGTGCGGGCTGCCGCGGCCCTCGCGGACCTCACGCATGATGCAGCGGGCGACGTGGTCGCGGGTGAGAAGCTCCGGCGGTCGGCGGGCGTTCTTGTCGCCCAGGACGTAGCGCCAGCCCTCTTCCGGATTGTCCGCAGTCTGGCTGCGGTAGTTATCCGGAATGTCGTTGAACATGAAGCGCTTGCCTTCCTTGTTGACCAGGATGCCGCCTTCGCCGCGCACCCCCTCGGTCACGAGGATGCCGCGCACGCTCGGCGGCCACACCATGCCGGTGGGGTGGAACTGGACAAACTCCATGTCGACAAGATCCGCCCCCGCCTGGTAGGCCAGCGAGTGGCCGTCGCCGGTGTACTCCCAGCTGTTGCTCGTGATCTTGTAGGCGCGGCCGATGCCGCCGGTGGCGAGCACGATGGCCTTGGCCTTGAACAGGCGGAAGCGGCCGCGCTCGCGGTCGTAGCCGAAGGCCCCGACCACGCGGTCGCCGTCCTTGAGCAGGGTGACGATGGTGCACTCCATGTGCACGTCGATGCCCTGGTGGATGCCGTGATCCTGCAGCGTCCGGATCATCTCAAGGCCGGTGCGATCGCCGACGTGGGCGAGACGCGGGTACTTGTGGCCGCCGAAGTTGCGCTGGAGGATGCGGCCGTCCTTGGTGCGGTCGAACAGCGCCCCCCAGGCTTCGAGCTCGCGCACGCAGGCCGGCGCCTCTTGCGCGTGCAGCTCCGCCATGCGCCAGTTGTTGAGGTACTGGCCGCCGCGCATCGTGTCGGCGAAGTGGACCTTCCAGCTATCGCGATCGTCTACGTTGGCCAGCGCCGCTGCGACGCCGCCCTCGGCCATGACGGTGTGCGCCTTGCCGAGCAGCGACTTGCACACAAGTCCTACGGAAACGCCGCCGGCCGCCGCCTCGATCGCGGCGCGCAGTCCCGCCCCGCCGGCGCCGATGACAAGGACATCGTGCTCGTGTGTCTGATATTCGCCCATGCCGTGTCTTAGCTCCGCCGTGTCCTGTCTAGAGGATTCGATAGTCGGTGAAGATGCCCATGGCGCACAGACGCACGTAGACATCGCAGAATGCGACCGAAAAGAGGCTGCACCAGGCCCAGCGCATGTGCGCCCGGTTCAGGCAGCTCGAGCAGTCATACGCCGTCTTGCGCACCGGGGACTCGGACATCCGATCCAGGCGTCCGCCGACCAGGTGCCGCAGCGAGTGGCAGCCGAGCGTATAGAAGCTGAGCAGGACGACGTTGACGGCCAGGATGAGCGTCCCGACGCCGATGCCGAACTTGGTCTGGCCCGTCGCCTCATCGGTGAACCACATCGCCTTCCAGACATCCCAGGCCAAAAGGACGATGAACACGAGCGCCACGTACATGAAGTAGCGGTGCACGTTCTGCAGGACGAGCGGCAGCGATTTCTCGCCGAGGTAGCTCTTGCGCGGCTCGCCGACGGCGCAGCCGGGCGGATCGGCCCAGAACGACTTGTAGTACGTCCCGCGGTAGTAGTAGCAGGTGAAGCGGAAGCCGCCGGGGGCCCACAGGATCAGCATCGCCGGCGAAAACGGAATGAACGCCGGCCACCAGCCGGGCTTGGGCCCGAACCAGGCGTGCGGCGAGCTGCCGAAGATCTCCGGGGCGTAAAACGGCGAGAGGTAGGGCCCGAAGTGGTAGTTCGCGTTTTGCAACGCGGCCCAGGTGGCGTAGACGATAAATCCCGACAGCCCGAGGAGGGCGGCCAGGGGTCCGACCCACCACATGTCGCGGCGGCGGGTCTTGCCCATCCCGCGCAGCCGTAAAGGCACAAGATCAGATGCCATGGATGCTCCACCCAGAAAGGACTTGGTCAAACAAGCAGTGCGGTGCGGACATGTTTTGCGTTTCTAGAATACACCCGCATTTGCCTACAAAGCAGCCTATGATGTCAACGGGATTGGCCGGCGGGGCCTCGCGACGATAAGGGGCTCAGCCTTCGTCCGCGGGCGGGGCGGCGTGGGCGTCGAACTCGCGGCTTAGGAGGGCGGCGCGCAGGTAGTCGCGGTTCATCTCGGCGATAAAGCGCGCGGGGATGTTTTTCGGGCAGACCGCCTCGCACTCGTAATAGTTCGTGCAGCTGCCAAAGCCTTCTTTGTCGGCTTGCTCGATCATCGCCACGGTGCGGCGCACCCGCTCCGGCTGGCCCTGCGGCAGGTGGGCGAGCTGCGCCAGCTTGGCGGAGATGAACAGCATCGCCGAGGCGTTCTTGCACGCCGCGACGCAGGCGCCGCAGCCGATGCAGCTCGCGGCGTCGAAGGCGGTGTCGGCCTCGGGCTTGGGGACGAGGATGGCGTTGCCGTCGGGGGCGGCGCCGGTGTTTACCGAGACATAGCCGCCGGCTTGCTGGATGCGGTCAAAGGCGCTGCGGTCGACCATGAGGTCGCGCAGGACGGGGAAGGCGCGGGCCCGGAATGGCTCGACGTAAAGCGTATCGCCGTCGCGAAAATTCCGCATGTGGAGCTGGCAGGTGGTCGTGCCGCGCTGCGGCCCGTGCGGCACGCCGTTAATCACCATCGAGCAGGCGCCGCAGATCCCCTCGCGGCAGTCGTGGTCGAAGGCGACCGGATCCTCACCCTGGGCAATGAGGCCCTGGTTGAGCTGATCCATCATCTCCAGAAACGACTGATCGGGGCTGATGTCTGTGACCTTGTACCGGACCAGCTTGCCCGGACTTCCGGCGTTTTTCTGCCGCCAGATGTGCAGGGTGAGGTTCATCGGCCGCTCCTCATTTGTAGCTCCGCTGCGCCAGCTTCACCGTCTCGAACGACAGGGGCTCGCGGTATAGCTCCGGGGCCTGGTCGGCGCCGCGGTACTGCCAGGCGCTGACGTGGCAGAAGGTCTCGTCGTCGCGCCGCGCCTCGCCGTCCTCGGTTTGGTACTCGCTGCGGAAGTGGCCGCCGCACGACTCGTTGCGGGAGAGCGCGTCGCGGCACAGGAGCTCGGCGAACTCGAGGAAGTCGGCGACGCGGCCGGCGCGCTCCAGCTCTTGGTTCAGCTCCTCGCCGCGGCCGAGCACCCGCAGGTTCTGCCAGAACTCCTGCCGCAGCGCCGGGATGCGCTCCAGCGCTACCCGAAGCCCCGCCGCGTCGCGGGCCATGCCGCAGCGATCCCACAGGAGCCCGCCGAGCTCGCGGTGAAACGAGTCGGGCGAGCGCCGGCCGCCCACCCCGAGCAGCCGCGCAATGCGCTCCCCGACCTGCCGCTCCACGTCGGCGAAAGTCGGATGCGCGGTATCCACCGGGGCCAGCTTGCTCGATGCGAAGTAGTGGCCAAGGGTGTAGGGCAGGATGAAGTAGCCGTCGGCCAGACCCTGCATGAGCGCGCTCGCGCCGAGGCGGTTCGCCCCGTGGTCGGAGAAGTTCGCCTCGCCGATGACGTGCAGGCCGGGCAGGTTGCTCATGAGGTTGTAGTCCACCCACAGGCCGCCCATCGTGTAGTGCGACGCGGGGTAGATGCGCATCGGCGTCTTGTAGGGATCCTCGCCGGTGATCTTCTGGTACATGTCGAACAGGTTGCCGTAGCGCTGGCTGATGGTCTCCTGTCCCAGGCGCCGCAGCGCGTCGTCGAAGTCCAGGTACACCCCGCGCGCCTTGCCGGCGACCGCCGCGCCGACGCCGCGGCCCTCGTCGCAGACCTGCTTGGCGGCGCGCGAGGCGATGTCGCGCGGCGACAAGTTGCCGTACGAGGGGTACTTGCGCTCCAGATAGTAGTCGCGCTCCGCCTCGGGAATCTGCTCCGGCCGCCGGGTGTCGCCGGGCTGCTTGGGCACCCAGATGCGGCCGTCGTTGCGCAGCGACTCCGACATGAGGGTGAGCTTGGACTGATGCTCGCCGGCGGCGGGGATGCAGGTCGGGTGGATCTGGGTGAAGCAGGGGTTTGCAAACAGCGCCCCGCGCTTGTAGGCGCGGTAGGTCGCGGTGACGTTGCAGCCGGCGGCGTTGGTCGACAGGTAAAAGACGTTGCCGTAGCCGCCGGTGGCGAGCACCACGGCGTGGCCGGCGAAGCGCTCGAGCTTACCGGTAGTGAGGTCGCGGGTGATGATGCCGCGCGCTTGACCACCGACGAGCACCAGGTCGAGCATCTCGGTGCGCGGGTGCATGCGCACCCGGCCGGCCTGGATCTGCCGGTTGAGCGCCCCGTACGCCCCGAGCAGCAGCTGCTGCCCGGTCTGCCCGCGGGCGTAAAACGTCCGCGACACCTGGGCCCCGCCAAAGCTGCGGTTGGCGAGCGTGCCGCCGTACTCGCGGGCGAACGGCACGCCCTGGGCGGCGCAGTGATCGATGATGAGGTTGCTCACCTCGGCGAGACGGTAGACGTTGGCCTCGCGGGCGCGGAAGTCGCCGCCTTTTACCGTGTCGTAAAACAGGCGGAAGACGCTGTCGCCGTCGTTCTGGTAGTTCTTGGCGGCGTTTATGCCGCCCTGGGCGGCGATGCTGTGGGCGCGGCGCGGGCTGTCCTGAAAGCAGAAGCACTCGACGTTGTAGCCAAGCTCGCCCAGAGTCGCCGCGGCGGAGGCGCCGGCCAGGCCCGTGCCGACGACGATCACGGTGTATTTGCGCTTGTTGGCGGGGTTTATGAGCTTGAGCTGCGACTGGTAGGTGCGCCACTTGGCGGCGATCGGCCCGCCGGGAACTTTGGCATCGAGTCGGGCATCGACTTTCGCGTCGAGCCGCGCCTCCGCCGCCGCGCCGCCTTGCGGCCTGAGCGAGCGCCGATCGTCAGAGCTGGCTGCCGCGGAGCTGGCTGCCGCGGAGCTGGCTGCCGCGGAGCTGGCTGCCGCGGAACTGGCTGCCGCGGAGCTAGCTGCCGCGTTGGCCGGAGCGGGGGAAGTAGACATGGCAGCGGTTCCTCAGCCGGGGCTTGTGATCAGACCAAAAAATATGCTGATGGGCAGCGATGAAAATCCCAGCACCAGCAGCACGACCAGCACCTTGGCCGTCCCGCGTATGAGCCCGTTATAGGCGCTGTGGTGCAGGCCCAGGGTCTGCGGCAAGCTCTGCGCCCCGTGCCACAGGTGCAGCCCGAGCCCGAGCATCGCCAGCACATAGCCGCCGGCCAGAAGGGGGGTTTGAAACGCCGCGAGCACCATCGCGTAGACATCGTGGCGGCCGGCGCTGTCAAAGACCTGCGAGTGCTCGTTGTGGACGACCAGAAACGTGAAGTGCAGCAGGTGGTAGACGATAAAGCCGAGCAGCAGGAGCCCGGAAACCGGCATGAGCCGCGAAGCGAGGCTCGCGCGCAGGGTCTTTTGCCGATGGTAGCCGGTGGGCCGGGCGGCGCGGCTGCGCGACCACAGGGCGGCGCCGACGACGATGTGGCAGAGCACGAACAAAAAAAGGCCCGCCCGCGCCGGCCAGATGATGCCGGGGTGCTGGTGCAGCGTCTCGGAGTAGCTGTTCACTTCCTCGGGGCCGAAAAACACCTTCAGGTTGCCAAGGAGGTGGATGACGACGAAGCCGAGCATGGCGAGCCCGGTAGCCGCCATCAGCAGCTTCCGTCCGACCGAAGTCTGGGCGATCCGCAACAATCGACTCATGAGCCTTCCTTGGGACTGCCTCTCCCCTGAACAGGGATACTATCGTCCGTTGCCGCCTGGAACCGCAAGTTGTTGCACCGGGCCGTCGTCCTAGCCCTTTGTCGGTCCGGCCAGGCCCTAGGCAACTGGCCGCGGCCCCGCCTGCGGCCGCCGGGCCCCGATCGCCTCCGTCGCCTAGGGGCGGCATTTGCGCCAGCCTGGCCGCGCTGTTAGCGTAATCGGATGTCTTTCGGCAGCGTCCCGAGCTCTGCCCAACCCCCGCCCGCCTCTGCCGTCCGGACAGCGAAAACCCGCGCGGCCGCCAGCGCTGCGCACGTCATGGAGGAGCTGCGTCAGCTCCGCAGCGGTCCGAGCCGCCAAAATCCGCTGGCCGATCCATCGCCGCTGTCGATCTGGCAGAAGATGCTGCACGGGCTCCTGCAGCCGCTGCACGCCGTCGCCCTTTTGGCCCGCGACCGCGAGCTGCTCATGGAGGCGCTGCTCCCGGCGCTGTTGCTCCTGGGATTCTGTCTGAGCGTCGGCTTCTTCAAGGCGCTGCTATTTAGCGACGAGCCGGGGTTCTTGCAGACGATGTGCAAGACCGCCCTGCACAGCTTCGTGGTGCTGGCGCCGGTGCCGTCGATCATCATGGCCAACCACTACGGCCGGCTGGGGGCGCAGGCGCACGAGCGGATGCAGCTCGGAGCGTGCAAGCCGCGCCAGCGGCCGCTCGTCTCTTCGGCGCTTTTGGCGGTGCGGCAGGTGGTGGTGGTCGCGGTGGTGGTGCTGCCGCTGAGCCTCGCCGCCCATCTTGTGCCGTGGGTCGGCGGCTTAATCGCCAAGGGCCTGCTCCTGGTCTGGGCCATGCACTGGATCGTCGTCGAAGCGCTGGATGACGGCAGCGTCATGCTGGAGGGCGAAAGCGAGCCAGCCCCGCCGCCGGCGCAAACCCCGCAGAGGCCGTGGACGCCGTGGTTTCTCTGGCCGGTGCACGCGGTGGGAACCTGTCTGCCCAGCGTGCCCGGCGCGCCGCTGCGGTTTTTCGTCCGCCGCTCGGGCTGGCTCTGTTCGCCGTGGCGGCACGAGGTCACCCTGGTCGAGCAGAACGTGCCGGTGATGCTCGGCTTCACCATGACCACCGCGGCGCTGCTGTGCACGCCGGTGCTCAACCTCGTGTTCCGCCCGATCACCGTCGTTGCCGCCGTCCGGCTGCTCGGCCAGCTCCGGCTCGCCGCCGACCGCGCCACCCCCGCCGCCGCGGACCCCGCTTTGGCGCCGGCCGCGCTAAACGCCCAAGGCGCACCGCCGCCCGCGTCCGCCTACGCCGCCCAGCCGCAAGAAGGATCATGCTGAAGACCGTACGCCTGTCGACGATCGCTGGCCTCTTGGCCGTGGGAGCGGGGCTGTCAGCCGATCTCACCACCATCCACCTCGCGCACCTGCGCACCGGCCTGCCCAGCGTCTGCAACATCAATGAAACGCTCAACTGCGACGCGGTAAACAGCAGCCGCTGGTCCGAGCTTTTGAACGTGCCGGTCTCGCACCTGGGCACGGTCTTTTATGTCGGGCTCCTCCTCCTCGCCTTCTGGTCGCGCCGCGGCGGCCGGCTCGCCGAGCGCGGACACGGCTACCTGCTGCTGGCGGCGCTCGGCGGCGGACTGTTCTCGGCGTTTCTCGGCGCGGTGTCGGTGTTCCAGATCGGGGCGCTGTGTCTGTTCTGCCTGGCGCTGTACGCGGTCAACGCGCTGCTGCTGCTGCTGCTGCTGCCCGGCGGATGGGGGGCGCTGCGGGGGCTGTTCGGCGAGCCGGGCGCTGACAAGGGGTCGGCGCCGGCGTTCGCTTCGGACCTGAGCGCGCTCATGCAGCCGTCGGCCGTGGCGCTGCTGCTGGTCTATTTGGCCGCCGCGGGGGGCTCGAGCTTTTGGGTGCGGGAAAAGCTCGCGGAGCTGAAGCTCGCCGCGGCGGAGCGGCCGGCCCAGGCGCCCGCCGGAGCGGCGAAACTCGGCGCCGCCCCGAGCAGCCCTGCCTCGGCCGCGGCGCCCGAGCCGCGCATCGACCTCGACTCCGAGACCGCCCCGGCCCACGGCCCGGCCGCCGCCAAAATCACGATCGTCGAGATCAGCGACTTCGAGTGCCCGTTCTGCCAGCGCGCCGCCGGCACCTTGAAGGAGGTCCAGGCCGCCTATCCCGGACAGCTGCGCATCGTATTCCGCCACTTCCCGCTCGATCAGGCATGCAACCCGCTGCTCAAGCGCCCGCTGCACGAAAACGCCTGCGCCGCCGCCCGCGCCGCCGTGTGCGCGATGGACCGCGGCAAGTTCTGGGAGCTTGCGGACAAGATGTTCGCCGGCAACACCGATCCCGACGATCTACGCGCCGTCCGCCGCGAGCTGCACCTTTACGACGCCGAGCAGGAGGCCTGCCTGCAGCGGCCCGCGACCGCAGCCCGGATTGCCGCCGACATCGAGGCCGGCATCAAGGCCGGCATCACCGCGGTTCCGGTGTTCCTCATAAACGGCCGGCCCCTGCGCGGCGCCCGCCCGCTCGCCGACTTCCGCCGCATCATCGACGAAGAGCTGGCTGCGGCCCGCTAAGGGCGGACCGCACTTAAGAACCTGCGAGCGGCGGCTCAGTTTTCTTTGGGCTTCACCGAGTCCCAGATCTCGCCGAGCACCTTGCCGACGGCCTTGGCGGCGCCGCCGACCACGGCGCGGCCGACCTCGGTCGCTTCGTTGGGCTTGGCCGGCGGCGGCGGGCCCGGCGGCGGCTCGCTGCTGGCATCGGCCGGCATCTGCACGCTCAGCACGACATGTACGCTGCCCGGCTGCGTCTCGATAAGCTCCACGGTAGGCGGTGCTGCGTTGGGATCGTTTTCGGGGCTGTCACTAGTTGGGTCACTCATCGGCGCTCTCCCGGCCAGCTTGTAAAGCAGCCGCCATCGTACCGCAACTCTACGACGAAAGCCGCCCGACCTCGGCCGCGCCTACAGCCACGGCACGAGCAGCGCCCCGGCGTTCAGCCCGCACAGCAGCCGCAGCTCGTGGCGCAGCTCGCCGCCTACCCACAGCATCTGGTGCGACAGCTCGACGGAAAACAGCCGGCCCAGGAAGTGGCCGGAGACGCCGTGGCGCAGGCCCACCGCCAGCGCGCCGCCGGACTCGCCGCCCAGCGAGCCGAGCACGAGCCGCGGCGTATAAGCCCCGGACAGAAACAGCAGGTTGCCGTACGCCACCCCCAGGCCCAGCGAGCCCAGGTGGCCGCTCGCCTGGGGCTCGGCGGCGTTGCCATGCTCATAGGAGTAGCCGAACTCCGGCTGCAGCCACAGCGCGGCTTTGAGGTAGCGGTCATCGCGGCTCAGGGGCCGCTGCCCGCGCCCCGGAAGGCCGACCACGGCGCCGACCGTGACATCCACCGCCAGCCCCACCTTCCCTGAGGACGAGACGGCCCACGTCGGCCCGATCGCCGCCTCGACCGTCGGCAGAAAAAGGAGCGCCTCTGCCTGGCGCGCCGCGGGGGGAGCCGCGTCGGGCTCGGCTGTCCAGCCGGGGACGGGCGCTGCCCAAAAGCCGAGCCCTACCACCACCAGGGACAGCGAGCCAATGCGGGCCATCCTCTCCATTACACCGCGCAATCGCCAGGCCCGTCAACGCCGGGCGCGGGGCGGACGCAGCCGAACGGGGGGGCGCTGCGCAATGGCAGCCGCAGCGTCGCGGAGCTTACGAGCTCTTTTTGGGATGGGCCGACAAGAAGCCCCAGATGTCGTTCGCCCAGTCGGGCCGCAGGAAGTTCGGGACATGCGAGCCGCCGCGAATCGTCCACAGCTCCGCCGCCGTCCCTGCCGTGCAGCCGAGGAACCGTCCGACCGAGGTGTCCTTGCCGTCCAAGCTCTGGTCGAGGTCCAGATCCGGGGCGCTCGTATCAAGAGACTTCTGGCAGCCGTCGATGCCGGCCCAGAATCCCACCGTCTCCAGCGCCGACGGCAGCGAGCGGCCGGTGCCCGGCTCCATGCCGCCCATGATCGGCACCGCGGTGTCCATATCGCCGTGGACCTGCAGCACCGCCACCGGCTCCTTGGGCTTGCAGAGGTTGGCCGCGTCCTTGTAGTTATCGCCGGCGAGCGAGACGAAGGCGGCGATGCGCTCGGCGCGGTCGCAGGCGAAGCGGTGCGACATGAAGCCACCGTTGGAGTGGCCGACCAGGAACACCCGATGGCGGTCGATGCGGTACTGCGCGCTCATGTCGTCGATGACCGCGTCGATGTAGGCCACGTCGTCGATGCCTTTGTGCTCGTTGTCGCAGCAGACGTCGGTGGCGTTCCAAAACTGCTTGTTCGTCGAGTCGAGCGTGCCTTCGGGCAGGGCCACGAGGTAGCCGAGCCGGGTCTGCTCGTGGCTCAGGCCGAAGTACAGATCCTGCGCTCCGGCGTTGGCGCCGTACCCGTGCAGAAGGACGATGAGCGGCCAGTTCTTGGTGTCGCTGTAGTCCGCGGGCAGCTTGGCCTCATAGGGGCGGGCGGCGACGAGCGTCCGCGCCTTGGCCACCGCCTCCTGGGAGGGCCGCAGCTGATCGGGATCGGCCGCCGGCGGCGTCATCGCTGGCTCGCCGCAGCCGAGCAAGGTTCCAAGGAGAAGACTTGCCGCGCGCAGAGCCCGCGCGGCCGGAACGTGCGTTTGCGTTTTCATGGGCGCACGCTACCACAACCACAGCCGCGTTTACGGCTGCAGCAGGGTCGGCCGCAGCACCGTCAGCCGCGGCCCCAGCGCGACATCGACCGCGGCCGCACGGAACAGCTCTCCGTCGAGCACCAGCGTCTGCGGGATATCAAACCGGAGCTGCGCCGCGCGGGCCAAAAGGTCATGGTGCGGCGCCCCGCGGAGCGGCTCGGCCCGCAGGATGCGCGGCAGCTGCAGCGCGTTTTCCAGGGTCGAGATCGCCGAGGCGATAAGCTGGAAGCGCCCCGGCACCGCGCCGGCCCGCCACGGCACGCGCATCCCCAGCCCGGCATCGGCGACCGTAGACATGATGAGCAGCCGGAAAGCCCCTTCGATTTGTACCGGCGCCGTCGGTGCGGCCGGCCCAGGAGGCTGGTTGGTCGCCCTTGCCGCCGCATCCAGCACAAGCCGCATGGGCGTCGGCGTAAACAGCCAGCGGGCCAGCGGACCGCCGCCCGGATACAGGCAGGAGGCGATGGTGCGCAGCGCCAGAATCAGCGCCCACCGCAGGCCGGGCTCCGGCGCCGCGGCGTACGCCGACAAGAACCGCGCGCCCATCGCCCCGGAAAATAGGAATCCGCAGCGCTCGCGCTGGGGCAGCGCGCTGATGACGGATTCATCAAGGACGCGCTCGGCCACTCCGGCCGCGCCCGCGGCCTCCCCTGTCGCGCTGTCCCCGATCCTTTGGCGCGGGGCTGCCCGATCGGCGGCCCGGTCTCGGGCTTCATTCCGGCTTGATCGCAGGCTCGCTGGATCGTGCGGCGTCTCGCCATAGGTGCGGACCCGCAGGGTGTCTTGCGGCCAGTAGGGAACCGCGGCGATGCCGCGGGCGGCGGCGGCGGTCAGAGCGGCCTGCAGCAGCGCCTCCGGCTGCGGCGGCAGCCCGAGGTTTTTGGCCACCGTGTTCATGGTTCCAGCGGGCAAGAGCAAAAGCGGCGGCAGCGCGACAGGTGTCGCCGGCTCCGACGCCGTCACCGCTGACAGCGTCGTCATCAGCGTTCCGTCGCCGCCGCACACCGCCAGCACGTCCATCCCAAACGCCGCAAGCGCCGCCGCGGCCTGCGGCAAGTCCGCCGGCTTCTGCGTCACGGCGACCTCGCAGACGGCGCCGGCGCGCTCGGCCAGAGCCCGCAAGCGGGCGGGCAGCTGCGGATCACCGGCCCCTTTCGCCCGCGGGTTTACGACCAGGCCAAGCCGCATCTGGCGTCAGCCCATTCCCTCAAGAAAGCGGCACATGCGGCGGTACGTCGCGGCCCTTTATGTCGCCAGGACGGCGGCGGTAAAGGAGCACGGTGCGGCCGAGCACCTGCACCAGGGCAGCATGGTTGCGCGCCGCCAGCTCCGCTGCCAGCTCGCGCCGATCCCCGTCCACCGTCTCAGCCAGGCGGAGCTTTACAAGCTCATGGCGCAAAAGGGCGACCGCGACGGCGCCGCACAGCGCTTGGGTGATGCCTTCTTTGCCGATCTGCACCACCGGCTCCAGGTGATGGCCGAGCCCGCGCAGGTGGCAGCGCTGCTTATTCGTCAAAAGCGGAGCCGGACCTAAAGGCCGCGGCGCATTTGCAGCGGCCCTAGCCCGCGCGTCTGCTGCCGTCGTCTTTCGCTCGGCCGCCTGGCCGCGGCTTCCCTTTATCTGCTTGGCCGCAGCGGATGCCGATTTCGCCGCCGCGCCGGCCGCCGGCCGGGATGCAGAGCGCGATGTAGATCGCGCGGGGGCAGCGCGGCGGCTCGGGGTCTGCGGCCGCGAACCTGGACGGCTGGAGGAGGGCTTGCGAGGGGTCGCCATGGCGGCACCCTAGCAAATCGGAGCCGCGCTCGCCGCGAAAAACCGCGCACGAACTAGCCGCTGGACGCGCCGCCAATAAGCCCGCCGCAAGACTGCTTTTTCTTTGTAATAACTGCGATTTCTCGTCGGTGAGTAAGTGATTTTTTGCAACCCTGCGGTCGCGCCGGCTCGGCGGATGGAAATCTTCCGTCGCTGCCGGGCATCTTTGCGGCATGGCGCCTGCTCGTCGCACTGCCATCGGGTACCATCGATCGATACGCACTGCGTAGATCTAGGAGCATGAACGGCGTTCCCAGACCGGCGACCGGCCCGCAACCAAGCTGGGCAGCTAGAAAGTCGCGTCGTCCCCCCGGGCTGGGCTTTCCCAGGATTGGGGTTTTGGTCGCTGCCATGGGGGTCTTTTTTGGCGTCCTTACGACCCCTCGGGCCCAGACCCGCGCCGAGTGGGTGGTCGCCCAGATCGAGAGCAAGAACGCCTCGCTTTTGCCGCAGGTGCGGGCGGAAAAGTACGCCGCGATGGCGGAGTCGGTGCTGGCGTTTTTTCGCGCCACCAACTACCTGTACTGGGCGGACTTTGGCCACTCGCCGCTGCTCTCCGACTTTGGCAGCGCGACCACGCGGGTGTGGCTGCAGGGCGACGCCCACGCCGAAAACATCGGCGCGCTCACCAACAACCAGGGCGGCGTGGTGTACGACCTGGATGATTTCGATGAGGTGGTGATCGGCGACTACCAGCTCGACCTGTGGCGGCTGGGGATAAGCCTCATCCTCCTGGCGCACGAAAACGGCGGCTTCTCACCGCCGGACCAGGCGGGGCTGCTCGACGCGCTGAGCCAGAGCTACCTCAACACCCTGGCCAGCTACCGCGGCAACAACAACGAGCTCACCCAGATCTTCACCGCCGGCAACACCGCCAGCCCGCTGTCGGATTTTCTCGCCGACATCGCCCAGCACACAAGCCGCACGCGCATGCTCGGCCGCCACACCACCACCGAGACCGGCACCCGCACCTTCGACTTCAACAAGCCCGACATCCTGCCCGTGCCGGCGAGCTTCATCGCCGCGGTGCAGGAGGCGATGCCGGCCTATATCGCCACGCTCGCCGGCCGGGTGCGCTACCTGCCCGGTTACTTCCGCGTAAAGGATGTCGCGCAGCGGGTAAACCAGGGGCTCGGCTCACGCGGGCTGCCGCGCTATTACGTCCTTGTCGAAGGGCCGACCCTGAATCAGGACGACGACCGCATCCTCGACGTGAAGCTGCAGGGGATCCCGAGCGGCTGGCCGTACATGGATCCGCTTTTGCGCGATCAGCTGGCGACGCTGCTCAACCGCGACCAGGCGATGCGCACCGTGCTCGGCAACCGCGTGCTCGGCTACCGCGTCGACGAACATGTCGGGACCATGACCCTGTGGGGGGACCGCTACTGCGTCCGCGAGCGCACCCCGGCGCGCGGCACCTTCGAGGTCCGCGAGCTGGTCAACGTCCAGCGGGCCAGCCGCCTGGCCGAGGTCTGGGGGGCGGTTCTCGCCACCGCCCATGCCCGCGCCGATCAGGACAGCAGCCCGCTCATTCCTTATGATTTCGAGAACGAGACCCTGGCCAAGATCGGCAACCGGCGCCCGGCCTTCTTCGCCCTGCTCCGGCAGGTGGCGCTGCGCTATGCCGGCCAGGTCGAGTCCGACTACAAGGCCTTCCTCATCGGACTCGCCAAGCCGGCGCAGCCGCCGCCGACGCCGCCACCACCGACGGGCGGCCAAGCGGCTGCGCCCTCCGCGCATCCACCGTCGTAAAAAGGGCGGCTGACCCGCGGACGCGGCGCCGCCCGGAAGCGGACTAGAACTCCGGCTCGACTTCCGGCATCCGCAGCACGTCTTGCGCGCCGTAAAGGCCCAGGCGCTCCGCCAGGCGCAGCAGCTCCCGCGCCGCCTGCAGGGACTGGCCGTTTATCTGCACCGCGACCCGCTCCGCCTTATCGCTGTTATCCGGCTCCTTGCCGGTGAGCTTCTCGAACAGCTCGCGGGCGGGGCCTTTTTTCGCCGGGAACTGGCGCAGCTCGAAGTCGTCGTTATCGGCCAGGCCGGCCGACTGTTTGGCCAGGCGCAGCGCGGTGTGCAGGCCGCCGAGCTCGTCGACCAGGCCCAGCTGCTTAGCGTCCTCGCCGGTCCAGATGCGGCCCTTGGCGATCTGCAGCACCTTGGCCGGGTCGAGCTTGCGGCCCTGCGCGACCTTGGTCGTAAAGTCCGAATACACCCGATCCAGCCAGCTCTGGAAGCGCTTCCATTCGTCTTCGCTGTAGTCGGCGGTCTGGGAGAACATGAGCGCGTTTTTGCCGTAGTGGACCTGATCCAGCGACACCCCGACCTTCTCCAGGAGTCCGGTCGGCACGAGCTTGCCGCCGAGCACCCCGATCGAGCCGGTGATGGTGCCGGGCTGGGCGACGATCTTGTCGGCGGCCATGGCGACGAAGTAACCGCCGGAGCCGGCGACGTTGCCCATCGAGACGATCACCGGCTTGCCGGACTGCTTGGCCCGCACCACCTCGCGCCAGATCGCGTCCGAGGCGACGTACGAGCCGCCCGGGCTGTCCACCCGGAACACGATCGCCTTCACATCCTTGTCGGCGATCGCGGCGCGGAACCCGGCGGTCACCGAGTCCGAGCCCATGGAGCGGCTGCCGGAGAGCGGATCGACATCGCTGGCGCCGCGGTTGACGCCGCCGACGCCGAAGATAAGCGCGATGCGCTTGCCCTTTTTGTGCGGCCGGTCGGCGCGCTCCAGGTACTTGTGCAGGTAAAGAAGCTCCGCCCCGGCCCCGCCGCGCTCCTTGGCCTTGTCGTAGAAGGCGTCGCGGTAGCCGAGCTCATCGACGAGCTTCTCCGTCACCGCCTCTTGCCCCAGGAACGGTCCGCGATCGATGAGCGCCTTGACCTGCTCCGGGGTGAGGCCGCGGCCTTCGGCGATGCCGCGCAGCATCTGGTTATAGATGCTCTCCCCGACCTTGGCCATCGCCTCGCGGTGGGCGGGGGTGAACTTGGTCTCGGTGAAGGTGTTCATCGCGTTTTTGTATTCGTAGCGATGATCCATGCGCGGGTTTACGCCGAGCTTGTCCAAGGTGCCGCGGAAGAACATCGATTCCATCTTGAGCCCGACCAGGCCCACGTCGCCGGAGGGCTGCAGCCACACCCGCTCGAACGCGGTGGCGAGGTAATAGGCCCCGGCGCCGGAGTTGAACTCGCCGAAGGTCTCGGAGAAGGCGAGCGCGAACTTGCCCTTGCTGCGGAACCGCAGGATGGCGTCGCGCACCTCTTGGACCTGAGCGATGCCGACGTTGGCGGCACCGATGCGGGCGATAAGGCCGACGACCCGCGGATCGTTTTCGGCCCGCTCCAGGGCGAAGGTCAGGTCGTGCAGATCCGGCTTGCTGCTTCCGGTCAGCTTGCTCATCGGATCGTCGGGAGCGTCCTCGCTGAAGACGGTCTCCAGGTTGACCTCCAAGATGGTCTTGGACGGCACCGCCTTTTTGTGCCGCATCCCCAGAACCATGATCACCAAAGACAGAACGACGGCGATCACGACCAGACCGCCTATCCATGAAAGTAACCGCCCGATGGCTCGCCTCATCTGGGACCTCCTGCGCTCGCGCCGAATCTGCGCCGCCGCCTACTTGGCTTTCTCGCTGCCGGGCGGATGCGTATGTCCCACGCTACCGCAAACTCGGCTGCGCCGCCTATCCTGCGTCGCCTGGCCGACTGCGGCCGCCGGGGTCAAGGCGCACCGGGCGCGGGCCGCAGCTCGGCGCGCTCCGGGTGCGAGCGCAGCGCCCAGCCCAGGCCCAGGCCCGTCAGCCCGCCGCCTAGATGCGCTGCGAGGTCCCCGCCGGCAAGGACACCGCCGAAAACCAGCGCGGCCGCGGTCAGCAGCCAGACCGTCTGGTGCCAAAAGACGCCGCCGCGCTGAAGCATCGCCACAACCGCCATCCCCATGAGGGCGCCCGAGGGTCCGGCGCTCACGATCAGCGGCTTGCCCGGTACAAGGCCGGACAGTAAGACGGTGGCCAGCGAGGCCCCGAGGCCGCAGAGGCAAAACACCCCCAAGCGCCGCCGCACGCCGCCGCGCCGCGACTGCGGCCACGGCAGCCACACGGTCGCCCAGGCGGCCAGGTTGCCCGCCAAGTGCAGCGGATCGACATGGATGAACCAAGTCGAAAACAGCCGCGGCCACTGCGCCGCGGGCAGCGGCACGGGCAGCGCCCCATAGGCCAAAAGCTGCGGCACCGATAGCGGCTCGCGCAGCTGCGGCCACGCCGCCGCGGCATAGACGGCGCAAAACAGCGCCGCTCCGGCCAGCATCGCCGCCGCGCGGCTCGTGCGTCCCGCCGACCGGCGCCAAGGACCGCGCGCAGGCGGATCGGCCAGCGACTCGGACAACGACATGGGGAGCGGCTTTACGGTTAAGCGCGGCAGCCCGGCGGCGGGCGCGGCTACTGCACCGTGAACGTCCCGCGCATCACCGCGAAGTGGCCGGGCGTGGTGCACAGGAACTCGTAGCTGCCGGACGGCGGCGCCATAAATGAGAAAGTGATGGTCTCACCCGGGCGGGCCAGCGGGCTGCTGGCGATGATCGCGTAGTGGCTGGGGATGTAGCCTTTGTCGATGCTGATGCTCGCGGCGGCGATGCCCACGGACTCGACCATGCCCGACTGCACGAGCACGAAGTTATGGGTCATCGCCGCGCCCTTGGCGTTGTTCTTGAAAGTGATCGTCACCCGGCTGCCGGAGGGGACGCTGAGCTCTTTTTTGTCGTACTGCATCTGCTCGCCGACCGAGGCCAGGTCCAGGTGCACCTCTTTCGGGGTGCGGTGGCAGGCCGCAAGCAGCATCACAAAGACCAACAAAAAGAGGCCAAACCCCGGCAAAACGCGGGCGACCGCGCGGCGGATGCGCTGGCTGCTCTTTACGCTAAACAGGCTCAAGGTCATGCAAACTCCGGGGTCCATACGCTACCCACTCAGGCTACCAGCGATTCACGCTCTTGTAGAGAAACAGCGGCGCTTTACCGAGGCCAGATAAAATCACGCCGGGCTACGTTAGGATTGGGAGGTCAATGACCCTGGCCCGCTCCCATCCAGAGATCTCATGTCGGCGTTGCCCGCTTGATTGTCGGCGCCACGCACGGGGCTGCTGCCCCGCGCGAGCATCCCGCGGAATCCATCGGGCGGCCGCGGCGTCCCGGCAACCCGGTCGCGCGGCGGTTTTGGCGGTCGCGGTTTGGGCCGCACTGACCCCCCGTCCCGGTCATGCCAAAAACGCCAGCGCGGCGCCGCAAGCCAGAGCAGCCACCGCAGCGGCCAAAACGGCGGGGGACGAGACCGCGGCTCTGCGCCGCGCCCTGCAGGTGCTGGTGGTGTCGACACCGGGCTGGGATGCGCCGCGCGGCATCGCCCAGCGATTTATCCGCGATACGACGACCGCGACGTTTCGCCGCGTTGGTGAGCCGCTGCCGGTGTGGGTCGGACGCAGCGGTCTGGCTTGGCGCAGCGATGCCGCAGCGGCCGTGCGGCCGGCCGGCGTGGCGGAGCTTGCCGGTCCGCGCAAACAGGAGGGCGATGGCCGCTCGCCGGCCGGCATCCTGACCTTGGGCGCGATGTGGGGCTACGCCGAGGCGCCGCCCGAGGGGGTCAAGCTGCCCTACAAGACGGCTACGGAGCTCGACCGCTGCGTCGATGACGCCGGCTCGCCGTATTATAACCGGCTCACCCGCCAGCCGGCCTCGGGTCCCCCGCCTTGGCATTCGGCCGAAGCGCTGCGGCTGCCGACCGATCACTACAAGCAGCTTGTGGTGATGAACTACAACAATCAAACCCCGCGGCGCGGCGCCGGCAGCTGCATCTTCCTGCACATCGCGCCGCCTCCGGGCGGCCCGACCGCCGGCTGTACCGCGCTGGCCCAAGCCGATCTGCTGACCGTGCTGCGCTGGCTCGATCCGGCGCAAGCTCCGGTCCTTCTGCAGCTGCCCACCACGGTACTGGCAGCCGCAGCCGCAGCCTGGGGAATTCCGGCCGAGCTCCTTATGCGCTCAAACTGAACCGGGTGTTCTAACCAAGACAAGCCGCCGCAGGCACAAACGCAGCGGGAAGCAGCGTCGCAATAACGCCGCTTCCTATTTCGCCTTCGCCCTTTGCGCCCGGCTCGGGCCCGGATGCAGCCGCCCAGATCAAACGGTCAGACGCTGAAGCTGGAGCCGCAGCCGCAGGTCGACTTGACGTTGGGGTTTTGGAACTTGAAGCCGGCGCCCTGCAGGCCCTCGATGTAGTCGACCTCCGTGCCGCGCAGGTACTGGAGGCTCATCTGGTCGACGACCAGGCGCACCCCGTGCGAGTCGTACTGGCGGTCCATCGCCGTGCTCTGGTCAAAGTACAGGTCGTAGCTGAAGCCGGAGCAGCCGCCGCCCACCACGCGCAGGCGCAGGCCGAAGCTGTCTTCGATGCTCTCGGCGGCGCGGATCTCTTTTACTTTCTCCGCCGCGCGCTCGGTCAGGTTGATCGGGGTCTCCGCCGCGGGCTGGGGCTGCGCCTGCGGCGGCGCGGCGTCCGGCTTGCGGATATTGGTAGTAACGGTGGCCATGACTCCTCCTAAATGAACTATCTAAGGCATCCGGTGTCGGTCGGCAACTCTTGGGCGGGCAGCCGACCGGCTGCAGCGGACTCCGCGGTGTAGCACAGCTTGCAAGCCCGTGCCGGGCCTAGGCGCCTAGCGGGCATTTTTTACTTCCGCGTCCTCGGGACGCTCCTGATACGAGTAGCGCTCCTCGGCGAACGGCTCGCCGCGGTTGTGGTAGCCGCGCGCTTCCCAGTAGCCGCGCCGATCTTCGTTTAGAAACTCGATGCCGCCCACCCACTTGGCGCTCTTCCAGGCATAGAGCTTAGGCACCACCAGGCGCAGCGGCCCGCCGTGCTCCTCCGTGAGCGGCTTGCCGTCGTGGGTGAAGGCGAAAAGGACATCGCTGTCCATGAGCCAGCGCAGCGGCACATTGGTGTAGTAGCCGTCGTAGGCGTGGATCATCGCGTGCTGCGCCGTCGGCCGCACCCGGGCCAGCTCCGCGACGGCGCGGAACGGCACCCCCTGCCAGGTGTTATCGAGCTTGCTCCACGTGGTGACGCAGTGGAAGTCGGCGGTCAGCGTCACCTGCGGCAGGGCGCGGAACTCCTCCATCGTCAGGCTGACCAGGTTGTCGGCTTCGCCGAAGATCTGGAAGCGCCACTTGGTCATGTCGGTGAAAATCGGGACCCCGGCGTAGTGCAGCACCGGCCACTTCTTGGTCAGAGTCTGCCCCGGCGGAGTCCGCGCGGCGATGGAGCGGTCGGCGCCGACCGGCGGATCTTTTGCTTCCACTCGTGCTTCCGCCGCTTCCGCCGGCGGCTGCGGCCCCGCGCTCTGGCCTGCGGGCGGCGGCGCGGCGGGCGGGCTCTTGTCTTTATTCTTCGCGTTGCCCCAACGAAAGAAGCGCATAGGGTTCCTACCGACAAAAGCCGCGCGGTTGCGGCAAATCTAACGTAACGTAAGATTATCGAGCTAGCACGGCCCCCGTCAAGTCGCCGGCACCGCACACGGCGGTAAGGGCAGCGGACTTGCCCAGATGAACGATGCCAATCAACCGGGCCGCTGAACTGCGCCGCCGAACCGGGGCGAGAGCCGACCGGCCCGCTTTGCCGTTACGGTGACGATCGACGCGCTAAAAGCCCCAAGGACCTTGCGCGGTCCTAGACGAGGTCATAAACAAAACCCCATGCCGAACTTTCAGTCGCTTCTATCCCAGGTCAAGTCCCGCATAACCGAGACCAAGCCGGACGAGCTCACCGCCCAGCCGGCCCAGGTCGTCATCGACGTTCGCGAGGGCGACGAGTATCAGGAAGGGTATATCCCAGGGGCGCTGTGGATTCCGCGCGGCAAGCTTGAGCTGCGCATCGAAGACGCGGTGCCGGATCGCGACGCCGACATCGTGCTGTACTGCGCCGGCGGCAACCGCAGCGCGCTGGCGGCGCGGTCGCTGCAGGAGCTCGGGTATTCGCGGGTGCGGTCGCTCGCCGGCGGCTACGGCGCATGGAAGCGGGCCGGCCTGCCGACCGCCAAGCCGTTTATCTTCACCGATGCGCAAAAGTCGCGCTACGCCCGCCACATCATGCTCCCGGAGGTCGGGGAAAAAGGGCAGGCCAAGCTGCTGTCGGCCAAGGTGCTCCTGCTCGGGGCCGGGGGGCTTGGTTCGCCGTCGGCGCTCTACCTCGCGGCGGCCGGCGTGGGGACCCTTGGGATCGTCGATGACGATGTGGTCGATGCGTCCAATCTGCAGCGGCAGATCCTGCACAACACCGCGCGCATCGGCCTGCCCAAGGTCGAATCGGCGCGCACGACCCTGACCGAGCTTAACCCCGACATCAAAGTCATTGCTCATCAGGTCCGCCTGACGGCGGACAACGTCCTCGATATCATCAAGGACTACGATCTCATCGTCGATGGCGCCGACAACTTCCAGACCCGCTACCTGCTAAACGACGCGGCGCTCATCTTGAACAAGCCGGTGCTGCACGCATCGATCTTCCGCTTCGAGGGCCAGCTCACCACGTTCCTGCCGTGGCAGGGCCCGTGCTACCGCTGCCTGTACCCGGAGCCGCCGCCGGCCGGCATGGCGCCTTCGTGCAACGAGGCCGGGGTGCTCGGGGTGCTGCCCGGCGTCATCGGCGTGCTGCAGGCCACCGAGGCGGTGAAGCTGCTCCTGGGCATCGGCGAGAGCTTGGCGGGGCGGCTGCTCATCTATGACGCGCTCGGGGTGAAGTTCCGTGAGCTCAAGCTGCGGCGCGACCCGCAGTGCGTGGTCTGTTCCGACCGCGAAAAGAAAATCGAGCTTATCGACTACGAAGCGTTCTGCAGCCGTCCCTAGCGGCGGCTTCGCGATTGCGGCCGGGCGCCGTCAGTTGCGCGGCAGACAGCGCATGGCGGTGCCGGTGACGCGGTCTATCTTCTTATCGATCGTGTGGGTCAAAAGGAAGATGCCGGTGGCGTTGCGCTCGGCCGCGGCGCGGCGGAGCTTGGCGAGGCTGGAGTCGAAGCTGCCGGATTCGACCTCGACCACTCCCAGCTCTTCGTAGAGGGTGCAGCTCGGGAGCTGGCCTTTATCGAAGATCTGCACCAGCTGCTCGCGCGGCGTAAGATCAGTCGGCTTGAGGTTGCTCGGCCCGCAGGCACCAAGGTAGAGCCCGCAGCCGAGCCAAGCGGCCACGCGGAAAGAGGACGCGAGTTTACGCATGGTCTGATTACAGGAGCTTACGCCCTGCCTGTCAATCGCCTTCAGGTCTTGTGCAGGATGCGGCGGAAAGCAGCGCAGATCTCCTCCTGGGCGGCGCGGGCGCTCGGGATGATCGCGGCGAAGTTGAAGAAGCCGTGGATGTGGCCGGCGAAGTACAGCTCGGTCGTGGGAACCCCGGCGGCGCGCAGCGCGGCGGCATAGGCTTTCCCTTCATCGCGCAGCGGGTCGTACTCGCACACCACGACGACGGCGGCCGGCAGACCGGCGAGGCTCGCGGCGCGCAGCGGGGAGGCGCGCGGATCGTTGCGATCCGCGGGTCCGTTTAGATAGTGGCCGAGAAACCACGCCGCGTCCTCCGGGTGCAGGAGGCCTATGCCCGGCTCTTTTGTCGAGGCGTAATCGCCGGCAAGATCGGTCGCGGGATAAATAAGGAGCTGGCCGATGAGGGCCGGCGTGTCGCCGCCGTTTCGCAGCTCTTGCGCCACCACCGCCGCCAGGTTGCCGCCGGCCGAGTCGCCGCCGACCGCCAGCCGCTGCCCGTCGATCCCAAGCTCGGCGGCGTGCTTTGCGACCCACCGCGTGGCGGCGATGCTGTCAACAACCGCCGCCGGGAAGCGGTGCTCCGGCGCCAGCCGGTAGTCCACTGAGACCACCACGCACCCGAGCTGCCGCACGAGCTCGCGGCACTCGCGATCGTAGATCGGGACGCTACCGACGACCCAGCCGCCGCCGTGGAAGTAGACGAGGCCGGGCAGCGGCGCGGTCGCGCCGGCCGGAGTGTAGATGCGCACCGGAATCTCGTCCGCGCCCGCAGACGCCGCGATGCGCCGATCTTCGGCGGTGATGCCGGGGGCCGGCGGGCCGCTGAACTTGGCGCTCAACGCGCCCATCTGCGCCATCTGCTCGCGCGCCTGCACCGGCGTCAGGCTGCTGATCCGCGCCCCGCCCATCGCCGCCATCTGCTGTAAGACAAGCTCTACGTCCGGTTGTAATGGCATCCGCCGATCCTCCTAGGCTAAGGTCCTGCGATCGTCAACTTCGCTCCCCCAGAATAGACGATATTTGGTAGCCGCTCTCCGGCAAAGACCCACGCAGCCCGACAATCTCCCAGCCTCTCCTTCATGGAGTTTTTACGCCGTCCGCGGGGAGTTTTGGCGGAGTCTTGGCAAAGTTTCGCGGGAGCGTCGGGCGATTTCTGAGTTCCTAATTGCCAGAACCTCAGAGCAAATATCCAAGTAGGATCAAATAAGTCGCGCGCGGAAAAGGTTCAAAGCAAGCTGCCTCGTCTGGACCCTGCGACCTAGCTCACACGAAACGATGAATACAGAGGCCCAAAAGCCGTGTAGGATAGTTTGATAGGATAATCGTCGGGGGGACCGTGTTCTCTCGTGGCCCTCGTAGGGACTTTAGCTGTTCGCATCTGTGGCAGGAGTGTTTGGCAGGAGTGTTTGGCCAAAGACTTGGGGAGCGTCCACGCTCTCCCGTGGGTCGTACGGGGTCCGGGTGCTTTACATGACTTGCTCCGGTAGCGATACACTGACCTGCGCGCGGCGCGGCACCGCTTGGCTGAGGGTGCCAGCGACGTATTTGCCGCCGCCCGCGCAATGCAACTGGGTCCGGGGGTGGACATGAAGCCCAATCGGCCACAGCGGACGCGCCTGGATCGGATCTCGGGGACCTTATCGGGTCTTATCACCGTGCATCAGCGGGCGTTCTCGGCTTCGGGACGCGAGCGCGAGCCCGGCTTCCTCGACGTCCTGCGCAAGCCGCACCTGCTCGGGCGCGACATGGTGAGCGGCGCGATCTCGGCGCTGGTCACGGTGTGCTACAGCCTGTCGTTCGCGGCGATGATCTTCGCCGGTGATCTCGCCAGCCATCTGGGCGAGGGCGTGCGCATGGCGCTGATGAGCGCCGGCCTCACCGTCATCTTCGTCGCCCTGACCAGCCCCTTCTACTTCGCGATCGCCGGCCCTGACTCGCGCTCCGCCGCCGTGCAGAGCGCGATGGCGGCCATGCTGCTGCGCGAGATAAAACACCTGGGTCCGGGGGTCGACAGCACCCCGCACATCATGTTCGCGCTGGCGATGTCGACGGTGGTGACCGGCGGCGCGCTGTACGTGCTCGGCAAGCTGCGCATGGGGCGGTGGATCCGCTATGTCCCGTATCCGGTGATCGGCGGGTTCCTCGTGTCGACCGGCTGGGTCTTGGCGACCGGCGGGCTGCGCGTCATGATGCCGCCCGAGCTGCCCCAGCCGTCGCTGGCCACCTTGCCCAAGATCATCGCCGAAAACGGCCACTGGCAGCTCGCCTTCGGCCTCCTGTTCGCCTTGTCGATGTTCGTGGTGCTCGGCCGCGCCAAGCAGTACTTCGCCCTGCCGGCGCTGCTGGTCACCGGGACGCTGCTCACCCACGTCACCCTGCTCGTCCTGCCGTACATCAAGGCGGTGCAGCTGACCGACTCCCAGCGCATGGGCTGGCTCCTGCGCACGAGCCACCGCGTCAAAAGCATCGCCCCCGGCATGACCCAGATTTCCGAGATCGCCGACGACGGGCTGTGGCTGCCGATGCGCGACTGGATTCACAAGCAGCCGTTCGCGGCGCTGCGCCTGTCGACCGCTCCGGAGTACGGCTTTGAAATCATCGTGCTCATCGCCGTCACCGCGATCGCCGTCTTGGTCACCGCCGCGGCGATCGAGGTCGCGACAAAGCGCGACGCCGATCTCGATCAGGAGCTCAAGGGCCACGGCATCGCCAACATGTTCTCCGGCCTGTTCGGCGGCATCGTCGGCAGCAACGCCATCGCCCGCTCGATGCTCAACCTGCAGGCGGGCGCGGCGACGCGGCTGTCGGGCGTGGTCGCCGGCTCGCTGTGTCTGGCGATCCTGTTTATAAGCCCACGCCTGGCGGAGTACCTGTCGCGGCCGGTGATGGGGGCGACGCTTTTGTACCTGGGCCTGCGGCTTTTGCAGGAGTGGTTGATCAAGGCGTACTCCAAGCTCGCCAAGACCGACTACTTGCTCGTGGTGTTGATGCTGCTGCTGGTCATCTTCACCCGTACGTTCGTGGTCGGGCTGTTCGTCGGGGCGATGGCCTCCTGCCTCATCTTCGCGGTCAACTACAGCCGCGTGTCGGTGGTGCGCAACGCCTTTACCTGCGACGAGTACGGCAGCAAGGTCCAGCGCTCGGCGGAAGAGACGCAGGTGCTGCGGGTGCGCGGCCGCCAGTACTGGGTGCTGCGTCTGCGCGGCTACCTGTTCTTCGGCTCGATCGTGGGCCTGGTCAGCGAGATCCGCTCGCGCATCAAGCGCAGCTACGCCAGCGATCCGCAGCCGATCCGCGCCGTGGTGCTCGACTTCCGCTACGTCAACGGCATGGACTCCTCGACCGCCCTGACGCTCGTGAAGCTGCGCCAGACGATCGAGGACCGCAAGATGCAGCTCGTGTTCACCGCGCTCGATCCGGAGATGGAGCGCGCCCTGCGCCGCGAGCACTGCATCCGCGACGACAACGTGTGCCTGGTGTTCGACGACCTCGATCGGGCGCTAGAGTGGTGCGAGCAGCGCGCCCTGGCGATGGAGCCGAGCCTGTCGCGCATCGATCTGCCGTTCGTGCAGCGCCTGGCCAAGGAGTTCGGCAACCTCGACATGGCGGTGCGCTTCATGGACTACGTCGAGCGCATCGATCTGAAAAAAGGCGAGTATCTGTTCCGCCAAGGCGACGCCTCCGGAGCGACGTACGTCGTCGAGATGGGGCGGGTGAGCATCGTCATGGAGCGCCCGGACTCGCCGCCGCTGCTTTTGCGCTCGGTCACCTCCAACACCACGCTCGGGGAGATGGGGCTTTACCGCCAGAGCATCCGCTCGGCATCGGTGCTGGCCGATGCGGCGTCGGTGGTGCACCGGTTGACGCGCGCCTCGCTCGACCGCATGGAGCATGAGGCGCCCAAAGTCGCCGCCGCCTTCCATACCTACGTCATCCGCACCCTGGCCGATCGCTTGCACGTGGCCGACAAGGCCATCTCCGCCCTGGAGCGCTGAGCCGCGATTCCCGACCGCAATCCCCCGCCAGCCGCGATCCGCCGCGCCAAACCGCGATAAGCGCTCGCCGCGCCGCCCCGCGCGGGGTAAAACCGGAGCATGGCTGAATCGCAAGTGGAGGTGGAAGCGGCGGCGCCGGCCGGGCTGTCGCGGGGCGCCAAGATCCTGCTCGGCGCGGCGGGATTTCTCACCCTGTTGGCGCCGGCGCTCCTTTACCCGTGGTTCGGCGCCCGCCGGCTGTCGCCGACCCGCTCGCCGAGCGACCTGCCGCCGCCCTACACCCTGCCGCCGGGTTTCCTGTGGGGCACGGCGACCGCCGCCTACCAGATCGAAAACACCCAGAACGACGACTGGGCGGCGTTTGAGCGCGACGCGCTGCAGCACCGCCGCTTCGAGCAGGTCGCCCCCGGCCAGGCCAAGTCCGGCCACATCCACAACCTCGGCGACTATCCGCCCGAGGTGCTGGCGAAAAAGACCGACTTCGACGCCCGCATGGACAGCGACCTGGCGATGGCGGCGGCGATGCACCACAACGCCTTTCGCTTCTCCATCTCTTGGAGCCGGCTGTTCCCGCGCCCGGATCAGAAAGAGCCCGACCCGGCCGGCATCGCCTACTATGAGCGGCTGTTCGACGTGCTCGAAAAGAACCACCTGACGCCGATGGTGACGCTGTTCCACTTCGCCAGCCCCGACTGGCTGTGGCAGGAGCGCGGCGGCAAGCGCGGGTTTGAGCGCGACGATGCGCTAGAGCACTTCGAGCGCTTCGTGCGCGCCGTGGTGCAGCACTTCGGGCCGCGCGCCCGGCTGTGGTGCACGCTCAACGAGCCGATGGTCTACGTCTACTCGGGCTATCTGGAGGGCAACTTCCCGCCGTTCGAGCACCGCGGCGGACCGCAAGACGTCATTGCCGTGGTCGAGCAGCTGCTGCGCGCCCACGCCCTTGCCTACACCCTCCTGAAAGAGGACGCCAAGCGCCGCGGCGCGACGATCGAGGTCGGCTTCGCCCACCACACCCGCGCCTTCGAGCCGCTGCGTCCCTATAGCCCGCTCGACCGCATCACCGCCCGCGTCATCGAGCAGGCGTTCATCTGGGACTTCAGCGATGCGGTGCAAAGCGGCGTGCTGGCGGTCACCAACACCAACCACCGCGCCGAGATCCCGGGCCTTCGGGGGACCCAGGACTACCTTGGCATCAACTACTACGGCCGGTTTTACATCAAGACCAACCTCTTGGCGCCGACCAAGTTCCAGGTCCTCATGCACGACCCGGAGACGCGCGACACCGACCAGCCCAACGACCTTGGCTGGGCGAGCTACCCGCGCGGCTTCGCCCTTATCCTGCAGCGGGCCGGGGCGCGGTACCGCATGCCCATCTACGTTCTGGAAAACGGCACCGCGGATAAAAAGGATAATGATGTCGACCGCCAGCGGCTCCTTGTCGAGCACGTGAAAGAGATGTGGCTGGCGCGCCAGCACGGGGCCGATGTGCGCGGCTACTTCCACTGGTCGCTCATCGACAACTTCGAGTGGGCCGAGGGCTGGCGGCCGCGCTTCGGCCTGCTCGCGCTCGATCGCGAGACGCAAGAACGCACCCCGCGGCGCAGCGCCGAGGTGTATGCGGCGATCTGCAGGAGCCACGGCGCGGCGCTCGACGAGGTGCTGGGCGAGGAGCCGTAGGGCCTCGTCCCACGGGTCATCGTCGTCGGGCGGGCTTGCGCGGCTTGGTCGCCTTGGGCGGTTTGGCCTTCGGCTTCGCGCGCGCTCGCTTGGGCCGAGCCTCCTGCTCGCGTTTCTCGACCGCGGCAGCAATGAGCGGCGCAAATTCGCGAAGCCCCTCGAGGGTGACCTGCTTGCCCTCGTAGGCATCGAGCCAAGCTTGACGCTGGCGGATCACTCGCTCGTCGTCCCGGATCGGCAGTCGCTGGAGCGTTGCCTCGACCAGCTCTCGCTTGTCGGGGGGCACGCGATCGGTCGCGACATGTTCGGG
>CALFML010000057.1 GCA_937879845.1 uncultured Myxococcales bacterium
CCGGTCGCGTCCGGCGGCCGCGGCCTGGTGCGCTTACGAGAACGCCTGTTCGCGGCTAATCCCCGCCGGCCGCACGCGCGGCCGGAAGGCGCCTGCAGAGGCGGTCGAGACGGAGCCGGCCGCACCCGAGCCCGTCGCGGTCGAGGCCGCTCCACGACGCGATCTCGCCGATCGTACGCCAGCAGCCCCGGCACAGCTCGGTGACGGGGTCCATCTGGCACACGCCGATGCAGGGGGAGACGAGGTCGAACTCGCGCGTCGGGTCGGAAGACATGGGCCGGAGGGATACGCGGCGCGCGGCCGGGCGTCAAACGGATAGTGCTAGCACTATGCTTGCAAAATGCTGGCATCGCCGCTAGCATTCTTGTCATGGCACAGCTCACCGTCCGCAATCTCGATGATCAGGTCTACGCCCGGCTCAAGGCGCGCGCGAAGGCGAACAAGCGCTCGCTGGAAGCCGAAGCGCGGGCGATCCTGGACAGCACGGGCATGCCCCTGTTCGTGAGCGCGATGATCAACGCGGATCCGCCCGAGCACGGCCGCCTGCGCGGCAGCGTGACGCAACTTGTGCGCCCCCATCGCGTTACCATCTGATGGCCATGCAGAACGACGACGGCGGCTTCGGGACGTGTGAGCGCCGCCGCGGCTCGACTCTGCTTGAGCTGCTAAGCCCGACGGAGCTATTCGCCCGCACCATGGTCGACCACTCGCACACCGAGCCGACGGCGCTTGTCGTCGTAGGGCTGGCGGCGGCGAGCAGCCAGCTGACGGCCGCGCTCGGACCGCGCCGCCTCCGCCGCATGCAGCGCGCCATCGCCTGCGCTGCCGCGTTTCTGCGACGGCAGCAGCGCGGCGATGGCAGCTGGGAAGGAGCGTGGGGCATCTGTTTCACGTACGGCACCATGTTTGCCGTCTGGGGGCTGCGCGCGGCCGGCGCGGCTGCCGCGGATCCGGCGCTCCGGCGCGCCGCGCAATTCCTCCTTGCGACCCAGCTCGCGGACGGCGGCTGGGGAGAGAGCCGCCGCAGCTGCAGCGAGCGTCGCTTCATTCCCCACCCGGACGGCGGACAGGCGGCGATGACGGCCTGGGCGCTCCTGGCGCTGCACCGCATCGACCCAAAGGGATACACTGCGGCCGTCGAGCGCGGCGTGCGCTTCCTCCTTCTGCGCCAACAGCCCGACGGAGACTGGCCCGCCGAAGGAGTAAACGGCATCTTCAACCGCAGCTGCGCCCTCCACTACCGGTTTTATCGCAATTACTTTCCACTGTGGGCGCTCGGCCTGTCGCAGAAGAGCTTTTTTTGCGACCAAACAAGCGCGGCTGCGTCCTACTAGGGAGCGTACCCACTTCTTACGCCCCAGCGCTAACCCAAGGACGAAGATGACGCACGCACCCAAAGTGGAGAGATCGGCCCGCCGCGGCCCCCTGCCCCCCGGTCCGGGCTCCCTGCATATGGTGAAGGTGCTGTTAAGTCTGTCGCGCCATGATCTGGTCGAGCTGGCAGGTAAATACGGCGACCCGCTGACCATCCCCACCCCGCTTGGGCCCATGGTTACGACGATCAGCCCGGAGGGCAATAAGGCGATCTTCACCACCGATCCCGACACCTTCGTTCCATCCGTCGCCGACTCGCTCGGTGCGGTGCTCACGCGCTCCGTCCTGTTCCAGCACGGGGCCGATCACCGCCGGGCGCGCAAGCTGCTCGCGCCGCCTTTCCACGGCGCCCGCATGCGCGCGTACGGCAACCTGATGCGCGATGCGGCGCTGCACTGGGCGCAGCGGTGGCAGGACGGCAAGCCCTTTACCATGCTTGAAACCGCGCAGGCGATCACGCTCGATGTGATCATCCGTGCGGTATTCGGCGTAAGCGAAAAAAACAGCGAGCTCACGGCGCAGCTGCGGCAGGAGGTCTTGGGCTGGATTCACGGCTTCTCTCCGTTCATCTTCCTCAAACCCCTGCGGCGCGACTTCTTTGGCCTGGGACCGTGGGCGCGGTTTCGGCGCAACCACGATCGGCTGCGCCAGCGCGTCCGGGCCCTTATCGCCGAGCACCGCGCCGATCTCAGCGGGCGTGAAGATGTCCTGTCTCTGCTCCTAGCCGTCAAGGATGAACAGGGCAACGGGCTGAGCGACGAAGAGATCTTGGATCAGCTCGTGACCATGGTGCTCGCCGGGCATGAGACCACGGCGGTGATGCTCGCTTGGGCGTTTTATCTTTTGCATCGGCATCCGCCGGTTCTCGCCCGGCTGCGGGCGGAGCTTCTGACCCTGCCCGACGGCGCCCGGGCGGAGCCGGAGGCCGTGGCCCGGCTTCCTTTCCTCGAGGCGGTCTGTAATGAAACGCTGCGCCTATATCCGCCGGCGCATGTCATCCACCGCCGGCTGGCGCGGCCGCTTTCGCTGCTCGGCTTTGAGCTGCCGGTGGGAACGATTGTCGGAGCCGGCGTCTACGCCACCCACCGCCTGCCGAGCCTCTATCCGCAGCCGGAGCAGTTCCAGCCGGAGCGATTCCTCGATCGTCCGCTCTCCCCCTTCGAGTTCCTCCCCTGGGGCGGCGGCGCGCGTCGCTGTTTGGGTGCTCCCTTTGCGCTTTATGAGATGAAGATCGTTCTGGCCGCGCTCCTTGCCAGCCATCGCTTGCAGCTGCTCGAAGCCGGCGAAGTCAAGCTCGCCCACCGCGCCGGCACCGTCGGCCCAAAAGGCGGCATCCGGATGGCGCTTGCGTCCTAGGGTTACTCCGCCCCGCCCATGCACTCGCGCATCTTCTTGCGGTCGGCGCGCTGCTTCTCTTTATCGTCCCCGTACTGCGCCCGCACGCACTGCCAGATCTCGCGCATTTTTTCCTTGTCGCCGCACAGCATGTCTTTGCTCGGCGTAGCGGTGCCGTAGACCTTGGTGTTGCAGGCCGCAGTGGCCTCGGACTGGCACTTCTGCATCTTGGCGATGCGGGCTTCGGCGTCCGGACCCTCGCAGAACCGCCGGTGCCCGCCCCGGCCTTCGCCGTGCGGACCGCCCGCCTCCGCCGCGCCCGGCTCATCGTCAAGCGCCGCCGCTGCTGCCGGCGCCGGCGCCGCCGGCTCTGGGGCCTTGGCCTTATTGCAGTTGGCAAGAGCAAGGACCGTCAAGCCGATCAGGAACAATCTCTTCATGGTTACTCCTTTTGCCTAGCAGCTGCGTAAAGTGGCACCAAGCGGCGCCACCGCTCGTCGCCTGGGACGAGCTACAGCCTTCATAGTAGCCGAAAACCAGGCCCGCTTTGGCCGCCTGAAACCGATTTTGTTTGCTAGGCTGACCTTATGTCGGACCCTAGCAGCCCCGGTTGGCAGGCCCACGGCCTGCCGGATGCGAGCGCCTTCGCCGCCTTGGCTCGCGAGATGCCTGCTTCGTCCCTGTGGTCCCTGCTCCTAGCGGTTTTGGAGCAGCGCGCCAAGACGCGCGGCCTGCCCGAGCTCCTGCGGCAGTGGGAAAACGACGACTTTACCACCCCGGCCCCCATCGATCAGCGCACCCTGATGCGAGTGGATCGCCGCCTGCTGGAGGCGGCGGCCGACTTCGAGGCCGTTGAGCTGTCCCCGCTGACTCCGCTCGGCACCTGCTCCGCCACGGCGCTGGCCAGCCAGAAC
>CALFML010000058.1 GCA_937879845.1 uncultured Myxococcales bacterium
ATTATAGCCTTGCCGCTAGCCACCAATCGAGACCATGTGTTTCTTCGGGCCTCCGCAGCCCGAGGGTGTGAACTCGTGACCGAGGCGCTTTTGCTGCAGGCCCGCGCGGGCCGCGGCGCACAGGCGGGCGGTCCGCGACGCGGCCGCGCTTGCTTCGGCGCCTGCAGGTTCCATCGCACCGTCATCTGCGGATCCGGATCTGGGTACGGGTAGTGGACCACGCAGGATCGCCCGCAGATCGATCGCGTCGTCATAAGCCAGGCACGCATGGAGCTGGCCGGTGGCCGACAAGCGGATCCGATTGCAGGTGTCGCAGAACGGCTCGGTGACGGCGGAGATGATGCCGACCCGGTGGACCTTGCCGGCAAAGCGCACGCCGGTGTAGCGGGCCGGTCCGACCCCCGGCGGAGCGCCATCCGTCATATCCGGGTCGCCGAGCTCGCCGAGCTCGCGGCGCAGGATGGCGCGGATCTCCGCCGCCGGCAGGAACGTGCCGGGATAAAACAGGGAGCCTTGGGCCATCGGCATGAGCTCGATGAACCGCGGGATGAAATCGTTGGTGAAGGCGTAGCGGCACAGCGCGCCCAGCTCATCATCGTTGAAGCCGCGCATGGCCACGGTGTTGAGCTTGGTGTTGCGGAAACCGGCGCGGCGGGCGGCGGCAAGTCCGGCGAGCACTGCGTCAAGGTTGCCGCGCCGCGTCACCTCACCGAACCGCGCCGCAGAGAGCGAGTCGAGCGACACGTTGAGCCGGGTCAGGCCGGCCTCTTTCAGCGGCGCCGCCAGCTCGGCCAGGCGCTCACCGTTGGTGGACAGGGAAAGATCGGTGAGGCCAAGCTGCGACAGGCGCTGCACGAGCTGCAGCAGATCCTTGCGCACCGTCGGCTCGCCTCCGGTCAGGCGGACGCGGCGAACGCCGACCTGGGTGAGCGCGGCGACGATCGATTCGATCTCTTCGAACGACAGGATCTCGGCGCGCGGCAGGATATCGACGCCGCCTTCGGGCATGCAGTACGTGCAGCGGTAGTTGCAGCGATCGGTGAGCGAGATGCGCAGGTAGCTTATCGGCCGCTGCAGTCCGTCAGCCAGCGGGGCCAACGAGTCCGCCCCCGCATCGACGGCGTATGCCGCTGCGTTTGGCTGCAGCACGGGGAGCCGCAGCCGCCCCGCGATCGGCAGCGCGGCCGGCTTCATCTGTGGGCCTCGAACTTGAGGTGGCCGAGCTCGGGCACGATCAGCTTCTCCAGCGCCAGACGAACGGCGGCCGGCGAGCCGGGCAGGGTGAAGATGAAAAGCCCCTTGTACAGGCCGGCCACCGCCCGCGACAGCATCGCCGCCGAACCGATTTCTTGATACGACAGCATGCGAAACAGCTCGCCGAAGCCGTCGAGCCGTTTTTCCAAAAGCGCGCTGACCGCCTCATACGTGTTGTCGCGGCGCGAGACCCCGGTGCCGCCGGTGGTAACCACCACATCGGCCGCGGCTTGCGCGGCCAGGCGCTCAAGCTGCTCGCGCACGAGCGCCGGCTCGTCCCGCACGATGGCGTGGCCGGAGATGGTGTGGCCGGCCGCCGTCAAGAGCTCGCGGCCCAGCTTGCCGCCGACATCATCGGCTTCGGTGCGAGTATCCGAAACGGTGAGCACAAACACGCGAACGCTGCGCGGGGCGTGGGCTTTGTGCTGGGTGTGGGTCATCGTCATTTTACCCCAAGCTGCGCCACGATCCGGTTGCCGCCGCGGCGCTGAAACGCTAGTTCAGCGGCGATTGCGGAGCGGGCGGGTCGGGTTGTAAGTCCGCCGGTACAGGCAGGCCGAGCCACTGCGTTACCTCCAGGGCCACCCAGATCGGTCCGACCAGCAGATACAGCGGATCGCCGAAAAAGGACGGATTTTTTTTCTCGAACCCATAGTGTCCGAGAAATTGTAACGCCCACCCGGCGGCCAGCATTCCCGCCCCAAGCCTAGGCCGGCGCGGCAAAGTGGGCAGCGCCGCGACAATCAGCGGGATCCCGATGACATGGGTAAGGCGGGTCAGCGGATGCGTGTGGTCGCGCTGGTACTGCTCGAGGTAGCCGCGCAGGCCGGCCTTGAAGGCGCCAAAGTCCATGCGCCTAGCCTACTGCAACTAGGTCGCGGCGAGGGGAAGTTTGCGCCCGGTGCTACTGGAGATGCCGCGCCAGGTAGTCCGGGTAGTGGGCGGCGTCGGGCAGCCGCAGATCGATGACCAGGTGCGGGGCGCGGCCTTCTTCCTGCGCCATATAGACCGACGAGCCGTGGCGCTGCCAGGCCGGCAGCTCGGAGTAATCGACGCTGTTCTGGCGCAAAAGGGCCAGCCGCTGCTCCGTCGTCGTGCCGCCGAGGATGGACGGGATGGCGCGGGTATCGGTGCCCGCCCGCTCCAGGGCGTAGGTCACGTAGCGCTCAAGGGCGCTGGCTTCGGCGCGCTGGCGGCGCCAAAGAAAGTAGGTCCGCGCCAGCTCCACCGAAGGAATTTCGAACAGGCGTACGTCGAAAGTGAAGACCTCTCCGACCAGGAGCGAGAGCTTGGCCGAAGCCTCGCCGGCCAGCCGGCTGAGCAGGCGCCGGGCATCGCTGCCCTGCGAGATCGCGTAAAGGAGCAGATCCGTGCGGTCCGCATACCCGAAGCTGCAGCCGAGCACCGCGCACAGGTGCGACAGCGTCTTTAACAGGGCCTTTTGGACATCGCTGTCAAAGGGCTGATCGCTGCGCTCATTGAGCCGCTGCTCAAACCGCCGCCCGATCAGATGCGCCACCAGCGGAGTGCCGCTGATGAGCGGACAATCGGCAAAGACCTCATACGGTGCGATCTGCTCTGGGAGCAGGGAAGATGTCATTATTCCAGATTATAACAAAAGTCGCGGCTTAGCGGGCACCCTTCTCTTGCGCGACTTTGCTACCGAGCGGATGGGGATTTGGCGGGGCTTTGTTGGCGCTTTATCGGCACGTTATCGGCACTTTACCGGGGCTGCGCGGGACCCGCGGGCCTGGCGACCGCGGCCTAGCCGCTTGTAACCATTTGGCAATATCGCCAAAGACATAGGCAGGCACATTTTTGCCGGGCGGCTGGCTTTATAATTTTGCCATGAAAGAACCAATCAACGCCGGAAGCGGCTTGCCCAGCGGCGCGCCAGGGGGTCGGGACAGCGGGCCAAGTAGCGAGCCAGCGAGCCAGAGCTCCGGCAGCAAACCCGGCAGCGAGCTTGGCGGCGACAGCGACAGCGATATTGACGCCGACAATGAGCTCGTCATCATCCTGTGCACCTTCCCCAAGCCCGAGGACATCGGCGAGATCGCCTTCACGCTTATCGGCGCCAACCTGTGCGCCTGCGTCAATGTCCTGCAAGAGTCCTTGTCGATCTATCGCTGGCGCGGCGAGATCGTGACCAACCGCGAGGTCCTGTGCCTCATCAAGACCTCGCGCTCCCGGCATGCCGAGCTCGTGGCGCGGCTTTCCGAGCTTCACCCCTATGACGTGCCGGAGATCGTCACCCTGCCGACCTGCGCGGTCAACCATCCGTACCTGCGCTGGGTGCAGGAGGAGACCGATCCCCACCGCAGCAGCACGGGGCCGATCAGCATCGCCACCGTCCAAAAGCACGCCGACGAAGAGTCCGCGGAGTAGACATTATGCCCTGCGGGCACCCCGGTGAATGAAACAGCCGCGCGGGAAGCGCGCGGTGGGGGGAGGCTCCGGCCGGCTCTGCAGGGCGGAGGGGGCGGGCAGAGCCCCCAGTTTCATAGCAGTCTGCGGTCTAGGGCTCCCGCGTGCTAGCGTGGGCGCATGCGCCACATTGCCGTACCCGGCTTTGCCGCTTCACCGTGCAATGGCCTCATCGAAGAAGTCGTGCGCGCGGCGACGGTCGCCGCTTCGGCGCCGCGCTCGCTGCCGATTGTCGGGGCGGACGGCCGGCGGTTGCGCGGCGGCGTCCCGGTGGCGCCGGTCCTTGTTTGGCGGTGTCAGGGCTGCGGCCAGACCTGGGAGCGCGAACCGCTGCCCGATGAGGCCCTGTAATCGCGCCGCGCGACGGACGTGCGGGCCCGGCGCCGCCCCCGCTTTTGCTCGCGCTCAAAAAGCCAGCGTCGTCCCGACCATGGTCAGCTTGCCGCCCAGGCTCACCCAAGGCGCCCAGCGCGAGTCGGGAACGAAGTAGCGATAGGTGTCGCACAGCGCCGGCACGATCAGCATGATCCCGACCGCCCACGGCGGCACGCCGAGCGCCCGCGACATCGTGTTCACGTCGCTCTGTGCCGGACCGACCCCGGCAAAGCCGGTGATCGCGTACCCGGCATCGACCACCACATGAAACGCCAGCATCCCCTTGAGAAACGGGTGGTGGTGCTCGCGCAGGCGCGGATCCAGCCGCAGGATGAGCTCCGAGTACACCCCCTCCATCAGAAAGCCGGCCTGGGCGATCGCGTAGCGTTCTTGGTTGTTGCGGATGTGCG
Organism: uncultured Myxococcales bacterium; assembly: GCA_937879845.1. Taxonomy (GTDB): domain Bacteria; phylum Myxococcota_A; class Polyangia; order Palsa-1104; family JAEUJZ01; genus CALFML01. The sequence goes on from CALFML010000058.1 coordinate 4,467, forward strand.
AGGGCTGGATGGCGAAAAACGGAAACGGCCCGAGCTGGGTCGGCACAAACGTCGGATCGGTGCCGAGCGCCCCATCGAGGATCAGGTGGCCGGTCTCATGCACGACCAGGCCCGTTCCGGCGCCCAGGAGCAGCCACAGGTAATCGGTGAACCGGCGAAAGTCCGCCTCCCGCCCGTGCGCCGGGGTCGCCGCGAGCAAGAGGAGAATCAGCGCCATCCCCGCCGCACCCCGCCGCCGCCGCTGCGCCGAACCCGGCTCACGGACGCGGGCGTCAGCGCGGACCGCTGACCGTGCGTCCGTATCTTTTTTACCAATAGGATCTCGGAACCGAGCCGGTGGGAAACCTGGGCCGCAGACCTGTTTCACTGTCTCGGCTTCACACGGGCGGCGGGCGGTGTCAAGAAAGCCGCCGCGCGGCCGCGCCGAATATTAAATGGAGCGGAGAGGTCAAGCGGGCTCGGCTTAGGAGCGCCGGTCTCAGCTTTACCGACGGTGCGCGGCGAAAAATCCTGTTGGCACGGGCGGTTATCCTATGGCATCGAAAGGCCATGGCAGAGCAGATCTCCCTGTTTTCCGGCAGCCTCGCCCCTTTTTCCGCCCCGGCCGCGCCGCCCAAGCCGACGCGCCGACGCGCCGCCGCGCTGAGCTTCGATGCCGAGCCGCAGCCGAAAAAGCGCGGGCCGCAAAACCGCCTGTTCGGGACGAGCTCATGGACCTATCTCGGCTGGCAGGGCAGCGTCTACCGCGATGTCGAAGCCTACGGGGCGGCGCAGCGCTTCACCGAGCTATCGCTGACCGAGTACGCCCGCGACC
>CALFML010000059.1 GCA_937879845.1 uncultured Myxococcales bacterium
ACCTGCTCGCCCTCCTTGGCCGGACGCTGCATGTTCTCGCCGTCGACATCAAAGGCGCCGAGGTTCACGCGCGCTGGCTCAAGGACGGCCGGCTCAACCTGGCCGCCCTCGTCCGGCCCGGCGACAACAGCCCGCCGGCGACAGGACCGCTGCCGATCCGGATCATCGTAAGCGGCATCGACACCGAGCTTGCCGCCGACTTCGATGGGCGGTCGGCCCTGGGACCTGTGGGGCAGGCGCGGGTGCGGCTGCGTCTGCGCGGCGGCATCCACCTGCGCCCCGACCGCAACCTCAGCGTCGAAGTGGAACAGCTGCGCATCGCCGCGAGCGAGCCCCTTTCTGCCGCGCTCACGCTGCGCGGCGAGCTTTTGCTGGGACTGCTCGATGTCAAAAAGTCTCTTACGCTGCGCGGGGTTGCGCTGTCGGTCGAAACGGATGGGGCCGCGGTGACGCGGCTCGTGCCGGCCGCCGGACTGCGCGGCCCGCTGTCGCTCGCGGTCAAGCTCGATGGTCGGCTCGATGCGCTGGCGGCCCAGGTGACGCTGGGGCTGCCCAAAGGCCAGGCCCAGCTCCACGCCAAGGTGGGGCTCCTTGAGGCAAAACTCCCCTGGCAGATGCAGCTTTGGCTGCGCGACTTCGAGCCCGCCGCGCTGCGCGAAGGGCTGCCGGCCGGCCAGATCGATCTTGCGCTGAGCGGCAACGGGAGCGGCAACGGCGGCCGCCTGGACCTACAGTCGCTGGCGGTGAAAACCGGCAAGAACGCGCTGCGCCTGAGCGGCAATATCGAAACCCCGGAGGCGCTGCTTGCCGCCCAGGATCCGCTGTCGGTACAGGCCGCGCTCAAGCTGCAGATCGAAGCCCATGATTTATCGGAGCTGGCACGCCTTGCGGCCGCGGAGGTGCCGGTGGCCGGCGCGCTCTTGGGGAGCGTGCAAGTGGACGTCAAGCAGCGCGTCCTGCATGTCGCCACCAACCTGCACGGCACCGAGCTGCGCGGCCCCGGGTTGGCGCTGAGCCGCTTGCAGCTTGCCATCGACACCACGGATCTGGCGGGCAAGGTGCAGCTCGCGGTGGAAAACCTCCAGGCCGCCGGGCAGCGGTTTGCGCGCGTGGCGCTTACGGCCCAAGGCGACAAGCGGCTCGTGCAGCTCCATCTGGACGGCGAAGGACCGGAGGGGGTTGCGCTCAAGCTGGCGCTCACCGCCAAGCCCGAGCTGGCCGGCGGCGGCGGCGTCTTGGCGCTTCAGGGGGCGAAGCTGACCGGTCTTGTTGCCGACCTCACCGCGCTGCAGCTGCGCCGGGCCGGGGCGCAGCTCGCGCTGGAGCAGCCGGCGCAGCTGCGGCTGAGCAAGCTGCCCGAAGCCCCCGTCGCCGAGGTGAACGCGCTGGCGCTCTCCCTCGGGTCGCTGCGGCTGCGCATCGGCGGGCGTTACGACACGCAAGGGCAGAAGGTGCGCGCATCGATCGACGCGAGCAATTTCGATGCGCAGGAGCTGCTGCGGCTTTTGACCGGAGCCGCGACTGCTCCCAAGAGCCAGCTGGCGCTGCACGTCGAGCTGGCCGGAACCACGGCATCGCCGACCGGACAAGTGCACCTCACCGGCCAGACCGAGCTGCCGCCCGGCACGCTGCCCTGGCGCGTCTTGCCGGAGCTGTCGGCGACGCTGGCCGATCGTCGCGTCCGCGGCGAGCTATCGCTGCGCACGGAGGTTCCCGCGGGAACCGGGCCCACGGTGCGGGCGCACTTTGACGCGCCGCTTGCCAAGGACGGCGCGGTCGGGCTGCAGCTCGATGCGGAAGCGGTGCTGGAGACCCTGCGGCCGCTGCTGCCGCCGGCGCTGGCCGACCTCTCGGGGTCCGTGACGGCGCAGATCGGCTTGAGCGGTTCGCTAAAGCAGCCGCAGGCCCAGCTCAAGGTCACCCTGCCGCGGTGGCAGCTGTCCCCGGTCCGCGGCGCCGAGACGACGCTCAGCGTCACGTATGCCGGGGAGCAGCTGGCGGCGCAGCTGGCGGCGCAGGTCGTCAAGGTCGATGGGCAGCCGCTTGGACGGGCGGAGCTGGCGGCGCGGGTGCCGCTGCACCTTCAGCTGGACAGCGGCGTCAATGTCGCCAGCGTGCTGGAGCAGCTGCGCAGCGGCGCCGGCACCGTGGATCTCTCTGTCCGGGAGCTGGCGCTGCCGCGCCTCCTCGCTCTCAATCAGGCTGCAGGCCAAGCGCCGCCGCTGGCTGCCGGGACCGCCGAAGTTGCGGTGCAGGCGCGCGGCCCGCTGCTTGGTCCGACGATCACGGCGCGCGTGGATGCCAGCGGGCTGCGGAGCCCGGCGGGCGGCGCGCTTAGCGAGCGCACCCTGGGCGCGGCGCTGCGGGCAAGCTACACGCGGGATGAGGCGGCGCTGACCCTCAACCTCGATCTCGATGGCAAGCCGCTGCTTTCCGGCAAGGCGGGGGCGGCGGTGAAGGTGGCGGAGCTTTTGCGCGATGCCGATGCCGTGCTCGACCGGCTGCCGATTCAGGCGCAGATAGACCTTCTGCCGACGGAGCTGCCGCTTCTTGGGAGCCTCAAGGCGCACGCGGAAGTGACCGGCACGCCGCGCCGTCCGCAGCTCAAAGCCGATGCCGCCGCGACCGGCCTGCGGGTCGGCGACTGGCCGGTGGGCGACCTCACGCTGCACGCGGCGCTCGATGACCAGCGGCTGCTCAAGGCGCAGGCGCGCGTGGTGCAGAAGGCCGGCGGCGGGACCGGGTCGCTGTCGCTCGACGCCGCGGTGCCGCTGCCGCTGGATCTGACGACGGCGGCGCTCAAGGTGGCGCTTGGGGCCAAGGACTTTCGCATCGACTATCAGGCACAAAAAGGAACGCGCGCCGCAGTGTGGCTGGCGCGGGGGACGCTCGACTCCGACCTTACGGTGCAGGGCGGGGCGCCGCAGCCGCTGGTGCTGGGCGGACTGACGTTGCGTGAGGGCCAGCTGTCCACGGCCGCGCTGCCGCAGCTGATCCGCGACATCGGCATCGAGCTACGCGCCAAGCCGGGCGGCGTGCTGCGGCTGGAGCGGGCGTCGGCGCGCACCGAGCAGGGCCGCGTTCGCGCCGACGGCGGCATCCAGCTGGCCGCCGGCACGCTGCGCAGCGTCGAGCTTTCCGCCAGCATCGAAAACTTCCCCTTCGCCGCGGGTTCGATCGGACTGTGGCTTGATACCAAGCTGCGGGTCACCGGCCGCACGGAGGATGACACGCTGCGCGTCAAGGTGAACATTCCCTCCGGAGCGGTGCGGCTGCCCAAGCTCAGCTCCGGGAGCGACAGCGATCTGCAGCCCCTTGGTCCCTTGGAAGACATGCGCTTCACGGATGCGGCGGCGCGTGCGGCCGCGGCGCAGGCGGAAGCGGAGGCGGCCAAACGGCAAGCCCCCGCCAAGGGCGCCGTGGACAAAGACGGCGATGCCGCGCCGCCGCCGCTTCTGCCGCCGCGAACGCTGATCGCGGTCGAGCTGCCGCCCGCCTTCGGCGTAAGCGGACCGGAAGTCCGGACGAGCATCACCGGCCACCTGGATGTCGAGATGGGCGGACGAGCCGGCGCCGCGGCCGCCGCCGGGCCGATTGTGACCGGCGACATCCGCTCGCTGGGCGGCTGGGTGGAGATCCTCGGCCGGCGCTATCAGCTCGATCGTACCCAGGTGAGCATGTCCGGCGAGGTGCCGCCTAACCCCCTGCTCAACGTCGTCCTGTGGCGCAAGATCGACGACGCCAAGATTTTCATCGAAGTCGGCGGCACCGCGCGCAGTCCGATCATCACCTTCCGCAGCGACCCGGCGATCTACGATCAGGCGCAGGTCATCGGCATCGTGCTGTCGGGCAGCCGCGGCGGTTCGATTCAGCAGCAGGCGCTGGGCGCGCTGTCCGGACTTCTCATCGGCAAGATCAAGGACTCGCTGGGGAAGGCCGTGCCCGTGGACGTCATCAAGTTCGATGTCGGCGGCAACGACGCCTCCGGCGCCAACCAGTCGAGCCTGGAGGTCGGCAAGTACCTGCGCGACAACCTCTACCTCTCCTATACCCATCGCTTCGGCAGCCCGAGCACGATCCTGCACCGGGTCAATAACGATCAAGTCTCCCTGGAGTGGTCGTTCCTTCCCGATTACCAGATAAACCTGCTGGCCGGCGATCAGGGCGTCGGCGCGCTCAACCTCTACTGGACCCGGCGCTTCTGAGCCGACTGCCAGAGACAATCCCGACAAGCGAGCCGTCGTCCGAAAAATTTTTGCGCCGCGCTGTCACAAATCAGCACGGCTCCGCGTCTTAGGTGCAATAAGGGCCGCATCGGGCGGCTCTGCTTGCCGCACTGAAAGGCCGTGTCATGACCCACTCCGCTCGTCTTGCCTATCATCAGCTCGCTCCCAAAGCTTTCAAAGGCCTGCTCGATCTGTCTGCCGCCTTGCGCAAGGACCTCCTTGGCAGCCGCCTTGTCGATCTGGTGCTCTTGCGCGTGTCGCAGATAAACGGCTGCGCCTTCTGCATCGATATGCACTGGCGCGATCTCATCCGCATGGGAACCGATCCGCGCCACGTCAACGCGCTGGCCGGATGGCGTGAGGCGCCGTTTTTCAGCGACCGCGAGCGCGCCGCCCTGCGCTGGGCCGAGATCGTCACCGCCATCCCGCATCGCGACCCCTGCGATGAGGAGTTCGCGCGCCTGCGGACGCAGTTCAGCGATGAGGAGATCGCTGAGCTCGGCTTCACCATCGCGGTGATCAACGCCTGGAACCTGCTCAACGTGAGCTTCCGCAACCCGGTGCCGGAGAAAGTGTGACGCTACTCCCAGATCACCTGCAAGCGCTGCGGCGTGCGATGGATTAGATTGGGGGTGTACTCCAGCGGCGCGTCCGCGGCCAGCCGGGCGCCGGGGAAGCGCTTGCTCAGCGCCTCCAGCACGAGCCGCGCCTCCAGCCGCGCCAGCGCCGCCCCGGCACAGAAGTGGATGCCGCGGCCGAACGACAGCTGCTCATCGGCGTTTTTGCGATCGACATCGAACTCCTCGGGCGCGGCAAAGACCTGTTCATCGTGATTGGCCGCGGCAAACAGCACGAGCAGCCGGGCCTGCGCCGGCAGCTCGGTCTCGGCCAGCCGCACCGCCGTGGTCGTCGTCCGCACCATGGCCTGCACCGGGGCATCGAAGCGCAGCACCTCTTCGACGGCGCGCGCCCGCAGCGCTGCGTCATCGCCCAGCGCCTGCCACAGCGCGGGGCGGCGTATGAGGTGCAGCAGCGCGTTGGCGATGAGCGCGGTCGTAGTCTGATGGCCGGCAAAGATAAAAAGGACGCACAGCCCCATGACCTCTTCGGCGCTGAGCGTCGAGCCGCCGGGCTCCTGCGCATGCGCGGCGAGGAGGGCGCTTATAAGGTCTGGGCCGCCGCGCTCCTTTTTTGCCGCGACCAGCGCCCGGACATAGTGACGGTAATCGATCACCTTCTGGGCGCAGGCCAAAAGCGCCTCTGTGGGCAGGCGGCCGCTCTGAAACAGCGCCGAGGCTTCACCGAACTCTTTTACCCGCGGGAGATCGGCCTCGGGCACGCCGATAAGCTCGCACATGACCCGCATCGGCAGCGGGATGGCAAGCTGCGCGATCGGCTCCGCGGTGCGGGAAAAGCCGCCGAGCCGCTCGGCGATCCAGGTACGGATGCGCGGCTCTAGCGCCGCCACCCGCTGGGGCGTGAACGTCTTGCCGACCAGGCTGCGCAGCCGCCCATGGTTTGGCGGATCATCGCCGAGCAGCGGCAGCTGCGGCGAATACCCGTTCGCATCGAGCAGCGCCTGCACCTCCGGAGGTCGTTCCCCGGTCGGCCGCAGGATCTGCTGCGAGCTAAACTGCGCCGGCGCCCGCAGCACCGATACGACATCCTGGTAGCGGCTGACGAGCCACATCCCAAGCGCCGGACTAAAGACTAGCCCCGGCTTCAGGCGCAGGCTCCTATACAGCGGATAGGGATCGAGCAGGCAAGGCGGTGAAAAGCGCACGCGGCCGAAATCTGCAGACGGGTCGAGCGTCTCCATCTAAGTAGACTAACAAAAATAACCGGCGAGCTGGCGCCCGGTTACAATCCCCGCCATGCGCGTCCTTCGTACTCCAGATGAGCGGTTCGCCAACTTGCCCGGGTACCCTTTCGCTCCCAAGTACAAGGAGGTGGAGCCCGGCCTGCGGATGCACTATGTCGACGAAGGACCGGAGTCCGGACAGGTCGTGTTGCTGCTGCATGGGGAGCCGAGCTGGAGCTACCTGTACCGCAAGATGATCCCGCCGCTCGCCGCCGCCGGGTTCCGCGCCATCGCGCCGGATCTCATCGGCTTCGGCAAGTCCGACAAGCCGGCGGAGCCTGGCGACTACACGTACGCGCGGCACGTGGCCTGGATCGTGGCGCTGATCGAACAGCTTTCGCTGCGCGAGATCATCCTCGTATGCCAGGACTGGGGATCGCTTATCGGCTTGCGGGTGGCGGCGGAGCATCCGGAGCGGATGAGCCGCATCGTGGTGGCCAACGGTTTTCTTCCGACTGCAGACCGCAAGGCGCCGGCGGCGTTTCGGCTGTGGCGGGCGTTTGCGCGCTTCTCCCCGGTGTTTCCGATCGGCCGGATCATCGCCTCCGGCTGCGTGACCAAGCTGACGCCGGAGGTTCGCGCGGCCTACGATGCGCCGTTTCCTTCGTCGGCTTATATGGCGGGGGCGCGGGTGTTTCCGGCCCTCGTCCCGGTGGAGGAGGACAATGTCGCGGTGCCCGACAACCGCCGCGCCTGGGCGGTCTTGGGGCAGTGGCAGAAGCCGGTGCTGACGCTGTTTGGAAAAAATGATCCGATCCTCGGGCGCGCCGATGTGCCGCTGCAGCGGCATGTTCCGGGCTGCCAAGGCCAGCCGCATGAGCGCTTCTGGGGCGGCCACTTCGTCCAAGAAGATCGCGGCGACTACCTGGCGGAAAAGATCATCGCTTGGGCGGGCAAGACGGCGCCGGCCCCAGGCTGAGCGCGCGCTCCGGCCACGGCGCAGCGCTTTACCAAGGGCGCTGGCGACGGGATGCGCGGCGGGTGAGTTTTTCTTGTAAGATCCGCCGCAGTCAGGACCTTTCTCCGCGTGGCAACGCTTGAAGCAGAGGATTTCTTATCGCATGAGCTGACCGCGGTGGTGCGCAGCGAGCGGGCGATGCTGGTTCGCACGGCGGCGCGTGAGGGGCTGAGCGCGCAGGACGCCTTGGAGTGCGTGCAAGACGCACTCTGTACGTTCTTGCGGATGCAGCGGCTGGGCGAGCTTGCGGCACCGGCCGCCGAGTGGGGACCGCTGCTCGCCGGCATCACCCGCAACGCGGCGCGGAATCGGCGCCGGCGTCACGCCGTGGCCCGGCCGCATGAGCCGAGCGCCGAGCGCGCCCCAAGCGAGCTGCTGGCGGCCGATGAGCTCCTGGTCCGCTCGCAGGCGCACCGGCGGCTCCAGGCCTGCGTGGCGGAGCTGTGCGAGATCCAGCGCTCCGTGGTCCTCCTCCGGCTCTTAGATGAGCGGCCGGGGGAAGACGTGGCGGAGGTGCTGGGGATCTCGCGCGGTTATGTGGATGTCCTCATGCACCGGGCCAAAGCCGCGCTGCGGGCGTGCATGCTCCGCGGCGATGACGAGTCTTGTAGCCGGAGAGCAGAAAGGGAGCCTGAAAATGAGCACCAACATCATCCCAGTAGACGACGTGCGCTTTGATGAGCTGGTCCTGCAGTCCACAGAGCCCGTGCTTATCAAGTTCGGCACCAAGAGCTGCCCTCCATGCCGGGCGCTGGCCCCGATCGTCGAGCGGGTGGCCGACGAGGTCAAAGGCCGCTGCCGCGTCTTCAGCGTGGATATCGATGAGGCGCCGCGCACCGCGATGCGCTACGGCATTCGCGCCGTGCCCACCCTGCTGGCGTTCCGCGGCGGCGCCCCGCGCGGTCAGCTGGTGGGGATCGCCAGCCGTGAGGCCATCGTCAAGCTGATCGGATAACGCGGCCGGCTCGGCGGACGGGCGCGCGGCGGGTTCAGGGGCGGCCGCGCGTATCCAGAAGTTGTAACAGCGGTTGCGGCGGGGGCTCGCGCTGCCAGCAGGCCATCTGTGAGGTGTAGATGCGCGCCGCGCAGTAGTTGCAGTGATCGCAGTGCGCATCGGCGTGCTGTTCGCGCTGCATGCGGTGGACGAACGCCGGCTCGCGGATGAGCGCGCGGGCCATGGCTACCGCGTCGAACCCTTCCCCGAGCACCTGGTCGATCGCGGCACGGGACGCCGCGCCGCCGATGTACACAAGCGGCAGGGTGAGCTCGCGCCGGAGCACCTTGGCGTCCTGTAGAAAATAGGTGTCGGCGTACGGCTCGCTGCGGATGAGCGCGCGGCCGAAGCGCTTGACCAGCGCGCCGAGCAGGCCCGGCATGAGCGCTCCCATTACGCCGGTGGGCATCGCCCCGCGCATGATGTACATCGGCGTGCGGCTGACAAAGCCGCCGGACAACACCAGCGCGTGCGCCCCGTCCTGCTGCAGGGTGCGCCCGATCGCAACCGCATCTTCGAGCGTCTGACCGCCTTTGAACCCATCGGACAGGTTCATCTTTACGAGCACGGCGAGGCGGCCCGCGGCGGCGCACAGCACTTCTTCCAACACCTCGCGCAGCAGGCGCTGGCGGTTTGGCAGCGAGCCGCCGTATTCATCCCGGCGGTGGTTGGTATAGGGCGATAGGAACTGGCTGATCAGGTAGCCGTGTCCGGCATGCAGTTCCACCGCGTCGAATCCGCCGGCGGCGGCGACCCGCACGGCATCGCCGAACGCCGCCACCACGCGGCGTACGTCTTCCTTGTCCATCGCCCGCGGCCAGGTGGGGCCGTAGAGGTTGAACTTCCCGGACGGGGATAGGCCGCGCGCTCCCGTGACCGCCTGGCGCGACATGTTGCCGCCGTGGCCAAGCTGCACGCTGACGCGCGCTCCCGCGGCGTGTACGGCGTCCGTCACCTGGCGCAGCTCGTCGATTATTTCCGGGCGCAGCCACAGCTGGTGCAAAAACGTCAACCCGCCGCGCGCCACCGCAGCGTAGGCCAGCGTGGTCATGCCCACGCCGCCGGCCGCCACCGCGGCATGGTACGCCAGGAGCTCGGCCGACGGCCGCTGTCCGGGGCACATCCCTTCGAACGCGGCGGCGCGAATCGTGCGGTTCTTGAGCGTCAGCGGTCCGATGCGCACC